>JBDNAG010000257.1:0-17336 GCA_039768565.1 Akkermansiaceae bacterium | reverse complement strand
CTCTGTTCGTCCAAATCCTGCGGTTGCACCACGAGGTTGCTCACTCTCATCACCTCAAGTTTGCGGTGCAGGGAGTCGCCGAAGTCCCAGTTTAATAGTCGCCCCTCGCTCCTGCTCTTCGGGCGGTCTTAAGATCGATCCTGCTCCGCTCGGGGCATAAAAGGTGTAACCTCACCGACAAGCTTCTGCTGTTTGCCCACAAAGTGCAGGAGCCCATTTAGTTCCATCTTCTACAACGATTGCGGGGTAGCACCGTCGAGTTGCCGGTTTCGTAGTATTACTTCGAGTGGGCATTGATACCGAGTTTGATCGTATTGTAGGATTTAGTTGATTCGATTTTCTTATCATTCATAACGTTAGTCGGTTTGGAGGTTTCCACCCCCCTCCTGACAACCCATGTCATCTAGCATCAAAAGCAGTATCCCGTGAACCTCGGCATCTTCCTCCAGCACTATTTCCCCTACGGGGGCCTGCAACGTGATGCCGTGAGATTCGCCCGGCATGCCGGAAACGCCACCCTCGTCGTCTCGACCTCCACTTGCCAACCTGCCGGGATCAACCTCCTCCCGCTATACTCCGGAGGTCGCACGAACCACGGCAAGCTCGCCCGATTCAGCCGCGATTGCCAAAATCTCAATCAGTTCAGCGCAAACATCGCCTTCAGCCGTGTCCCCGGTAGCAATTTCCACTTCTGCGGCGATCCCTGCTACCGCGAACGATTTCTACAAAAGAAGCCTGCCATTGCCGGCCTTCTTCCCCGATACCGCTTTTACCTTGAGAACGAACGTCGCATCTTCGGCCCAGACTCCTCGACTCACATCTTCTTTCTCTCCGAGGCATCCGTGGCCCCTTTTAAAGAGCACTATAACCTTCGAGCATCTCGCTACACCATCCTCCCTCCATGGCTCGACCGCCCGGCCACCCCTGCTCCTGAAAACCCTCCCATTTACGCCGAACTTAATCTTACAAGAGACACCCCGATCCTCCTTTTCGTTGCCTCGAACTACCAACTCAAAGGGCTCGATCTGGCCCTGCAATCCTTGGCCCGGCTGACCGGCGAAGGGAAAAAATGCCACCTCGTCATCTGCGGACAAGATGATCCAGCTCCCTTCAAAAAACTAGCCGACTCCCTTCAGATTACACCCCGGACTCATTTCATAGGACCCCGCGACGACATCACGGAGATCATGATGCAAAGCACCCTCCTCATCCATCCGGCACGCATGGAAGCAGCCGGCATGGTCCTAACCGAGGCCCTTTCCCATCAACTCCCTACTCTCTGCACCTCCCTTTGCGGCTACGCTCAACACACTATCGCAGCTGGATGTCTTCACCTTTCCAACGACCCTTCTGCTGAAGAAATCGCAGCTAAAACAGAGGAATCGCTCGCCCAACGTCAGACTATCATCCCTAAAATCCGAGATTGGTGCTCACAACCCGGACGTTACGCAACCGCCGAACTCATGCTGGCAAAAATCGCTCAGGCTCATTGAGCTGGGACCGGATCCCGTCCTGGAAAGATTGCCACTCGACCGCGCTCAAAACACCAGGATCACACTCTTCATTCATTCTGACAACGCGGGACCAAAATGATTTATAAACCACCGACATCCCTTCTTTCACCTCCACATCGATCCAGTAAAGATTCCCCTCTCGATCAGACATCACGTTGCGAAAATGGAAATCAACGAAAAGAATTCCATGATTCGCCATCACAGCCAACTCGCGCACCAGGTTATTTAAAATCGTGGCCCGTAGCGGCCCCTTGAGAGACTCGCTGACATCCTCAACATCGTGGACATATCGATAGAGCAAGGCCGCCTCAAAAGGGCCGGTTCCCGGATAGAAACTCAGCACTCCCAGCGGCTCCGGCGTCATCAGGCCCACCCTGATTAAACTCCTCATCGACCTAGCCTGCTTATGAGCTTTCGTCTTCTTGAATAAGATCCGCATCCATCCCAAAAGACATCCCTTTGAGGGAAACGCCTTGGCGACCTGATCATTCTCCATCAAAACCATCAGTCCTCCGTTCGACTCATTGCGATGAAGGACCTTCCAGTCTTTAAGCCAACCAGATACAGAAACGGGCACTCGAAATTACAGAACTTGCACCACTACAAAGCAAGGGAATATCCTCTTCTTTCACCTTCAACCAATCCTTGACGAGCCCACGACAAGACAACTTCTCGATAACATCATCGAAAAATCATACTCAGTCCAAAAATCTTCAGAGACAGCCGGTCTACCTATTCCGCCCATCTGCAAGCCGGAGATGAACAACTCATCCACAAAATCTCGAGAGCTAGGCTGAAGCGAACCTGGGCAAACAGATCATCTGGATTCGCAATAGCGAGAGCCTCAAGATAATCCACAAAGGCATGACCTTTATCGACTGAAAAATCGAAAAAGCCCGACTCGTTTCCAATACTCAAAAAACAAATGGAACTGGCGCACCTCACTCGAGTCTACTCTCAGAATCTAGCATACCTTCCAGAGAACGTTCGAGCCTCCCACTCGTTTTAATTGGCGACTTGGCTGGAGCGAAAAACATCGAGATCAAGGGGGCCAGACGCCGCGTGAAACGGGCATTAAAGTCAAACTAGTCTCAGAACAGTTTAAAAAGCTCAAGACCAGTCGCCCCAGTTAATATCCATGCGTTCCAATCCGATTTGTGTATGGTTGCAGCGAGCCCAAGTCGACTCCTCACCCTCTTTTAGTTCCTCATGACTTCGAAAACATCATCCATTCGGAACCAGCAAAAACATTTCGATAGAGGGCTAGCTCTCTACTCGGACAACGTCGCTCTTTTCCCCGCACTCACCAAGGTCCTCCAAAGCCTCGATTCCATCGCGGAATCCGACTCCTTGAAAATCTACAAAAGAGAAAAGCGTAAAGCTGTCCTTCTCATGCACCGCCCAGCTATCGAAGGAGGATCTCTTGTTATCAAGGGCTTCCCTTTAAAGAAGCTCAGCAATCAAATCCGTCCCGGTCGATTTGGCCAAATGGAAGCTCATAACATGCTGGAGGCAGAGCGACTGAAGATTAGATCTCCCCGCTATCTCGGTTACTTCGAGTTTCGAAGATTCGGCCTCACTAAAGCCAACGGTGTCATTATGGAACCACTCGAGTCCCATAAAACCCTGATGGAATTTGCCGAAGAGAATCTCCCCAACGCCAAGAAGGCCTTCACTCTCGCCATCCCCATCATCGCTCAACTCTACCAACTCGGCGCCAACCACATTGATGTCAGCCCTCATAACATCATGGCGGAGAACCTCAAAGACACGCCTTACCTCATCGATTGGCAGGCCTGCCGGTTCATTTCGCCACGCAACAATCACCAGCTCATTCTTCAAGCCGCCCAATTCCTCCGCTACCTCAATGAGATCTATTCGGAAGCCTCTCAGAGGGAATGGCTTTCCACTCTTTTTCAAACCGTCAATCCCAACCTTCCCAAAGAGACATTTCTAAAAAATGCTCTTCACTACGCCCAAGAACCCCGACCTAGCAACGAATTCCGCTACCGCCTCGACTTCGACCTCAATCAACCGTAAAAAAACTGACCGTATGCTTCGCCCTTGGCACTTCATCAACTTTCTTCGGATCGAGTCTCGCCGCCGCAAATCTAAAAAGCGGGGGGGGAAATTCAAACTTAAGATTGGCAACGTCGTTGATTTTTTCGGTGAACTTGATCGAGCACAAATCGACTACGTCGTCCTCCGCTGGTTCAACGAAGTGCCCCTTTCTCCCGAAGCAGAAAAAACAACGACCAAGGACATCGACATCCTCTTTCGGCACACCGACCTTAAAAAGCTCATGTGGATTGGGGCACGCTTTCCAGGAAACGTCGTTGCTGAATTTTACAGCGTCACTGGGAAAAGAGGAACCTCTGCCAGAGGCTACCCCTACTACCCACCGCGCCTGGCCGAACAAATTATTTCAAACCAGGAGCGTTATGGGAATTACTTCTACATCCCGTCGCCCTATGCGCACTTTCAGTCGCTCTGCTACCACCTCGTTTTTCACAAGGGATTTGAATCAGGCCTTCCAATCAGCTCAACGGACCCACCCCGGGACACGGGCACCAGAGACTACCAGACCATCCTCTCACAACTCGCAGAACAATTGGTCCTCAAACTGGAGCAACCGATTACGCTCGAATCACTCTACAGGCATTTGGTCTCGACCGGGTGGACCATGCCTTACGATCTGAAACTTCGCTGGCGCTTTTGCGAAAAAGAATGGCTCACGCGGCTCTGCCGATTGGAGGAATCGACGGACTTTACCTTTGCTGAAAAACTCCCCGGCCTGATCGTCTTCCTCATCAGAGATGATGGCTCCTCTTCTCCCGAAATCCTAAACGCCACGGTCGGAAAAATTGAAGAGCAGTTTGAAATTACAAACACCATTCACCTCGATAAAACCCAGCAAAAACGGATCGTCCATAATGTTCGAGGAGGGAATTGGCTCGAATACCGGGACAAGATCATGGTCCCTCCCACCATCGCCTTAATTTGCTTTGATCCCTCTCCACAACTCGTCACCGAAGATCACCCTTCCTTCAAAAAATACCCCCTTATCACCAACCTGAACGTCTTGGTTAAGAATCAGATTCGCAGTCAAATCAACGAACAATTCCCCTTGCCTAAAAAGGTTAGAACAGTCCTTCACAGCAGCGATAATACCATGGAGGCTCACCATCACCTTTACTATATCGTGGGAAAAGAAGCCTACCCTAGCTTCTGCGAAGAACTCTTAAAAAAGTAGCTTACCCCCGCCTGACGACCGATCTCGTCTGATAGTAATCATGACGCTGTTTGGGGGCTTTACTTCAGAGAATGCGTAGCCAGTGTTCAGATCAGACTTCATCTGATTAGAGCTTTGTTATCCCTTACCCTTCTTGTCCCCATTCTAGATGGCGGGTTTCACCAAAAAGGAACCAGCCGCCTACGTCAACACGACTCATACCGTGATAGCAGGTAATTTTCATAGCGGAGTCAACCTAGAGGCGCTCGAGTCGATTGTGAAGAAGGTTGGACGATGGAGTTTATCTGTCGAGGCATTTGCAGAGTCTGATATTAAGCTACGACTCGACCTTTAAAATTTAATCCTTCGTGACCTTTTTAAAGTCTGTTCTTTTCGGGAAATATTGACGGATCATTCCATTGGTATTTTCGTTTAGACCACGCTCCAAAGAGTGATATGGGTGAGCGAAAAACGACGAATATCCCAAAATCTCATCAGTCATGGCATGAGCTGCTAACTCTTACCTGTTGTCGAAGGTCACGGCATGTAATTTTGGACAGTGCGGCCAAAGCTTGGCTATGATTTGAACCGCAACGACTTCGGAAGTCTTATTTGGAAACTTGGCGATATGAGTTTAGCGCGTGCTTTGTTCAACCATCGTGACGAAGAAGAGTCCCGAGACTTTTCCAATGACAAAATCCATTTCCCAATCACAGACCGGCGGTTTCCATTCCGGCTCCAAAACGAGGAGCCGTTCTAAACGGCATGCCAACCACCCCCTCGTCTCTCCCTCTCCGGTCCGGGCCAAATGCGACTTCAATCCACTTCCGCCCTAAAAAAATTTCTACCATCATGATGGTAGAAAAACTACTCCAATCGTGTCCTTTTTACTTGTTGATTCACGACACATTGTCTATTTAGGGTTCAAGCCTTTCGAGCGAAGAAGGTAAGTAAAACTGTTTATATGAAAAAAGCATTAACAACAACAGCCGTCATCCTTTCGTGCGTTGGCAGCGCTTCGGCTACATTGCTTGTCGACTTCAACTCAAACCAAGCTTCGGGAGGAAATGCGGTAGCGGGAGACCCGGCGGGAGCAGCTGCAGTTCACAATGAAGCTGGATATGAGTCCTACCACACTAATCACGAGAGTGCTAGCCACTTGAATCCGGCCACAACCGCCTCTTACAACACCACCTTTATCAACTCTGGAGCGGTTACAGTGACTCTTCTTCCAGAATGGGAAAGTGGAGCCTCGAACGCTGTTCGCCAGTCGATTGGAAGAAGCCAGGGACAGACGGACTCTTGGTTGGGCAACAGCCAGAATCTGCTGCGCGACTGGATCGGCACCGATTCCCGTGCAGGTGGGGGAATCTGGGATGGGACAACTGGAACTCCGACCTATTTATTCCTGACACTCGGAAGCCTTCCGGCTGATAATTATGAAATGACAACCTTCCACCATGACGTGGAAAACATGAACGCTCTTTTTACGACAGAAATTTCAACTGACGGAGGAGCAACATACGGCTCCATCATTAACGGAAGAATGACAAACAGCCTCGCTGGAGGCGTTCCCGCCGAGAACGAAATTTTGCCAGGTACCGGCGTGAATATTGCCGGGGGAGATCCTGCGGCGTTGAGTTCGACCCAGAATTTGACCTTCGCGGCAAATGGAAGCGACGATGTTGTTCTTCGATTTGCTCCGCTTGGAAGTGGCCAGGTTCACAAAATGTTCTTCGGAATTAATGGCTTTGAACTTGATCAGTCTGCCGTTCCCGAGCCATCGACTGGTCTTCTGGGCCTGCTCGGAGCAGTGATGCTTTTCCGCCGTCGTCGCTAAAGCGATCTTCGAATCATTTTCAAAGCCGATGCGTCCCGTGCGCATCGGCTTTTCTTTTGTGAGGTGAAGAAATACCTCCCTTTTCCCCTCTCCGGTTCGTTACAAACACGGCTTCAACCCTTTCCTGCCAGGAGCGATTAAGGAGGTTTCAAGACCCTCCCATCCAAAAGCTAGCCCCTAGGAACTCGGCCCTCTTGGGCAGATTGTCAATGACAGCGGTAGATTTACTCACATGATACACCTCGTGAAGAGGGAGAAATGCAGTGCTCGTCAGGTCTACCAACCGCCCGGTGGAGAAAGCATCGGGGCTAGAGCTTCCGCCATGCGGTCAGCCTTCGTCCGCTCTTTGATTCCAAATGTCCTTCCATCAGAGCTCGAATTAGCCCACGCATTTTCCTTACTCAAGCTAGATGCAGACGATCTTCGCTGCGTCTATTGCGGAAACACCTCGACAGAATGGGATCATTTCTTTCCCGTCATGCGGGAAGGTCAGCCCACCGGCTATCTCACACGGATTCAAAACCTCGTGCCAGCGTGTGGGAAGTGTAACCAATCAAAAGGCAATCGTTACTGGAAGGATTGGATGACTAGCACCGCACCACTAAGCCCGACCACGCGCGGTGTCACTAAACTGAATCAGAAAATTAAACGACTTCAGTCTTTCGAAGCATGGGGCGCAGAGGCAATGGTCGATTTCGAAACCGTATTGGGAAGCGATGCCATGAAGCAGCACAACGACTATCTAAAACAAATTCTCGGTCTCATGACCGAGGCCGAAACTCACTCCAAGGCTCTTCGTTCCGCACTTCTCGACGCACTCCCACACGTCATTCAGGATAAGAAGCCATCGCTCTGGAAGAGACTCTGGCGAGTGATCTTTGGCTATCGCTAACGTGCTTTGCCATCTTCTTACGGGACTTTAGTATCAGGCAAATTATTACGACAGCGACTTGCTGCCCCAAAGCGACAATGATCACGTAACAATTCATCCCCCCCTGCTGAGTCCGATAGGCCGGAAGACTCAGGGGTGACGGAATCCGAACACAGTCATCGGGCGGGAATACATGAGTCTTTCATCCTCGATGACGGCCCACGCCTCGTAGTTTTGATGGATTAAACTCCTGCCAGAGCCGATGAAGGCTTCTTCTCCTCTCTTCGTATCCCCCCGCAGCTCGCAAAGGACCAAGATGCCACGGCTACACGTTTCTCTATTTCTTGACGGCGGCAACCACTGAAATCTCCACCAGGAGTTCAGCGCGTGCCATCCGTGCTTCCACACACGCTCGAGCTGGAGCATGCCCTCCCGGCACCCAGGCATCCCACACTTCATTCATGGCTGCAAAATCCTTCATATCCCGCACATAGACGGTTGCCGAGAGCATGTGCTCACGATCTGACCCTGCCTGAAGCAGAAGCGTATCTACTTTCTCGAGCATGGTCTCAGTCTGCTCGGTAATGCCTCTGGTAGCATCCTTCCCAACCTGCCCGCACAAATACACGGTGTCATTATGAATGACGATGCGGCTCATCCGTTGCGTTGTTTCATCTCTCTGAATTCCCATGTTCTGGAATTAGCGTGATTTCAAAAAATTAAAAAGATCAATTCCGAATTTACCTTCGCAAACTAAGATTTTGAGATGAAACACACACTCATTACAGCCGCAACATCTATTCCTGTTCGCGGCGGGAGCTGGAACTGTCGCCCAAGGTCAGGGACTACTTCAACCAATGAGCTTGTATCGGTGGTTCTCTGATCGAATTTTTTTAAGCTGCTGGAGAAACCTAGTGGCTTTTTTATTGTCTCTAAACCTTAGGAGGCAGTTCCCATCCCAAACAATGGGGAAAGACATAGCCTGCGATGATGGTAATAACAAACATGCGCTCTTCCATTTCTGCCATTACCTTTACCATCGCCTGCCTATTTTCTTTGAGCCTCTCCTCCCTCGTTGCGGAGGACTGGCCTTCATGGCGAGGGCCTTCACACAATGGAAGTCGGACCGGCAACAACTATCCGACCAAGTGGAGTTCCGACAAGGTCGCCTGGAAAGTCGTGCTACCCGGGAAAGGAGCTTCTTCGCCGGTGGTGTGGAACGGGCGCATTTTTCTCACCGCACCCACCGAAGGCGTCGATACCGCTCTGGCATTTGACCTCAACGGAAAACAGATTTGGAAAACCGAGTTCGGAAACGAAACCAAAGCAAAGCACATGAAGCTGGGCACCAGCAGCAACGCCTCACCAGTCACCGATGGAAAAGGAGTTTTCGTGTACTTCAAGAGCGGCACTTTCGCAGCTCTCGAAATGGACGGAAAAATCCGCTGGAAACGAAATCTGGCCGAAGAGTTCGGTCGTCAGGACCTTTACTGGGACCAAGGTAGCTCTCCGATCCTCATGGACGACCTTATCATTCTTCCCCGCCTCCACGCGGGAGATTCGTGGATCGCCGGATTCGATAAAGCCACCGGCAAGATCCGCTGGAAAAAGGAACGTAATTACAAGGCACCTGCTGAGAATGACCAAGGCTACACCACGCCCATTCCGATCCGTCATGGCGACCGGGACGCCCTACTCGTGTGGTGTTCTGACCACCTGACAGCCTACGCAGCGAACGATGGCTCCCTGCTCTGGTCCTGCGGAGGATTCAATCCGAAGGGCAAAAAACTCTGGCCACCAATCGCAACCCCTGTGGTCTCGAAAAATATCGCCCTGATTCCAGTAGGCCGGGACGACCGGAAGCAGGCTGAGGTCCACGCAGTCCGTCTCGGTGGAAAAGGCGATGTCACAGAGACCCATCGCCTTTGGGAGACCAAAGACTTTGGAGTCTTCGTTTCGAGCCCGATCGAATACGAAGGAAAAGTCTACCTGCTACGTCACAAAGGAGAAGTCGTCTGCCTCGATCCAAAAACAGGCAAACCATTCTGGACGGCCAAACTTCCCAAATCTCTCGTTCCCTACTACGCCTCCCCCGTGATTGCCGGAGGTATTCTCTACGCTCCCCGTGAGGACGGAGTCGTGTTCTCTGCCCGCATTGGCGATAAATTCGAACTCCTCGGGGAGAATGACATGGAAGAGCAAATCCTCGCCACCCCGGTTCCCTTCGACGGAAAGCTGCTTGTCCGCACCTCCGGACACCTGATCTGCGTTCAATAGCAGACGAGCACAAGCTCCGTGAAATAAGCAGGGACCACCGAGCCGCCCGGAGAGTCTTTACTCAACCACTGTCGTGATTTTCACCTCCTTTCCACTATGAAACAACTCATCGCTCTCATTTCCCTGACCGTAACCCTCTCGACCACTGGCGCAGAGAAACCCAATATCATCTACATTCTTGCCGACGATCTCGGTATCAATGATTTCGGCTGCTACGGACAAAAAATCATGAAGACGCCCCGCATCGATCAGATGGCCAAGGAGGGCATGCAGTTCTTCAACCACTACTCCGGCAGCACCGTTTGCGCTCCTACCCGATCCTGCCTCATGACCGGACAACATACAGGACGCACACGCATTCGTGGAAATTCCAAAGCGTTTCTCAAACCAGAAGATATCACCGTTGCCGAAGTTCTCAAGAAAGCTGGATATGCCACCGGCTGCGTCGGCAAGTGGGGACTAGGCGAAGCTGGCTCTCCCGGTATTCCCAACAAGCAAGGATTCGATTTCTTTTTTGGCTACCTTAACCAATCGCGAGCCCATCGTTTTTATCCGGACTACATTTGGCGAAATGAAGAGAAAGAGCTCTATCCCGATAATCCCACCAAACGCAAAACCTACATCCATGACAGCTTTACCACTGAAGGTCTAAACTGGATCGAGAAGCAGAGTACAACAGATGAACCCTTCTTTCTCTATATGGCCTACACCCTGTCACACGTGGACCTCGACGTCCCCGACGACTCGATGGAGCCCTACCTAAAAACCATCAAAGAAAAAAGTCCCTACAAAAACCCAAACTCTCCCCAAAAAGGATACCGCAGCCACCCCACCCCACGCGCTTGCTTTGCAGGAATGACCTCCCGACTTGACCGCGACGTCGGAAAAATCATCGACCTCATCGACAAACTGGGACTTTCAAAAAACACCATCATCATGTTCTCCAGCGACAACGGCCCCACCTCGGCCGGAGGCGCTGATCCAAACTACTTCGATGGCAACGGAATCTACAGGGGTATCAAACGCGACCTTTACGAGGGCGGCATCCGCGCTCCCTTCATCGCCCGCTGGCCCGGTAAGATTAAATCTGGGGCTCGCAGCAATCACATCTCCGCTCACTGGGATCTCATGGCTACAATTTCCGAACTCACCAGTACCTCCCCCGCTCCCGACCACAACGGGATCTCATTCCTACCTTCCCTCCTCGGCAAGGGAGAACAAAAATCCCACGACCATCTCTACTGGGAGTTTTATGAACGAGGCGGCAAACAAGCCATTCGCAAAGGAGATCTAAAAGCCGTTCGGCTTAACCGAATCAAATCAGGAGCCAAGGGCCCCTGGGAAATCTATAACCTATCCTCCGACTCCGGCGAAAAGACAAACATCGCCTCCCAACGTCCGGAGCTTCAAGCCGTCTTCAATAAAATCGCTAATGAAGCCGCCACCGAGAGCGCGATCTTCAACTGGAAGCCTCGCAGCGGGAAAAAAAAGAAGCAGTAGCTTCATTGCGACATAGACAAGAAGGATTTAAAACTCCATTCCTAAGCCGCGCCATAAAGAAGCCTGATTACTGTGACCGTCCCAAACGATTTCACCAAGAGCCCCTTCTTTAAATTCCTAGCGAAGTACGACAGTCATCGTTTTATTCCACGGCTCGAGCAATAGCAGCTACAAATAGAAAAGAAGCGAGTCAGGGACAGGATTACTAATGCTTTTTCACGTTGGCGGATATCGAGGACCTAGAAAGATTGGCCCTTTCCACAGGATTTCCTAAATGAAATAAACGGACGCTTAAAAGGTTTAATACCATCAGGAGCTTCTTAAGCAGGTCTTCATACCTAAAGCATGGTCCTGATTTGGCATTACAATAAAAGAAAACGCTGCAAACCCGGGAGATCGTCGGTATTGATGAAATCCACCCCGGCTGCTTGCAACTCGCGCCACACGGCAACCTTTTCGGGTGTGGCCCAAAAACGAACCCGACGTCCCTTGGCATGCGCTTTTTTGACAATAGCATGCATTTTTTCACGCTCAGCGGCAGGCATCTCACCCTGACCATTCCACTTGAAATGGCTACTCCATCGATCGCTAATGAGCGGGAGGAGGTGCTCATCAAGTTCCGAATTAAGATCCTTGAGACGACCATCGATCCCGGCGTAGCGCGGATTATCAGTGACGATAATTCCTTTGGAACGATTCCCGCTGATAATCGCTGTGACGGCGCGCCTTGTGGTGACACCATCCTTTGTTCCGGTGAAAACTTCTTGGTATTCGCCGAGAAGTTTGCTGAGCACACGGTAGGTCGTATCGCCATCGGATTTGATGTCGATGAGAAGGGTGAAATCCATTGGCTCCCCACCATAGACTTGGTTCCTGTTTAGCTTTATCCGCTTTCGCAGCGGATCAAGGTAGAGCTTTCGCAAGGTTCGGCCAGCTCTCAAATCTTCGGGATCGTGTCCAACCAACAATTCTCCTTCGACAAGGTAAATGTCCGCTTCAACACTGCAGAATCCGTGCTCCAGAGCATCGAGAAGCGGGCGCTTGTGCTTGTAGTCATTATGCGCGTGCGCTTTGGACAGCGGCTTCTGAGCCGAGGCCGTGATTGCCAGGACCAAAGATAGAAAAACTCTTACCACGACAACTTCCCTGGCAAAAATTCGTTGATGAGTTCATCGTAGAATGGTCGTAAGGCCTCCACATCGACACGTTCTATACTCTTGGTATAGAGATCGTAGGGGTTGAACTTGCGAACCCAGTCAAACATCTCGCGATCGTGGTCGTTCATAAGGTGATCGTATGCGCCCTCTTTGTGAGCCGGATAGAACGAGTGGTAACGGATCATGTAGAGCGCCGGGTCAGGCAGCTTATCCTTAACGACGTGATAAAGATATTCGTCGTGCCCCCAGGACATTATCACCTGATTAAGCCCGCAACCTTCGTCGTAGATGCCGGTTGAAGTTGCGTATTCGACGTTTACCGAGTCCGGGTTATCGGCGAAAAACTCGTGGAAGACAATCTTATCCGAAAACTGACAGCCGACAGGAAAAGTATCGCCCACAACAGCCCACTGTGGCTCGTCGAAGAGGCAGAGAATTTTCCCAAGGTCATGAATCAGTCCCGTGAGGATAAACCAACGCGGATGGCCATGGGCTCGAATTGCCTCGGCAGTTTGCATGAGGTGTTCGATCTGTGGAAGCTCGATATCCGGATCGCTGTCATCAACGAGCGTGTTCAAATATTCGAGAGCCTCCCAAACGGTCATCCGGCGCTTGGTGAGCGGAAGGTATTCGGCACGCTTCTTCCGCACGAAGTCGAGAGTTTGATAGCGATGATTGAGGCGGTAAAAATCTCGTACTCCTGGGCGGGCATCGGCATCGTAGTCCCGGAATCCCTCTTGGGACCTCTCCTCCGGGTAGCGGCGCAAGAGGTCATCCTCCCATTCGTCGAGGTCCTCGAGCGGCGTGGATTCTGAAGGTGAGATCATTTTCAATAACTAGAGTAATTGGAGTAGTGACGCAAGAACTCCGCAAGTATGCGGTCATCAATTCCGCTAAGCGGCTTGCCTCCGATTCTTCAATGTGTCCACGGCCACAGCACCGATGATAATAAACCCAATGATGATCTTCTGCGACCAATCCGGGACATTGAGCATGCCACAACCGCTCACGAGCAACGTCATAATCAAGGCCCCGGCAATGCTGCCGATTGGGCTTCCCTTGCCACCACTGAGCGAACCGCCTCCAATGACGACAGCCGCAATGATGTCGAGTTCCTTCGCAACCGCGGTCGTCGGATCACCACTCCCAAGAAAGGCATATGACATGGCACCGGAGATTCCCATGAGGAGACCGCACAGGGTATAGATCAAGATGCGGGTCCTGGCAACCGGCACGCCGCAAAGGCGAGCAGTGGATTCATTCGAGCCGAGCGCGTATATGTAACGTCCGAAAACGGTGTAGCGCATCGTTACCGCGACAACGATAAGCAGAAAGATCATGATCCACACGCCGGGAGCGAAAATCAACCACTCGGGATCAGGATTTCGCTGCATGAAGTTTTGCAAGGTGTTGTCCGGAGTGCGGACTTGTGACTGCTTTGCGATTCCCTCGGCAGCGCCACGCGCAATCATCATCGTGCCAAGGGTCACAATGAAGGGAGGAATTTTTAGCAGGCAGGAGACGGTTCCATTGAATGCTCCCGTAGCAGCTCCGGCGGTCATAGCGACCAAGGTTGCGATCAACATCCCTGACACCCCTATTGTCGCAGGGTCTCCCTCTGCAAAAGAATTAAGGGTCAGAGCACAGGCAACTGAAGAAATGGCGATCTGGGAACCGGCACTCAGGTCGATACCGCCACTGGTTATGACCATAGTCATGCCAAGTGCGCCGATCCCAACGATCACAGTCTGGGTGATGACGGTCTTGGCGTTACGTGATGAAAGGAAGGCCTCAAGATTATCCGGCTGGAAGATGGCAATGAGAACCGTAAAAAGCACGAAGACAAAAAGTAGCCCGATGAAGGGAAGCAGGAGCGATTTCCAATTGGAGGGCACGGTCGGAAGTTTTGGCATGTGACTGGATGATCGGGCTATTATTACGAAGATTGAATGGGATCCGATGTCATTTTCCCAGTGGTTGCGAACACCATGATCTCGTGCTCGGTCAGCTTGGAGACATCGTATTTTTCACTGAGAGTTCCGCGGTGCATTACCGCGATGGAGTGGCAGGTGCCGAGTAATTCCGGCAGATAGGAACTGACAACGATAATGCTTTTCCCGGCCTCGGCGAGCGAGTGGATAAGCTCGTAGATCTCCTGCTTGCTACCAATATCAATGCCACGGGTCGGCTCGTCCATGAAGAAGATATCGCTATCGTGATGAACCATGCGCGCGAGGGCGACCTTCTGTTGATTGCCACCGGAAAGATCGCTCACCGGCTGACTGGTGCTGGAGCAACGGACGTCGAGTTTTGTCGAAAGATCCTCGGCGATTGCCTGTTCCTTTTTGAGTTGCAGAAAGCCAAAACGTGAAGTCTTGCGAATTGCGGAGAGGGTGGTGTTTTCGGTGATGCTGAGGTTCTGCGCCAGGCCCTCCTCTTTTCGGTTTTCACTGAGATAGTCCAAACCGCCACGCAGGGCGTTAATGGGGCTTAATCCGGAAAGCTTCATCCTAGTATCTCCGTGCAATTCAATCTCACCCCGGATGACCGGATCAAGCCCAAAAAGACAACGCGCAAGCTCGGTGCGCCCGGCACCTACAAGTCCAAAAATGCCAAAGATCTCTCCGCGCTGAAGCTTGAATGACACCCCGCGAGGCAAGGGCAAGCCATGCACTTCTTTTACTGAGAGAACGGCCTCGCCCAGCTCGTGATCCGGCCGGGGATACATATCATCGATGGCTCTACCGATCATCAGTTCAATAAGCGATTCGGTACTCGATTCGGAAATAAGGCCTGCTCCAACAGATTCGCCATCGCGCAAGACAGCAAAGCGATCAGCAATTTCGTCGATCTCGTCGAGAAAATGGCTGATGTAGACGATCGCGAGCCCTTCTTCACGAAGCTTGTTGATCACCCGGAACAGAGCCCGTTTGTCTTCCTCGGACAGTGAGCTGGTCGGTTCGTCCATGATGACGACCCGCGCATTGCTGACGATGGCGCGTGCAATCTCGACCACCTGTTGGCGTGCTATGGTCAAAGTCTGAACTTTCTGGTCAGGAGAAATATCCTCGGCACCCAGAAGTTTGAGGGCCGTCGCGACTTTTTCAGCCTGCGAGTGGAGAAACCCGCAGCGGGCCTGCTCCAGCCCAAGAGTTATATTTTCCTCGACGGTAAGGTCCGGCGCGAGGGTCAGCTCTTGGTAGATCATCGCGATCCCCGCACGGCGCGCCGCCAGCGGGCTAGCGAGCGTGAGTGGTTGACCATCCATCTCAACAGAGCCGGAGTCCGGGCGGTGGGCACCGCTCAGGACCTTCATGAGAGTGCTCTTGCCAGCACCATTTTCGCCGATAAGAGCCAGAACTTGTCCAGCTTGAATCTCGAGCGAAACCCCGCGTAAAGCGCGCACCGGCCCAAACGATTTGGCGATCGAGTCCAGCCTCAGCAGTGGAGGTGCGGCACTGGTGTCTATTCTTTCAACCACTTGTCGAGATCGGGAGAAACCAGTTCCTTGCTGCGAGGTTCGTTGAGGTTCTCTGGAGTGAGAATGAGGGATCCGGTATCAACGACACGCTCAACTTTATCACCGCGGATGTGCGCGGCGGCGTGCTTCACCGCCAGGTAGCCCATGTTAAATGGATCCTGAATCGCAAGCGCGTGAATCGAGCCGTCTTCAATCCCACCGATAAGAGCAGGATTAACGTCAAAGCCCACGAACTTGACCTTACCGGCGATCCCCGCGCCTTTCATTGCAGCCATCATTCCCTCGGTGGCCGATTCGTTTGGCGTAAAGATCCCATCGACGGTGTCGGCAAACTGGTTAAGCAGGTTGTTCGATGCCTCCTGTGATTCTTCAACTGTGGCACCCGCGTATTTGTCGGAAGAGATAAGGACGATATCCGGACCGTGATCTTTCAGACCTTTCAAGAAGCCCTCGGCCCGCTTCTGCGTACTGGCGGATCCTACCATGTGGCGAAGAAGGATCGCATTCCCCTTCCCCCCCATTAGCTCGGCCAATTTCTTGCCGCATTTTTCCCCGGCAGCGAAATTATCGGTGGCAACGAAGCTGTCAAAATGGTCATCGCCAGCTGGGGCGAGACCGGAATCCCAGATCACGACCTTGATTCCATCGTCGTGAGCTTCCTTGACGGGGCGGATCATCGCTTCGTCATCCAACGGAGCGAGAGCAATGGCATCCACCTGCTGGGTCACAAAATTCTGCACGACTTTGATCTGGCCCTCACGATCGCTCTCAACGAGTGGCCCTTTCCAGATAATTTCAACGTCTTCTTCCCCGGCAGCCTTGTTGGCACCTGCGTGAATCGTCTTCCAGAACAAGTGATTGGTTCCCTTCGGAACAACGGCGATTCGGAGCTTTTTGTCTTCTTTGTCGCCATTGCAACCAGAGAAAAAGACAAGTGATACGAGCAGGACGAGTGTCGAGAGCAGAGATTTCATAGTGTTGAGAAAATTCGGTCCCCTGTCCTAACGATTTCCCTCGAAGGTTCCAACCCAATTCTCTGACCTTGGAAAATCGAAGTTAGGCGTCTCAAAGCTGCGACTTCTTCATACCCATGACCGGACGATGACCAAACATCTTCGCCGAGATGATTAGGAGATAAACCAAGGGAGGGTTTACCATCTTTGAAAGCAGATAAGGCTACGAGCCTTCTAGAACCGAGGTCGTAAAAGACTCGTGGAATTTTGGGAAAGGCGAGCCAGCTCAGCCGTGCAGAAACTGTTGATCATGTCTAGAGCTACGATTTCAGCCTTGCCCAAACTGAGCATGGAAATCGCCTCAAATTACTACCTATCTTGAATGAATACAGTCAAGATCGCATGTGTTTGGATTCATCCTGACCGTAGAACCGCCTCCCACTTAAAGATGCTCGATCGAGCCAAATTAAAGCCCTTTAAGTGGAGTGATGAAGAACGAAAGGCTTACAAT
>JBDNAG010000256.1:0-18696 GCA_039768565.1 Akkermansiaceae bacterium | reverse complement strand
AACTGACACCGCGCACGCACCAACAACAAGCCGTCACCGACGAGTAGCATAGTATTCGCTCGCCCGTCGCCTAAGAGTGTCACCTCTCCCGCAGCTTCGCTCCAAATTCGCCCATCAGTAGAGACTTCGACCATGAAGTCGATGTCATGCGCGGCGATGTTCCAGTCGATTGATATCCTATCTGCGCCGAAGACCCAGGGGCTGGGCGTCGCTACTAGTGGATCTGTCGCCAGCGCGTATTCGAGCAAGTCTGACAAGCCATCACCATCAAGATCCGCACCGGGGTCGGCAGAGAATGCGGTTATGGTCGCCGCTCCCGGCGTGCCGCCGGAGACATATTCAGAGACCCAACTGCCCTTGATCGAAGCATCAGCACCGGGCACGAGCACTAGCGAAAACCCGCCGCCGTCCGCGGCATCTAGCCAATCGTTGTAGTCGGCCTCAACGATCATGCGCCCGCCAACCTCCGACAACACCAGCTGCTCACCGCCATTGTCGAGCGCGCCGTCTTCGAATACCCCTCCGATTGTGACGTCGGGGTAAGCATCGCTGAACGCAGTTGCGTCACGCACCAAAACCAGGCGCTCTCCCGGCGCCAGCGTCCCGCTTGTGAACGTAAACTTCAAGCCACTCGAGAAGTGGATGCCGCTCAGGTCGATGGCCGTGGCCCCAAGGTTTTGGAGCTCGACAAACTCGGTCGCGTCATCGCCGTCAGGATTGAAGTGGATCTCGGTAATCGCCAGCGCCGGTGGATCTGGCGCGGCGAAAATCGCCTCGGTGAGCGCGCTCCACTGGCCGGCCGCCGATCGAGCGCGCGCCTTTACTAAAGTCGTTCGATCGATTCGAAATGACGCGGTATAGCTTTGTCCCGAAACCGCACCGCCGCGCATCCGGGGATCGGTTCCATCTGTCGTGTAGTAAATCGCGCCGCCAGCAGGCGCACCTGAAATTGCCAGAGCAAAGCCGGGGGCAACTGCGCCACCGTGCTGAGAAAAATTCGGAGGTGACGTTGCGGGCCAGAGGTTTTCGCCTTGAAAGTGGCTGAAGATGATCCCGCGTCGCGAAGGTAACCAGTTATCGAAGTAACTGCGATCCGGCTGGCCGCCTCGCACCGCCCGGTAGATGGGCTCAAACTCGGCGTAGACTTCATCGAAGATCGTTGAGAGGTTGGCCTGCGTGAGGCCACCACCATTAAAGAAGTGCTGGTTGATCCGGTCGGCGAACAGGAGGCGAAACTCGGCGTTCGACTTGCACGCGCGGTAGACAAGTCGCGACATATGCGAATCACCCGATGGCGAGCCGCCCAGTTCTTCGGTGAGGGTGTTGGTATTAACATTGTTCCCGAAGGTGCCAAATGAGCCCTCGGCATCCCAGATGTTGAAAGTCCAGCGGCCACCGTCGATGCGCGGACGGGAAAGGTTGTAGTTGTTGTGCGGCCAGTCGCCGGTGGCGCCGTAGGTGTTGGTGATGATGTAGTCGATGTAGTTCGCCATATCGACGCGCGCCTCGGCAGCGGCATAGTTCGCATCGACACTCATCGGCTGGTTGCGCAGCAGGTTCATCGTGGCGTCGTAGTGGATGCGATCGCCTTCGACGATCTCGCGAATGTGCCAGATATCCCACTCGACATCGGTTTCGTAGTGGCGTTGAAAGAAGGGTTCTCGCAGGCGCTCAGTGAGATTAAAATAAGCCTTGTGGTGTCCGTTAATCCAGAGGTTCGAGAACACCCCACGACTCGCAACTTGTCCGGTCGCCCAAGAGATGCGCCGCATGACTTCGTCGCGAGTAAAGGGGTTGCTGCTGTCATTTTTACCCGCGCGCAAACGCATGGTTCCAAAGCCGCCCAGTGCCTGGTCCGGGAGGATCGAGAGGTCGAGTGACTCGTCGCCATAGTCGTCGCGGAAGAAAAAGTTGAGAGAGGGTTTGGACGTCCAACTACCCAGCCAGTTGGACGACGGATTCAGCGCACGGTAGTGCGGGCGTGCGTGGGGGCTGCCAGCGACACGCACTCCCAATCCGGTGCGCCGGCCAAGGGTGCCGTCTGGCATGACGATCTCGATGGTCGCTTTGCGCTCAAAGGGGCGCCCTTCTGCCATGGCGAAGTTGTAGTCGTTCTCGACGTCGTTGGCGACCCAGCGATTATTGTCGTCGTATGAACCGCCGATGATAGTCGTGGCTCCGTCGGGCGCAAAAAACACTCGCTCCTCATCTCCGGACAAAAACAGCGCCGGTCCATGGTGCATGTCTGGATCGTAGCCGATCGCATAGGTACGGGTAGTGATTTTCGAAGGGATCGCTCCAGCCGCGAAAGCGCGCGCTTTGACCACGACGGTATCGGCCCCATTTTGTCCCATCTCAGGGACGACGGGTGAAAGAAAACCGCTGCGCACCGTGTCACGCAGCACGCCCGGCCCCTCCCACTGCACGCGCAGATGGTCGTTACCAGTGGACTCTTTGTGCAGCACGCTGATGTAATATCGGTCGCCGGCAGCAAGCGTGATCGGAACGGACTGTTGCTCGGGGTAGAGGTCATACTCGCCGGACGCTGTTGGCCCTGGAGCATGGGCGATACGCACCGCGTTGGAAGGCGAGGCATCGCTGCTGAGCCAGACTTCACCGCGTTGATCGCATGCGATCCAGAACGTGTAATCGCCGCTTCTCGGCGGGTGCAGCCAACCGTGGATGCGGGTGCCAAAATTGTTCCCGGAATTTGTTGGCGCGTAAAGACCTGCGATGTTCGATCTCAGGCCTGGCGGTGCATCCAAAGGGATGCTGTCAATCGACGGGCTGGTGATGCCATACCAGCTCTCACGTAAGATCGTTCCCACTGGTCCCTCGGCGAACTCGGCAGAACCACTGAGCGCGCCACCGGTGTAGATTCGGCCATTGGTTTCGGTCGGATCGCTGCCATCGGTTGTGACGCGAACAACCACCTCTGGTGCAAGCGGTGAAAGCGCGAGATCCGGCATGATCCCATAAAATCCGGTCTCCGGCCCGATCTCCGGTGCAGTGACAATTCGATCAAACTCGGTCACTGCATTAGATGTCCCGGGAGTGGCTCGATCGAAGTAGACCATCTCACCAGAACCTCCACGGCCGTAGGAGTGATGAAAAGACTGCGGCGGGTATTCGCCGACAAAACCGGACACCCAAGTGCCGGTGGCATCGTAAAGACCTAGATGTTCGCCACTGGCGTTGAGCCGAAAATCTGTGTGCATCAAAGGTGATCCTTCAACGGGCTCTGAGATGTCTTTCCCGGAGGCCAGTACCACCAGGAATCCGCCCGGCTCAATCACCGTCGGCGCTGGAAACTCCCAACCGTTATCTCCCGCCCGATCGCTCAGCGACCAGCCCGCGATATTGACCGCTGTCGGCCCGGTGTTGTGAAGTTCCACCCAGTCGGTGAACCGCGGCGACTTCGTTTCGGTTGGCGGGATAATCTCAACCGGCTCGCTGTGACCGACAAAGTACCTGTTCTCATTCCCCGGACCGACCATCGTCCGCGGATTCGCACCGCCAGTGGTAACAATCACGCTGAAAACGAGATCGGAGCTGCCGGTCGAAACGTTGTGAAGCTGGACCGCGAGCACGTTCTCGCCATCCGCCAGCAACCCCGGATCGATAGCGATCGTCTCTAGCACGCCGGGGTTGTCATTGCCACTTTCCCAACGCGCGCCATGGCTCGCCGTCGCCGAAGCACTGTGCGGCACAAACGTCCCGACGGCACCCATGTTACGCCGCGCGATCTCCACTCCGTTCAGATACATAATGAAGCCATCGTCGTAGTCCACTTCGGCGCTGATCGAATTCGTTCCCGCGTTTTGCTCCGCCGAACTAAGGAACGAAAACCGCGTGTATAGCGAAGGTGTGATCCCTCGCATTTGCCCGCCGAGGTCGGTCGCTAGCGGGTAGTCCGCGCTGGTGTCGTAGCCGATCGGCGACGAACCAAGATTCCAGCCGCTTTGATCGAAGCTCCCGGTCGTCCATTTCAATTCCAAATCGCCTCCCTCTCCGCCGACAACTTTGTCGTAGATCCCACCCGATGGCTCAGCGACGCCAACAAAGTAACGCCAACTTGCATCGGAATTTACCAAGACTTGTCCGCCCGATGTCCGCAGCCGGGCATCGAGTTTCAAGGTCCTATCGCCTTGGTCGTGAACTTGCACCGCAAAGACGTTCTCACCTTCCACGAGGAGATCGCCGAACTCGCCGAGCTCGATTGTCCCGATGCCGGCCGAGTTCCGGTCGTTAAACGCCGGCTGGTTATGAAACGCGAACGAACCCGGCGCCCCCATGTTACGCCGCGCGACCTCCCGCCCATTTAGGTATGCGATGAAACCGTCGTCGTAATCAATGTCGAGCAACACCGTAGGCAAAATATCTACCGCCCTAACCGAAAACCGGGTTCTGAGATAAACCGCCGCCGCATTGCCGCCAATTTGTCCCGACATACTCACGCCAAGCGAACCGTAGCCAGCACCAAAGGGACCGCTGCCCTCGCTCCAAAGCGAATCGTCGAAACCGACCGAGTACCAACTTTGCGAAGCTCCCAAACGTCGTTCACCAGTCATCGGATCAGTTCCAACCAGATGCTCTGACGAGGCGGCAACGAACTCGTTAATGACGATTTCGGCGGGGGCGGTTGTCACGAGCGCCGCGACGAGCCCGCAGAGGGTTGGGGAGAAGCGCATTACTACATTGGAGACAATGTCGATATTGCCTCTCGCAGTCAAGCCATGGGAGTGAGCGGCTGCGTGCCCGACATTCCGTCATTGAACAACGGCACCTTCTTTACAATCGAGTGCATCCACACGAAAGAACCATCCAAGGCTTGACCGTATCATTCAAGGTATTCCAGGAATGTAAATTTGGTCGGCCGAGCTGAAGTGTTCGCCTTTTGTGTTTTCGTGATTTCCCATTCCCTCCCAAATCTCCTAGGATGTCCGGACAATTCCATGAAACGACTCATTGCCTTTTTCGCTCTCGCCCTCTCGCTTCCTCTTTCCGCGCGGAAGCCAAACATTATTTATATCCTTGCTGACGATCTTGGCTACGGGGACCTTGGTTGTTATGGCCAAAAAGTGATCAAGACCCCCAATCTGGAC
This sequence comes from Akkermansiaceae bacterium, assembly GCA_039768565.1. Lineage (GTDB taxonomy): Bacteria > Verrucomicrobiota > Verrucomicrobiia > Verrucomicrobiales > Akkermansiaceae > SW10. The sequence continues at coordinate 13,591 of JBDNAG010000256.1, read as the reverse complement.
CGTATGGCGAAGGAAGGGATGAGATTTACCCGCCATTATTCGGGAAGTACGGTCTGTGCTCCGTCGAGAAGTGCTCTTCTTCAGGGCAAGCACACCGGGCATATTTATGTTCGTGGGAATGGCAGTTTGCAAATGCGACGTGACCCGCAAGACCCGATCTTTCCGGCCGCATTGCAAAAGGTTGGGTATCATACTGCTTTGATCGGCAAGTCGGGGCTCGGTTGTAACACTGATGACTCTGCGCTCGTGATCGACAAGGGGTTTGACTACTTCTTTGGTTATACCTCCCACACGGCGGCTCATTTCTATTATCCCGACTACCTCTGGCGGAATACCGAGAAGGTGAAGTATCCCAAGAATACCCTTCATGATGGCGATCATTATTCATCAACCGTGGTGACCAAGGAGGCCCTCGACTACATCGAGAAACAAAAAGATGGCCCGTTCTTTCTTCACCTCGCGCTGCAAGTTCCACATGCCAGTCTCCGTGCCAAGGAGGAGTGGAAAGCAAAGTATCGCCCTATTCTCAAGGAGAAGCTTTTGCCCGCCCGGGACAAGCATCCCCACTATTCCTACGAGCGTGAGCCAAAGACGACTTTTGCGGCCATGATTTCTTACATGGATCACAACATCGGGCTTCTTTTGAAGAAGCTTGAAGACCTTGGCCTGGCAGAGGACACCCTTGTGATCTTTTCAAGCGACAACGGAGCGATGCAGGAAGGCGGGCATCGTCGCGATAGCTTTAACTCCAGCGGAAAGCTCCGGGGGGGGAAGCGCGATCTTTATGAAGGCGGAGTCAGGGTTCCCATGATCGCTTTGTGGCCGGGGAAGATCAAAGGAGGAAAGATTAGCGATCACCCCTCGGCCTTTTGGGATATTTCTCCAACGATTCGCGAATTGACCGGCGCCAAGGAGCAGGCGGATACAGATGGGTATTCCCTGGTTCCGACCCTCTTTGGAAAAGGCGAGCAAAAGAAGCACGAGCAACTCTACTGGGAGTTCTTCGAAGGTGGAGGAAAGCGAGCCATTCTGAAGGGCAACTGGAAATTGATCCTCTACAATACCAACAAGGATGCAAATCCACGGGCCGAGCTCTTTAACATTAAAAAGGATCCATCCGAGAAGACGGATCTTTCGAAGAAGAATTCCGGTAAGGTCGCCGAGCTAACCACGCTCATGGACCATATGCGGACTCCTTCCGAGCACCCCGGGTTCAAGTTGAAGAGCGAACGATAGTCATTTCCTGATATGATTTTTCGCGCTCTCCTCATTCTCTCTTGTTCCGCTTTGGTTTCGCTGGCGGGGTATCCCATGATGCCCAAAAAGATTGTTTTGATCATGGCGGACGACATCGGTCTTGAGGGGCTGGGGTGCTATGGAGGATCAGACTACAAAACTCCCAGACTTGATGAGCTGGCGGCGACGGGACTCCGTTTCACGCACGCCTATTCACAGCCGCTGTGTTCTCCCACCCGATTGGAGATTATGACGGGACGGGAAAATCACCGGAATTGGAAATACTTTGGCATTCTTCCGCCTGAGGAGAAAACTTTCGGCCACCTCATGCAATCGTTCGGGTATCGCACCTGCATCTCAGGGAAGTGGCAGCTGCAATCATACGACCCGCCTGATTTTCCGAATGCGGACAAGCGACGCGGCACCGGGATGCACCCGAAGAATGCCGGGTTTCATGAGTATTCCCTTTTCCACTCGCTGCATACCGAGGACAAAGGATCGCGTTATGCCAACCCTACTTTCCTAAGAAACGGAAAGCTTCACAAGAATGTCGAAGGGAAGTATGGAGAGGATCTGGCGGTTGATTTCCTCCTAGATTTTCTCAAGAAGAACAAAGACGAAAAGGCCTTTGTCTATTATCCGATGGCCCTTCCGCACTGGCCGGTGAATCCGACTCCTCATTCCGAAGTTTGGAACGAGGAACCTTCGAAAAGACTGGAGGAAGATGATAAATATTTTTCGGACATGGTGGCTTACATGGACACTATCGTTGGCAAAGTGGTCGATGGGGTTGATGAACTCGGCCTCACCAAGGAGACTCTGATTCTGTTCTACTCGGACAATGGCACGAACAAGTCGGTGACATCTCACCTCAACGGAAAGCTTGTGAAAGGTGGTAAAGCCGAGCCGATTCAAAGCGGGATCCGGGTTCCCCTGATCGCCAGCTGGCCCGGTCAGATTCAGCCGGAGGTTTCTTCCCAATTGATCGAGCCATCAGACTTCCTGCCGACACTCGCTGAATTGGCCGGGAAAAAGGTTCCGTCAGACTGGCAGCATGATGGCGTTTCCTTTGCGCCTGCCATTCACAAGCACCCCGGCGCCCGACCCCGTGATTGGGCTTTCTTTTGGTATGATCCGCGACCCGGTTGGGATAAGATGGCATTTTCCCGTTCAATCTTTGCACTTGATTACAAGTATAAGCTCTTTTCGGACGGTCGCCTATTTGCGATCGATGGCTTAGACTACAAAGAGGAGCTTCTTAATTCCGCCAACCTTTCTGCCGAGGCCAAAATCGCCAAGGCGAAGCTCAAAAAAGTGATCACCCAAATGATGCAACCTCCCATCTCGGAAGGTGCTCGTATTGAAGTCGACGCTTTTGGAAACCCCATCACCCGAAAATGAAATTTCTGCTCCCTTTGATTGCTATTTGTCTGCCTTTGGCAGCCGCCGAGAAGCCGAACCTTGTTCTCATTATCGCGGATGACATGAATTGGGATGATTGTGGAGTTTATGGACATCCGTCGATCAAGACACCCAATATCGATGCTCTTGCACAGGGCGGAATTAAATTTCAGCACGCTTACTTGACCGCCAATTCCTGTAGTCCGAGCCGAGCGAGCATCATCACCGGCCGGTATCCTCATAACACCGGTGCCGAGCAATTGCATTGGCCGCTTCCCAAGGAGTCAGTCACTTTTGTCGAGCTATTGAAGAATGCGGGATACTATACAGCGGCTGCGGGAAAATGGCATCTTGGCGATGCCGTGAAGGATCGCTTCGATGATGTTTTCGAAGCCTCGACGGCTGGGTTTATTCTTCCAACCGGCACTGATGCCAAACCTGGAAAAATGGTGGCCAAGTCGCCAAGCGGGTGTGAAGCGTGGGTGTCGACCTTGGAAAACCGTCCCAAGGACAAGCCTTTCTTTCTCTGGTTGGCTGCGCTTGACCCTCATCGTGCCTATGAAGATGGCGCCTTGGAAATTCCTCACAAGAAAGCAGATATTCGAATTCCTCCCTACATGCCGGACACTCCGGAAGTTCGTGAAGACTTTCGTCTCTACTACGACGAGATCGGGCGTCTCGATCAATACGTGGGGAAGGTTGTTGCTGAACTGAATAAGCAGGGAGTGAGCGAGAATACCATGATCGTCTTCATCAGCGACAATGGGCGGCCTTTTCCGGGAGACAAGACGACTTTATATGACGGAGGCATCCGCACCCCTTGGATCGTGAAATGGCCAGCCAAGGTCAAGGCCGGGGAGGTGACCTCGAGTTTGGTCTCATCGGTGGACATTGCTCCCACCTTCACTCGATTGGCTGGATTGAAGACCTCGGAGGGCTTCGAGGGAAAGAGTTTTTTGCCCATCCTCGAGAACCCTTCGATATCGACACGCGGTTATGTTTTCGCAGAGGATCATTGGCATGATTACGAAGATCATGGACGAGCGGTGGTAAATCGGAGCTTCAAACTCATTCATAATACCTATCCCGACCTTCCCAATACGCCCTCGGCCGATGCCGGAAGAAGTCCGAGCTGGACCGCGATCCGCAATTTGGAAAAGGAAGGGGAACTGACTCCACCCCAGCATCGTTGTTTGAGCAAGCCGCGAGCCGAATTCGAACTCTATGATCTCAAGAACGATCCTTTTGAACTTAATAATCTGATCGGTAAAGATGGATATGACGGGGTTTTGGCGGGATTGAAAGCGGCGCTCAAGAGGCAATTTGAGCGGACCGGCGACTATGTGCCATCTAAGCGCACACCTGACGAGTTCGACCGCGAAACCGGAGCTCCGGACCATTCGGTCCGCCGACGTCCCCGTGCTTCGAAAGAGAAGATGTTCGGAACCAACGGGGCTTATTAACTGGAAGTAAGTTCTCGGAATATTGGGGGGAAGATCGATCCAGAGTTGGGTTGATCTTCGGACCCGTTGTGGTGGTTTCGAGTCAGATCCATCTTGAGGGTGCCCGAAGTTGCTTTGCGCACCGCTATTCATGAGTTTGTTTATGATGACAATATGCCTTGGCCGATTGCCGCTGATTATCCGGGCCACTCATTGACGATGGCATATCCGGTGAGTGGAGTGGATCACTCGGACGCCACAACCCGCAGGGCCAGCGTTGCGCTTGATGGTTCACCTGGGTCCAGCGACAGCATCTCTCTTGAGGATTGGCTCGTCGTAAATGGTCTTTTACCCGGAGACGAACTGACCGACTCTGATGGGGATAGGATTTCTGCAATTATTGAATACGTCACGGTCTCGATCTCGGATGGAGAGTTCGTCTTCAGTTTCAAGCAGGCTAGGTCAGCATCAGACGGGAAGGTGCAAACAGAGTTTTCCGATGATCTCAATTCATGGACCCCGGGAATCACGGTGAGTCGCACCCCGATTGATGAAGGTAAGGACCAAGTCGTGGTTCGCCCAATCGTTGAAGGAGGGACCAAAAAGTTTGCCCGCCTCAGGGTCGTATCCGTGCCCTGACGGACTGGCTGTCAGGTTTGAGAAATAAGCTCAGCCCTTTTCACGGAGCGCGGCCAACTTCCTGACCCCCTTCAGATTCTCTTTGGAGAGCTCTGTCTTTCCTTTCTCGACTCCGCCACCTTGTTCGAACACCAACCATCCTCCGTATCCAATTTCGTCGAGGGTCTTGGCGAGTTTCTCAAGGTCCGTACTATCGTTGTTTCCGAAGTGAATCCCCTTCTTGGGCTTGAGGTGGATTTCGCAGATCTGTTTGCCGCCCAGAGTTTTCAAGGCTTTGTTGATATCCTCGTTTTTCCGGCCCATGTTCCCGGTGTCGTAATACATTTGTAAATCCTTGGGATTATCCAACTCTTCAAATAGCTCCATAACCCGCTCAAAGGTGACAGGGGATTCGATGCCAATCGTCACACCGTGTTTGCGGGCGATGGGAAGGATTTCCCGAATGAAATTGGCAACTCCCTTAAGCTTTTCATCGTCCTGTTGAAAATTTGAGGGGCCGAAGAAGGGGAAGAGCAGGATCTTACAGTGAAGTTTGTGGCAAGCTTCCAATGACTGTAACATAATGGCGCGCCCTTTTTTCCGGGTTTCACCGGGCTTGGTCACATCGATCCGGTTCATCGCTCCCGCACAGAGCGAAAAGATCTCCACGCCATGTGTCTTTGAGGCCTTAAGAAAATCTTTTTGAATGGTGGGATTTGAGATCGTCATCTGCCCGTTTTTTTCCAGGCGCCCGGTATGGATTTGCACTCCGCTGTAGCCTGATTCTTTTGCCAAGCGGACACTTTCGACCGAGCATCTGAGTCCAAAAGCCGTTTCCATCACACCGATCTTCGCCTTGCCAAAACCCAATTGGATTGTCGCCACCAAGCATAGAAAAATTTTCATCCCCGTATTCAATACATGAGCCCACGAGAAGTCGCTCACAAAAATCAGTGTCTATTCGGGGAGTTCAGGGATAAAACAGGCCATGCCCATGTCTAAAGCTGTGCTCTTTTTTACTCTTCTCTGTTGTAACATGTTTGCTGCTGATCGGCCCAATATTCTCTGGATCACGATTGAGGATTGGTCCCCTGATCTCTCGTGTTACGGCACGAAGGGGATTCACACTCCTAATGTCGACCAGTTGGCTGCCCAAGGAATCCGCTATGAGTGGGCTTTCACAACTTCACCGGTCTGCTCCACGTCGCGGTCGGCCATGATGACCGGATTTCATCAAAACTATATTGGGGCTCATCAGCACCGCACCGATTCAAAGAAACCCCTTCCGTTTGGCATTAAACCCATCCCGCATCTTTTTGCCGAAGCTGGTTATCATACCTCGCTTATGAGCTGGAAGACTGACTGCAATTTTCTCCCTGACGGAAAGGGAAAACTCTTTCAGGGTACCGACTGGAAGCAGAGGAAAGAAGGGCAGCCCTTCTTCGCTCGCATCACTTTTGGAGGGACCCACCGGTTGTGGAATCGGGATCGAAAACGCCCGATCTCGACCGGGGATATCGAAATTCCTCCTTATTATGCCGACACCGAATTCATCCGACGCGATTGGGCCAACGGTCTTGAGCAAATGCAGCTTGTTGACCGGGAGGTCGGGCAACTTTTGAAAAGGCTGAAGGACGAGGGATTGGCAGACAATACCATCGTCTTCTTTATTGGAGATCACGGTCGCTGTCATATCCGGGGAAAACAGTTTCTCTATGATGGCGGGATTCGCATTCCAATGATCATGCGTTGGCCGGGTAAGGTGAATCCCGGACAAGTGAGCTCCAGCCTGGTCAGTTCCATCGATATCTGTGCGACCATTCTCGAAGCTGCCGGCATCGAAGCACCGGTTCCCATTCACGGTAAAAGTCTTTTCAGTAAAGAGGTGAAAGGCCGAAAGTATATTTTTGCCGCACGTGACAAGATGGATCAAACCCACGATGCCATGCGCGCTATCCGCACCCGGGATCATAAGCTTATTCTGAACTTAATGCCCGAGCGACCCTATTGCCAATTTTCGCGTTACAAGGAGAGCGCCTACCCGGCTCTTGCCGAGATGAATATTCTCCAGCTTGAAGGGAAGTTGAATAAGGTTCAGTCGCTCTTCTTGCGCCCTATGAAGCCCAAGGTCGAGCTCTTTGATCTCAGAAAAGATCCGCATGAGGTGAACAATCTTGTTGATGATCCGGCATACGCCGAGGTAAAAGCAGTGCTTCTAGCTGAACTCGAAAGGTGGAGAAAAGAAGTGATCAGGGATCAAGGCGTTTCCAAGGTCTTTAGGGCTGCGAAAATTTTCCCCGAGGTCTGCCCGAATTCCACTGTTGGGGAATGGGTCTCCAACAACTCAGACCACTTTGACTTCTTTCAAAGTGGTTTTCCTTCCTGGTATCCCACTCGAACCCTCGAAGAATGGAAGAGAGTGAGAGCGATGTGGAAGCCATGGGTCTTTCGCGAACCGGGCTCAAAAATGAAACGTCCGGTTATTCCTCACACTGTTAAGAAGAAAAAGAGGAAGAAATAGTGATTCCTACGGAGAGGGTGCCATTTTGTTTCCTCAGCGAGCTTGGGGTTGATCGTCAGGTTTCGGCGATTGGAATCTCCCGGGCGATAGAATCATCGATGATATCCCCCTCACTGAGATGCTAAAACGGGTGTTTTGATAGTCCGGAATTTCCAAGCTTTGTATCAGCTCGAAGGGTCCGTCGTGGAGGAGTTGATTTGTCTGGAGGTAGGGGCTCAGATCAACTTACCTCTTGATGCACGAATTGTTACTAGGTGTTTGTAATGTCAGAGTAGACTCCCTTTTAATAGGGTCAGGAAGCGTGTGGGGATAGACCCTCGGTCCTGTCGTCTGGTTTTGTTTCCCGCCCGTTCAGGGGCGCTGCAAAAGTGCCTGTATTTTATCACCACCCGCCTCGAGGAAGTCCATCCGGCACGGTGAGCCACTTGGCGACTCGTGCGCAGCTGACGGAGAGCCGAAATTTTTCAGATTCCCTAGGGACTGGATTGATTGTTCATCCCGTTTCTCATGTTGATTCTTAATTTTATGAATTGGGATAAGACAAAGACAATTTTCATTTGTTGGGTTATTTCCGTCATTTATCTGGTTGGCCTTGGCTTGGTCGCATCATCGACATCTTCCTAACTTTAAATTACGCAAATATTATCTGCGTTGTGAATCTTTGTGTCTGAGTCATCGATGAAAGAGAGCTCATTTCGATTGGCATCTCCTTGGAAATGTTTGAAAGTGGCCCCTCAACTAGATTTTTCGTGAAGCTATTTTTTTCCATCTATTTCATTATTTCCAGTTTCAGTGTGCTCGTTGGAAACGAGCGGCCGAATATTCTTTTCATCTTCGCTGATGACTGGGGCTGGGGTGACCTCGGATGTCATGGGCATCCTTATGTAAAGACTCCCAATATTGATCGTCTTGCCAACGAGGGCACCGATTTTCATCGTTTCACTGTGGCCAGCGGAGTGTGTTCTCCTAGTCGCACTGCGGTCATGACCGGTCACTTCCCGGCACGCTACAACATCGATGGTCACTTTGCGTGGGTTCCCAGCAATGCCAAGCGTGGGATGCCGGATTGGCTCGATACCAATGCCCCCACACTGCCGCGAATGCTTCGGAAAGCCGGCTACGCCACGGCTCATTACGGCAAGTGGCATCTCGCAAATAATATGATTCCCGATTCACCCACTCCGGCGGAATACGGGTATGACGAATATGGTGCCTTCAACTGCTCCGGAGAGCAAATGCCAGTTCATGAAGATGCCATGCACGCTAGTGCTTTCATCGAGAAATCTGTCGCGGCCGGGAAGCCTTTCTTCGTCAACCTCTGGGTTCATGAACCTCACACCCCTTTTCATACTGTCCCGAAATATGAGTGGCGCTTTCGCGAGATGGAAAGTAAGCCTGACGCCATTTATGCCTCGGTCCTTTCCCACGCTGACGACCGTATTGGTGAAGTCATCAACACCCTCGATCGATTGAAAGTGACCGATAATACACTTGTGATTTTTAGTTCTGATAATGGTCCGGCCCGTGCGTCCAAAGCTGGTGAACTTAAGCTGAATTACGATACCGCGACCGGAGCTGGATGGGGGATTAATGCGGCCAAAGGAATCACGGCGGGCCGGAAGGGCTACAAGGCCTCTCTTTTCGAAGGCGGCATCAATGTTCCCTTTATCGCTCGTTGGCCTGGGAAGATTGCAGCAGGGAAAGTCGACAAGGCCGCAATGATATCAGCGGTAGACCTTCTCCCGACTTTTTGTTCGATTGCTGGAGTGAGCTTGCCTGAAGATTACCAGCCGGATGGGGCTGATCAAACCGAGGTTATGCAAGGGAAAAAGAATGGTGAGCTTCGGTCCAAGCCTCTCTTCTGGAAGTCCGGATCTAAAAGGAGCAGCAAAACCCACTGGGTCTCCTTCGCCGTCGTTCATGATAAATGGAAATTCGTTACCAACACGGATGGTACGCAACAAGAACTCTATAATATCGTCGCCGACCCTTACGAGAAAACCGATCTTAAGGATGCCCAAAAAGAAGAAGTGATCCGTTTGTCAGGTCTGATCGAGGAGTGGAAAAAATCCCTTCCCGCTGCACCCAGTGGAGAGGTGTTTTCGGAGCTTCGGTAGTGAAAAAATTTATCTTCTTTCCCTATGAAATACGCACTTATCCTTTTCGTCTCTGCTGTTTTGACTGCGGTGGGTTTCGCTGCCGAGCGTCCCAATGTCGTTTTTATTCTCACCGATGACCAACGCTCTGATGCCTTGGGCTGCATGGGGCACCCTCATCTCGAGACTCCTCATATTGATCGGCTGGCCAAGGAGGGGATCCTTTTTAAGAATCATTTTTGCACGACTTCGCTTTGCTCGCCCAGCCGGGCTTCCATTCTTGGCGGACTCTATGCTCATTCTCATGGTGTCGTGAACAATTTCACCGACTACCCCAGGGACCTGCCGACCTTCCCTCGTCAGCTTCAGAGCAATGGATACGCCACTGCTTATATCGGCAAATGGCACATGGGTGAGGATGATGACAGCAAGCGCCCTGGCTTCGATCACTTCGTGACCCATCGGGGGCAGGGGAAGTATTTCGATACCGAGTTCCGCGCGAACAACGGCGACCGCAAAGTCGTGCCCGGCTACTATACCACTGTGGTTACCGATATGGCCCTCGATTGGATGAAGGAGCAGGAGAAGGGGGAGAAGCCATTTATGCTCATGCTTGGTCACAAGGCGCCCCACAGCTTCTATTTTCCTGAACAAAAGTACGAAAAGAGCTTCGACCACGTTCGGGTTCCTTATCCGGAGACTGCTTTCCAACTTGGCGATAAGCCAAAGTGGATCAGCCAACGTCTCAGCACCTGGCACGGTATTTACGGCCCACTCTTCGATTGGCGTAAGGACTTTCCCGACACCTCCGCTGCCGGGATGTTGAACTTCGAAAAGATGGTGAGAGCCTACTGGGGAACCTTGCTTTCAGTAGACGATTCGGTGGGTCGCCTCTATTCGTATTTGCAAAAGACTGGCCAGCTCGACAACACTCTTTTTATCTTCACAAGCGACAACGGTCTTCTTGAAGGCGAACATGGAATGGTCGATAAACGCACTGGCCACGAACCTTCACTGCGGATCCCGCTGGTTGTTCGATATCCCGGACTCACGAAGACGGCCAAGACCATCGAAGCTCAGACTCTCACTCTTGATTTCGCCTCGTCTATTCTGGAGATCTGTGACGTCCCACCTCTCCCGAAAACCCAGGGTCGTTCCTGGAAAAAACTCGTTTCCGGAGGTGACCTCAATTGGCGTACCAGCTGGTATTACGAATACAACTACGAGAAGCAGTTCCCCTACACACCCAACGTCCGAGCCCTCCGCACCAATGAATGGAAATACATCCGCTACCCTCATGGCGACGGTTCCGCAGACAAACACATGGCCGAGCTCTATCATCTTAAAAATGATCCCGGTGAAACGACCAACCTTGTCACTGACGAGAAGTACAAGGCCACGATAGAGAAACTAAGAAAAGAACTCGATCAACGAATCGCCGAATCCCATCCCGGTGGCAAAGATAAGATGCCCATGGATGAAGGAATCAAAGGGGAACTTCCCGACGAGAAAATCAGGTAGTTCCTCTTTGCCCATTCAACGCTTTGTCGTTCGATTGCGGATTGCAGGTCGTTCGATCTTCGAAGATTCTCGGATTCCAACCCCGAACCTTCGAGGTTCGTTTCCAACTCAGAAGGCATGCAACAACGAAGTGGTCACGATGTTTGGAAGATACTATGACTTGCACATGAGAAGATTTCGTTGCCCGGCGCTCTTGACCATTATGGTGCTATGTTCGGCGTTTGGAATTATTCAGGCTGAGAAGCTGACCAAGAACCAACAGTTGAAACGTCAGCTTGCCAATTTCCAAACAGAAGAAGGAATTGTTTACAAAACGGTAGCTGGCAAGAATCTAAAGTTGACTTTGTTTCTTCCTAAAAAGAGTGGCGATACGCCTAGACCTTGGATGCTCTATACCCATGGTGGGGGATGGAGTGGGGGAACTCCCCTGAATATTTTGAAGGGAGCTTTTCAGGGAACATTGAGCGAGCTTTTAGATGCCGGAGTGGTTTGTGCAACGATTGAGTATCGACTCTCCAAAGGTGAAAACACGGCCGTGCAATCGGTGGAAGATTGCCGGGACGCAGCGCGATTTTTGATCAAAAATGCCGCGAAATGGAACCTGAATTCCAAGCGCTTGGGGGTATGGGGTGGTTCTGCAGGCGGGCACTTGTCCCTCATGACCGCTTTGGCTGACGACAAGGCTTTCGTAGGCGAGCAGTCTTTGCGTGAAATTGTACCCCGTTTCCGCTGTGTTGTCTCATACTACCCGCTGACATCCTTTGAACGAATGGACTTACTCAAGGGCACAAATTTTGAATCTCCCGAGAAGTTTATCCCTATTTTGGGTGGCCTGGCGAAAGACAAGCCGGAGGTTGCAAGCATGTTGAGCCCTGTGAACTACATTAAATCCTCCATGCCTCCGATTCTCTTGATTCATGGTAAGAAGGATACGGTCTTACCTTTGTCTCAATCGGAACTCTTTCTCGACCTTTCACAAAAGGCGAAGGCGCGCACCCAGCTGTTGTCCGTGAAAGGAGCAGGGCACAGTTTGAGTGGTAAAAAAATTTCTCCCAGCTTGGAGGATGTGAACAAGCGGGCCGCTGAGTTTGTATTGAAGAACCTTGGTGAATAGAGCGCTGACTGTCTGACGCTTGAAATGGCAGAGCTTTGCTTTTGAGCGACTATCTTTAATCGGGACGGGGTGGGAAATCAGCCTATTAAAGAATAGGGGCTTGCTGTGACGATCTGTTGCCCCCTTAGTTAAGGCACCCGTTAATGAATTCAAAAATTCCAGTGTACTTGAAAAAATTCACCGCCCTCAGTCATCTTTTTCTGGCCCTCTTGTTGAGCACGGCCATACGAGCTCAGGAGCCACTAAAGAAAAATGATCGAATTGTCTTCCTCGGAGATTCCGTCACAGCGGCCGGCGTTCGTAAAGGAGGGTATGTCACCTTAAGCGCCCAGGCCATTGCCAAGGCATACCCCGACTTTAATATTGAAGTAATCGGAGCGGGTAAGGGGGGACACAAGGTTCCTGACTGCCAGAAGCGTCTCGACAAGGATGTGCTTAAAAAAAATCCTACCGTCGTCTTCATCTACATTGGGATCAACGACGTCTGGCACTGGACTCATCCCAAGGTCATTGCCCAAGGAAGAAAGGGAACTACCCCGGAAGAATTTGAGAACGGTCTCAAGGAAATGATTGCCAAAATTAATCGGGCCGGAGCACGAGTCATTCTCTGCACTCCGACTGTTATTGGAGAGAAAACCGACGGCAGCAATCCCGATGACAAAATGCTCGACCAGTATTCTGATCTCAGCAGAAAAGTCGCGAAGGAAACGGATTCGCAGTTACTCGATCTTCGAAAAGAAATGCTTGGCCAGCTCAAAAAGGAGAATCCCCAAAATGCCACCAAGGGAATCTTTACTTCTGACGGAGTGCATATGAACGCCAAAGGTAACCAGTTCCTATCTAAAAACGTTCTCAAAGCTCTCAAGGTCGCTTTGCCGGAGAATGAACAATAACCTCATCTCCCTGCCACGGAGGGGACTGAATTTTGGACACCCGCTAGTATTTTTAGATTAGATCAGAAAGTGTGATCTAGGGGTGGTCCGACTTTCGAACTTTCAGGGTAAGGCAGTCCATAGACGTTGACACCAATGACTGCTTTGGAACGGTAATTTGCTGTCAGATTGGCAGCTTGGGCGAGGTAGTCATGCAGCTACTTTGGAATTGATTTGAGCTCTTCCATGACTTCGTTTTTCCAGGTGGAAAGTTCGGAAATCATGCGTGTGGCGATCTCGGGCTTTTTATCAATAAGGTTCGTTTTCTCGCCGGGATCGGCGATGAGATCATAGAGTTCATTTCCTTTTTGGCGGGAGATGAGTTTGTAGCGGTTTTCGATCCAGGCGGACTCCTTGCCGTCTTTGTTGAGGAAGCCGAGGGGCTTTTTCCGTTCAGTTTTTTTACCGGTGGCGAAGGGGAGTATGTTGATTCCGTCGTAAGTACGACCTCCCGGGAGAGAGACTTCAATGGCGGCGAGGATGGTGGGAAAGTAGTCGGAGGTGAAGCAGGGCGCAGTGACGGTGCGGGGCTCTTTGATTCTCTCCGGCCAGACCATGAGGCCGGGAACACGGATGCCTCCTTCGTTGAGGGAGAGCTTGTAGCCTTTGAGGTTTTTTGCGGTTCCAACGTGGCGGGGTGAGCCCTGACGGGCGGGGCCGTTGTCAGAGCAGAAGCAGATCAAGGTGTTGTCGGCGATGCCGAGGGATTT
>JBDNAG010000007.1:0-29809 GCA_039768565.1 Akkermansiaceae bacterium | reverse complement strand
TCGGGAAGGAGCCGCAGCATGTTCTCGATCTTTATGGGGCAAAGCCGGGACATGTTTCCAATGTGGAAACTGCGGCCGATCCACGGAGACTTTACAAAGGTGACGACCCGACCTTTGCCAATAATTGTGTTCTGGCACGACGTCTCGTCGAAAATGGGGTCCGTTTTGTTCAGCTTTATGATTGGGGTTGGGATCACCATGGCTCATCGCCTGGGGAGTCAATTGATGAGACTCTACCGATCAAGTGTCAGCAGGTCGACAAGGCCATTGCGGGACTCATCAAGGACCTGAAGCAGCGGGGGCTTTTTGATGAGACACTTATTGTTTGGGGTGGAGAATTTGGTCGTACGCCCATGATGCAAAACAATGTCAATTCGACTCTTAAACCAGGCTACTACGGCCGGGATCATCACCCTCATGCTTTCACGATGTGGATGGCAGGTGCGGGAGTTAAACCGGGGGCATACGGGCAAACCGATGATATTGGATACTACATTGGAGAAAACCCGGTCGGAATTCGGGATCTTCAGGCCACGATTTTGCACTTGCTTGGCCTCAATCCCCATCGTTTCAATTTCGCTTATCAAGGTCTCAATCAGCGTCTGATTGGGCCCACGAATGACGGGCAGGTTGTGAAAGGGATCTTGAGTTAGGCCAAACGGGTGTTTAGTTTTTGCACAGATGGTCAAACGAATCTTTTCCTCAATCTTCGGGGCGATCTTCTTTGCGATTGTTCTGCCGATTGGATACTACCTTGGCTTTGACTCGGTTCCTTTTGGAGAATTTAAAGGTGTCATGCTCCTTGCCGCAGTGGGTGCTGTCATCGGGGCGATTTTAGGATATTGTTTCCCAAAAGTCTTCGGGTTTATCTTCGATATTTTCACCGACTTTTAGAAGCAACGGGATTTACCCAAGAACAACAAGATCCTACTTCTGCGGCTTCTTTTTAGGGGCCTTTAAAGAAGCAAGATAGGCGATGACGTCGCGGATTTCTGATTTTTTGAGAATCCCAATCACCGGAGGCATGGTAGAAGCCGGACGAGTGATCTCCTTGATTTTTTCTCGGGGATAGGTGGTTTTTTCGCCACTGGTGATGTTGGCGATGATTACTTGTCTGGCGTTCTCCTTGTGAAGGTTGCCAGCGACAATAGTACCGTCCTTCAATGTTATTGAAACCATGCCATAACCCGGAGCCACGTGGGCATTGGGCTTGACCAGGGATTCGAGGAGATAGTCTCGATTGTGAAGGCTGCCAACGTTCCAGAGGTCTGGGCCGGCGATGCCACCCTTGCGGCCTCGTTGTCCCTTGTGGCAGCGGGTGCATTGGGCGGCGCCGTGGTTGTAAAAGACAAAGCGCCCTCGGTTGATATCGCCTCCTTCAAGAGTGATCGAATGAGTGGCGAGGAGATCGGACTGGTCTACTTTGGCTTGATACGCGGAGAGGGCTTCAACGATTTGAACATCGTCCTGTTTTTCGGCAGCCTCAATGATGTCGAGATGCGCTGCGGCTGGTTGCCCCGAAATATTTTTTAAGGAGGTGAGGATGAATTTGGTCACTTGGGCGTCCTTGATTTCACCAAGGGTGGCAAAGGCGTTTTGGAGATCGGGAATTTTTTTCGATGTCAGAATTTTCTGCGCTTGCGCGACGGCTGCCCGGGGATCGATTTGAGCCAATGCATCCAGGCTTCTTGCGCGAATCTCTTCATCGCCATCTTTGAGGGTCTTGGCCAGTGTCGCCGAGAGCTTTGTGTTTTCTGTTTTTTGCAGCTTCGCGAGGGCGGCGAGACGAATGGCTGCAGCGTTTTTTGGGTTGGCAAAGTGAGCGAGTAAGATGTCTGCTTCGATCTCGATCTCAAAACTTTCGGTGGTGCGAATTACTTCAGCGAGGAGTTGTCCGTTCGAAGTTTTGAGGAGCTTATTCAAGATAGTGGCGATGGCGTCTTTGTGAGCTTCAAGTGAACGATCATTGGAGAGCGGGCGATGTTTTCCAGTGGTGGGGTCAGCGGCGGGTGGATTCTCCCAGCGCTGCAGGACAAAGAGGGCCTCCATACGGAGATTTTCGGAACGATTCGGGTCGCCCGCGATTTTTAGGATGCGTTGAACGTTGTCCGAACCGCCCACACGGTAAATGGCATTGATGATGCGGTAGTCAATCATCTCACTTGATTTGCCGAGAAGTTCGGTGGCCCGGGCCAGAGCAGGGCGGGCTTCCTCGATGTAATTATCGTTGATCGCCTGGATTGCTTCGATGGCGATAGCTGGATCCGAGTCTTCAAGGAAGTCTGCGATGCCAGCGTGTTTGAGCCGGCGAAGGACCATGACCGCTCCGAGGCGGACGGCAGGTGACGGGTGTTTTTTAAGGGCGGCAATGTTCATTCCCTCACTAAATTCCCAATCTCGAATTGTTAGTGTGTAAAGTCCTTCGATTGCAGCGTGACGAAGATAGGGGTCGATGTTGTTGTTTTCCTCGAGCAACTCCAGAAGAGGACGTCGATCACTGCTGGTGTTTCCGGTTTTTCCCAGCGCGATTGCGGCATGCAATTTCACATGCGCATTCTTATCTTTAAGAAGGGGGCGGACAAACGCGTTGGGTCGCCCTCCAAGTCCGGAATCCCCGATTGCCCGGGCGGCCTGAGCCCGGATACGCCAATTGGGGTCTCGAGTCAGTTGACAAAGATGCCCATGGGCTTCCTTACTCAAGTTTTTTCGAGCCAACTGCCAGAGTCCCCAAAGCCCATGAAGGCGGGTGAGCAAATTTTGGGTTGGCGCCGTGGCTTTGATTAAGAGTTCACAATTTTCCGGCTCTTTTGCCAAGGTGAACTGAGCGCGTTGGCGGACGCGGTGGTCCTGGTGGCGGAGAAGTTCGGCGAGTTTTTCGGGAGCAAGATTTTCGAAGCCGTTGGCAAAGAGGGAACGCACTTCCGAGACGGCCGGCTTGGCGAGTTCCTCGGGGTTTTCGAAGACGAAAATCGTACCTTTATCATAGGTTTTCCAACTGCCGGTGAAATCACTAACGTAGGCGCGGCCATCGTAACCGAACTCCATGTCGGTGTTGAGGAATCCTTTGATGAAGGTTTCGTTGTTGGTGACCGAGAAGGAAGCTCCGGCTGGCTTCACTTTGAATCCGATCACGCTGCTGCGACCGCCGCAGTAATCGCAGATGAAGAAGTGCTCGGCCCACTTTTTTGCGAGGCCGGTTCCGGGGTTATAAGTGAGACCCGATGGGCCGGTGCTGAGATGGGTGATCGGAGGTAGAAAAGCGTTCGAACGGTTTTGGCCTGTGAAATCCCATCCGTTTTCTTCCATCCACGGGATTTTGTGACGATCGCTGACATCGATGGCATGACGGAAGTTACGGAGATTTTGATTTCCTCGGTGCCAACCGGAATTACCACCTTCGACCATATAAACGACGCGGGCCTTGTCGCCCATGTCCGCATTGTTATCGACTGAGAAGGCAGAACCATATTGATCAAAAGCAATTTCCTTGGGGTTTCGCAGGCCGGAATGAATGACCTTGAGGTCACTGCCATCGGCTTCCATACGGAAGATGGCGCCGGCGTATTGATCGTAAAGGTGTCGCCCGTCTGCAGTCTTTAGGTTGTAGCCACGATCGCCGATCGTGAAATAGATTCGTCCATCCGGCCCGAAGGTGAAGCCGTTGAGGTCGTGACCACTGAGGCTGATGCTTATGCCGTAGCCTTCCTGAAGTGATTCGCGTTTGTCTGCTTTTAAATCGCCGTCATTATCTTCGAGCATCCAGACGTGTGGGATACAGGCGAAGTAGATTTTGCCATTAGCCGCAAAGATGCCGGCAGCTGTGCCGTCGAGTGGATCGTTGAAGCCGTCTGCAAAGATTTGAGACTTATCCATGTTGCCATCGCCGTCCTCGTCAACAAGAACGCGGATTTTATCAGAGTGCTCAGTGTAGTAAGTTAGGGGCTTCACCTCTGCGTGTTTTCGATACATTACGAGTCGTTCGGCGGTGGAGGTGAGGGCAAAGTCGTCGCGCAGCCAATGTTGGTTGCGACGGTTATCCTCGATGCCGCGATCAAAGCGATGGGTTTCGGAAAGATAGAGACGGTTTTGTTCGTCAAAGGCGATTGCCGTGACGTTGAGGGCATCGGGTTCACGTGCATACACGCGGGCTGTCATGTCTTCCGGATATTGAATGGTAGAGAGGAGAGCTTCGTCCGGATTTTTGGTGGGGAATTTCTCAGGATTGGCTGTTCCTTCGATCTTTGGAGGCTTGGTGTCTGCGGGGCAGGCGATGAGCGTGGAGCAGAGGAGTGAACTGAGGAAAGCCTTCACAATCATAGTGGTCTTTAACTTGAATAAATTGGTGATTCTTACAAGGGTTCTCATCTGGAAGGCTGATTGAGGTCGGTGGCGTCCCCGATAGAGGGGACACCTTTGATGATCGCCTAGACTTTATCCGGGGCGTATTCTACGCCCATGAAATTTGTCATTTCCGCCCTCTTCCTAGCGGGTGTGTTTATTAAGCCGCTTCAAGCTGTCTCCCAGGATGAAGCTTACTCAATTCTAGCGCCTGCTCTCAGAGCGGAATCAGATTCCGAGAATCCCTCTGGGCTGAAGGGGAAAATTATGACCGGATACCAGGGCTGGTTTCGCGCCGAGGGTGATGGTGCCGGCATGGGGTTTCATCACTACGGAAAAGGGAAGAAATTTGGACCCAATCATCTGACTATTGATCTTTGGCCAGATATGTCCGAATACGAAGAAGAAGAGAAATTTGAAACGGTTTTTCGACATAGGGATGGTCGCCCTGCAGAGGTCTTTAGTTCGGTGAATCTAAAGACCGTGAATCGTCATTTTAAGTGGATGAAAGACTATGGAATCGACGGAGCTTTTGTGCAGAGATTTGGAGTCGTTGGTGCGAAGAATTATCGTTCCTACCATTTTCTTAAAGCAGACAATCAAAAGCTGCTGAATTGCCGTGAGGCTGCCAATGCTAATGGCAGGGCCTATGCGCTCATGTATGATCTCTCTGGTTTGAGATCGGAAGATTTTGAGAGGCTGAATCGGGATTGGAAAATTCTACGAACAAGAATGAAGTTGGGCACAGATCCAAATGATAAGGCATACCTGCAATACAAGGGGAAGCCCTTGGTGGCGATCTGGGGTGTGGGTTTTCAGGATGACCGGGGTTACTCTCTTGAAGATTCCGAGAAGTTTATCCGGCTTTTGAAACATAATCCGGAGTGGGGCGGCATGAGTGTGATGCTTGGTGTTCCGTTTGGTTTTCGGGAGCTAAAGCGTGATGCCACCACTGATGAAAATTTACACAAGGTTCTTAAATTGGCGGACATCGTTAGCCCTTGGTCGGTGGGGCGATACCGTCAGGTCGACTTTGAAAGCGGAAAGCATGTTTCCAATTTGGTGGAAGATCAAAAGTGGTGTGAGAGGAATCAGCTGGAATACCTCCCGGTGATCTACCCCGGATTTAGTTGGCATAACATGAAAGGGGAGAAGCTGGATGCCGTTCCCCGTCGGGGCGGAAGCTTTTATTGGGATCAATTTGTTGGGGTGAGGGCTGCGGGAATAGATACCGCCTATCTTGCCATGTTTGACGAAGTGGATGAGGCTACGGCGATTTTCAAAGTGAGCAATGATCCTCCGGTGGGCGAGGGGTTCGAATTCCTCAGCAACGAAGGCTTGCCGCCTGATCACTACCTGAAACTTTCGAGGCAGGGGGGGCGATTGCTGCGAGGAGAACTGCCGGTGAAATGAAAGAGATCTGGACCTCCGGATTGAGAGTCTTTGGGCGGTAAATCGGCCCAGGGGCATCAACGCGGGTGGATTGGCACGAATTGCCTTTATTCCTGACACACAAAGAGCGAAAAGTTCGCAGATATTCAGTTCGCCATGAAAAAATTCTCTAATCGTGTCCCTATCGTTCGTATTCTTGTTTCAACCTTTGCGGTGTTACTGGGGGTTCCCGGTCTGCACGCGGAAGACAATTGGGCTCAGTTCCGGGGGCCGACCGGCCGCGGTCATTCGGATGCGAAGGACGTTCCCGTCAAGTGGAGTGCGGACTCGATTGTTTGGAAAAAGACGCTCAAAGGGCAGGGTCAGTCTTCTCCGGTCAATTGGGAGGATCGGCTCTTCCTTACCAGTGCTTCCGAAGATGGCAAAGAGCGTTATGTGTTCTGTCTCAATCGCAAGGATGGAAAGATTCTCTGGGAGAAAACGATTGCCTGTGCTGCGCCGGAAAATCCGCACAAGATGAACAGCTATGCTACTCCGACTTGTGCGACCGACGGTAAGCGGGTGGTGGCTTTCTTTGGTCCGGGTGGTATTCATTGCTTTGATCTTGAAGGAGAAAAGAAATGGTCTCGAGAGCTTGGGGGCTTTCCCGGCCCGTGGGGTGTGGCGGCTTCGCCCATTATTCTTGGCGACCTTGTTATTCAGAATTGCGATGCCGAGGGCGCTTCGTCGCTTGTCGCGCTAAATCTTGAAACCGGCGAACCGGTTTGGAAGACGGAGCGCGAAGCTAAACCTCGCGGAGGTTGGAGCACTCCCATCTTAATCGAGAATGGTGACAGCAAGGAGCTTGTTCTCAATGGAGAACTGGGAGTGCGTGGTTACGACCCCAAGACGGGAAAAGAGTTGTGGTTTTGTAAGGCCTTCAACGGCCGGGGCTCGCCCGTTCCGGACTTCGCAAATGGCCTCCTCCACGTTGTGAGCGGTAAGCCGGGTGATACCTATGCCGTGAAGCCGGGAGGAAAAGGCGATGTTACCGATTCGCACATGGCCTGGCATACCAAGCGGCGTGGTGGCCGGGATTTGCCATCGCCAGCAGTTGTCAATGGATACGTGCTCGTTTTTTCAATGTCCGGCAAAGCAAGTTGTTATGATGCTAAGACCGGCAAGATTCACTGGGAGGAAAAGCTTGGCGTAAAAGGAGAGTTTGCCTCCGCTCCTCTGGTCGTAAAAGGTCATGTCCTTATCCAGAATGTTTACGGAGGCGGTGTTTTGGTGATTAAGCCAGGCAAGGCCCTGGAAATTGTCTCCAATAACTCTCTCGGTGCGGAAGTGTCCGAAATGTTCCGTGCCACCATGGCTCCAATCAAAGGGCAAATGTTCGCTCGCTCGTTCTCGACAGTTTATTGTATTGGGAAGTGAGAGTGAGCAATTCACTTACGATAACGGGGCCGCGCTGCGGCGGCCTTGCCAAGTCACTTCTCAGTATGATTTCTGCTCAGAACCAAGTTGATCTGAATTGCTGGGAAAGGGGGCTTTAACCCTGAATTATACAGTGTCTTAAAATGCTCCGAAAATCGGACGTGGGTCGTTACATTGCGGCTCAAGTCGTCGGAGGCTTGGCTGGTTCCGGAGTCCTTGCTGTGATTGCTACCGGGTATGACAGTTTTCGGTTTTCAGACGGTTTTACGTCGAATGGGTTTGGCGATAAATCACCATAGGGCTAAGCCCTATTACAGGTTTCGCAGGTTAGGTTGTTCTCATCTTCTTTTTCCTATTTATCATTCTTGGTGCCAAAGGCGAGCGGTCTCCAGTAGGATTGGTTCCCACGGCAATCGGCCTTGATCTGACTTTGATCAATCTGATTGGTGTCCCTGTAACCAAAACTTTCGGTCAACCCGGAGCGGAGCACTCGTCCATCTGTTTTTGTCGTTGGAGTTGTAATTCAGAAACTCTGGCTCTTCTGGCTTGGCCCGGATGCTTTTCTAGGGGGATGAGCTGATGTCCCCAGATTGGGGACTGGTTATTTGCCGGGCAAAAGTGTTCATTGTTTGAACTCTTTTATGACTCGGATTTTGAATCTTCTTAAGGCTGGCCTCTTCGTGGCGTTTATGACGCCAGGTGTTGGGATTGCGGAGCGCCCTAATGTGCTATTCCTCGCGGTTGATGATATGAACGATTGGATTGGGTCCCTAGGCGCGACTCCAAGGGCCATCACTCCCAACCTCGACAAGTTGGCGGCGCGCGGGGTGAATTTTTCCAATGCACACACGCCGGGGGTCTACTGTGCGCCAGCACGGGCGGCTATTTTTTCGGGGCAATTTGCTTCGACTACTGGTTGTTATCGGTCGACTGACTATTTTACGGATCACCCCGAGATTGAGGGACTGCCGCAGAGTTTTTCGAAAGCTGGCTATACCACGCTTGGAGTTGGGAAGCTGTATCATCATATGCCGGGAAGTATTGATGTGCGCGGGTGGGATGAATTTCATCTGCGAAAGCCTTCGCAGCGCAAAGAAGGTTGGTCCTTGGACAACTGGACCGAGGAGACGCCTTTTCCCGATCCATTTCCGGCGAGTGTCTTTAACGAGGGCAAAGAGATTAAAGGCGGCTTGTTCCTCGAGTGGGCTGGATTGCCCAATGAGAAGGAGGAGAAAATGGCGGATACCATTCGGGTGAATTGGGCGGTGGAACAACTCAAGAAGAAGCATGACAAGCCCTTCTTCTTAGCGTGTGGGATCTATGCTCCTCACTTTCCCAACTACTGCCCACAGAAATATTTCGATCTTTATGATCGGGATAAGATTGAGCTGCCTCCCTACAAGGCGGATGACCTGGAAGACCTGCCGGAACGGATGAAGAAGGCGAAGACGGCTCGTTCCAAGATTCACAAGGAGCTTGAGGCGAAGGGCGCGGTCAAGGATGCCATTCACGGTTATCTTGCCTGCATGAGCTACGCCGATGCCATGATGGGACGGGTGCTCGATGAACTGGAAAAGAGTCCTTATGCCGACAACACCATCGTGGTGCTTTGGAGTGATCATGGATACCATCACGGCGAGAAGTATGATTGGGGGAAACACACCCTCTGGGAGCGGACTTCCAATGTTCCTTTCATCTGGGCCGGCCCCGGCGTGAAGAAGGGGGTGGTCGTGGATGTCACCGCGAGCCTGATCGACATGTATCCAACTTTTGTTGAAATGTGTGGTCTGCCCAAGCCGGATCAAAAACTGGAAGGAGTCTCTTTGAAAGAGACTTTGGCAAAACCAGAAGCCGCCAAAGATCGTGACGTTTACCTGCCCTATATGGCGCCGGGTGAGTATGCTATTATCAACAAGAACTGGCGCTACATTACTTATGGCAAGGATGGGGAGGAACTATACGATTTAAAGGCCGACCCCAATGAGTGGGCCAATCTGGCCAACGATTCGAAATACGACGAAACCAAGCAGTTGCTCCGAAAGTCAGCACCCAAGAAGTTTGCCGCGGCGGCACCCAAACGAACGATTGGAAAAGACCTTATTATTGAAGGCGAGACGTTTCGTTGGCGCAAGGAAGGTGAGAAAGTTGTGCCTAAAAAGACGGCGCAGAATGGCAGGAAGAAGGGGAATAAGAAGAATGTCCTTCTCATCGTCTGTGATGATCTTAATACCCACGTTTCTCCGTCTGGATACGATCATGTTAAAACTCCGACGCTGGCAAAATTTGCCTCGGAGGCGATGACCTTCAATCGTGCTTTTTGCCAATATCCGGTTTGCGGTCCGTCGCGAGCTTCATTTCTGAATGGGCTTTATCCGCAGTCGAGTGGGGTGATTGATAACAAGGCCGACATTCGCCAGACCCGTCCGGGAACGGTTTCGATGCCGCAGTTCTTCAAGGAGAACGGCTATTGGACTGGGAGTGTGGGGAAGGTGTTTCACTCGCCGCGTCATGAGCATGGCGTAGTCGCCTGGAACGAATTTTATCGCTTCAACAACGACGAACTCCCCGTGGTGACCGAGGTCCGGAAAAAATTTGAAGCTGAGAATGGCTCTGTGGATCTGATCAAGAACCGGAGGGCGTGGCGGGCCCTTGAAAAACAAGCCAAGTCGATGCTCGATGCCCAGACTCCACCTGGATATGGACCAAGTGGGTTGACTGATGAGCAGCACAAGGATGGTAAAAACGCGCGCACGGTTTCAAGGTGGTTGAAGGAGAAACCAAACGGGAAGAAGCCGTTTTTCATCACTTGTGGAATTCAGAAGCCGCATGTCCCATTCCTGGCACCGGAGAAATATTTTGATCTCTATCCTCTCGATTCAATTGTCTACACACCGGAGAAGACCAATCTTTGGGACACGATTCCCCGAAAGGCGATGAACACCCGCTTTAAGGAATTTGGTTTTGAAGAGTCCAAGGAAGATGACGGACTCCGTCGCGAATACATGCAGGCTTATCATGCCTGTGTTTCCTTCATTGATGCGCAGATCAAGATCGTGCTCGATACCCTCAAAGAGAGCGGTGAGTGGGAGAACACCATCGTGATTCTCACCTCGGATCACGGTTACCATCTCGGCGATCATTTCCTTTGGGGCAAGGTTACCCTGTTTGATATCGGGGCTAAGGTTCCCTTCATTGTTCACGCTCCCGGACTCACCAAGCCGGGAACGCGCTCCGAAGCTATGGTTGAGCTGATCGATATTTATCCAACGCTGGCTCAATTGACGGGGTTGCAAGCTCCGGATCATCTGCAGGGTGCCTCACTCCGTCCACTTCTCGATCACCCCGAACGTCTTGGGAAAAAGAAATACGCTTACAGCATCGTGACACGTGGGAAGGAGATGGGCTATGCCCTTCGAAACCAAAAGTGGCGTTATGGCAAGTGGCCTGATGGTGAGGAACTCTACAATTTGACCACCGATCCCGGGGAAAAGAACAACCTCGTGAAAAAGCAGGGACTTGAGCACCGGCTTGGTGAGTTCCGTCGGGTTTTGAAACTCAGGCAGGAGCAGGCCGCAAAGCGTCGTCAGCCATGAAGTCGATCATTTCTGTGTTATGCCTACTGGCTGGGGTAGCGGTGGCAGCCGATAGACCGAATATTATTCTGATTGTTACTGATGATCAGAGCTGGGATTCGCTCGGATTCATGGGGGGGGAGGTTCACACCCCGCGCATTGATCGCTTGGTAAAAGAGGGGATGTATTTTACCGATTTTAATGTCACCTCCACTGTTTGTTCTCCCTCACGTTACAGTTTTTTAACAGGTCGTTTTGCGGGCCGCTGCGAGGGAAAGAAATTTCTTGAGGAACATCCCCCCGGCGACCAGACCCAGGTCGAAAACATTGGTGAGCTGGAACCGGAACGCTGGAATCTTCCCAGGGTGTTGCAAAAAAACGGTTACCGGACCGGGTTTGTGGGAAAGTCTCATGTCGTCAGGCACGACTGGCTGGTCGGGGCTAAGATGAAAGACTCTCCTTTGCTGAAGTATCCTGCCAAATCCGATCCGCGTGAGCCCTTGATCAACGGAAAGATGAAGGCGAACCACCGGGTGTGGTGTGACGAAATCAAGAAGTATGGCTTCGATTTCGCAGATGGAGTTTATGCCGCAAACTTGAAAGAGCTGGGAAACGAGGCCCTCAATGTGCACAACCTCGATTGGACGGTTGAGAAGGCATTTCAGTTTCTGGAGGACAAGAAGTCGGAGAAGCCTTTCTTCCTCTATTTCTCCACGACCCTGCACCACGGTCCCGCGCCTTGGGTGAACAAGTTCTCGCTGGAGTCTGATCCCCGTATGACCGGAGAAGGCTTTGTGAAGGAAGGTTTCGATGTTCTTCCTTCCCGTGGTGATATCTTGAAGAGAAATCGTAAGGCCGGGTTTAAGGATCGTGATGCTTATGCTCTTTGGTTGGACGATGGGGTGGGTGCGATTTTGGATAAGCTCGCAGCTCTCGATTTGGAGGAGGAGACTCTCGTGATGTTCGTGCCTGATCACGGATCCTACCGCCACGGTAAGGCGACCTTGCATGACTACGGGATGAGGGTGCCTCTTCTGCTGCAGTGGAAGGGAAAGGTGAAACCCGGGGTGAAGAGTGATGCCCTGATTGCAAATATTGACATTGTTCCGACGCTCCTTGAGGTGTGCGGGATAGAACCTCCGAAAGACTATCTGATGGACGGGTTGAGTTTTAAACCTGCTTTGTCAGGGGAGAAGTTTGAGGGAAGGGAGGTTCTTTTTGGAGAGCTGGGGCACTCACGATGTGTCAAAACTAAAGAATGGAAATACATTGCGGTTCGTTATCCGGACAGTGTTCAGCGCCGGATTGATACAGGTAAGAAATTCCGGGGATTTCAGGGTGAGGTGCTTGATCGCCCCTATCTCACCCGAAACGGACATTTGGGACACTATGCCGCCAAGGTGAACCCACACTATTTTGAGACAGATCAGCTTTATCACCTTACCAGTGATCGCGAGGAGACAAACAATGTCATCGGGAACTACCTCGAGATAGCGGCCGAAATGAAAGGCAAGCTCGCCATCGAATTAAAAAAGTTTCAAGATCGTCCTTTCGGGGAGTTTACCGAATCTCAGTAGAATTATGCCCACTATTCCAATTTCAAAAGCCCAGTCGGAATACGATGTCATCATCGTAGGTTCTGGTGCGGGGGGAGGCCAGATGGCCTATACGCTCACCCTCGCAGGGATCAAGTGCCTGATGCTTGAAGCAGGACGATCCTACGATGTCGAGAAGGAGACCCCGATGTTTCAAACGGGCAAGGATGCTCCGCTTGGGGGCGTTTCGACACCTGATAAGAATTTTGGTTTTTTTGACGCGACCATCGATGGTGGGTGGCAGGTTCCCGATGAACCCTACACACAGGCCAGTGACAAGCCCGAGGAACAGTTCAAGTGGTGGCGGGCCCGCATGATGGGTGGGAGAACCAATCATTGGGGGCGGATTTCACTGAGGAATGGACCCTATGATTTTAAACCCTATTCGCGCGATGGTTTGGGTTTTGATTGGCCAATATCTTATGATGATCTCGAGCCGTATTACACCAAGGTGGAGAGATTGATTGGAGTCTATGGTACGAATGAGGGGCTGGAAAACACACCCAATTCTCCAAAGGGAGTTCTTCAGCCGCCGCCAAAGGGACGGGTGGGAGACCTGATGATTCAAAAACATGCCAGGAAGCTTGGTGTTCCGGTGGTGCCAATTCATCGGGCTGTACTGACGAGACCGCAGGATGGGAAGGATCTCGCTCCCAAGTTACATCCGGACAATCCCAAGGCCCAGAAGATCGTCGAGGAGTCGATGTCATCGCGGGCTGCTTGCTTTTGGGCAACCGAATGTGGGCGGGGGTGTAGCATTCGTGCAAACTACCAAAGCACGACGGTTCACTTGCCTCCGGCATTGGCAACGGGGAATCTCGACATCATTCCGAATGCCCATGTGCGGGAGGTCATAGTAGGGAAGGATGGGAAGGCAAAAGGGGTCCTCTTTATCGACAAGTCGACAGGTAAGGAAGAGCGGGTCAAAGGCAAGGCCGTGGTTCTGGCTGCCAGTAGTGGCGAGACTGTTCGCATTCTCCTGAACTCGGCAAGTGGAAAGGGAATCGCAAACTCAAGCGGACTGGTTGGCAGATACATCATGGATACGGTGGGCTCCGATATGGTGGGCCAGATTCCGGCACTCGAGAGTCTTCCTGCTCACAACGATGATGGGGCGGGAGGTTGTCACTTCTACTCTCCTTGGTGGCTTTATCAGGAGCAGAAGGCTGGGAAGTTGGACTTTGCCAGAGGCTATCATATTGAGATTAGCGGAACGCGAAGCATGCCAAAGGGAAATAGTCCGGTGCCGGGCCATGTCTTGCGGGGACTTTATGGAACAAAGCTCAAGGAAGCCACACGACGTTACTATGGCTCATTTATTCATGTGGCCTGCCGGGGAGAGATGATTCCCAATGAGGGGTCATTCGCGGAATTGGATTCCGAGGTGAAGGACAAATGGGGGATTCCGGTTATGAAGTGGCATTGGAAGTGGAGCGATCATGAATGGAATATGGCGGTCCATGCTCAGAAGACCTTTAGCAAGATTTTCGAGTCCGCTGGAGGGAAGGGGCTCTTTGATCCCAAGCGAGATCCGAAAAAGACTCTGCTCAAAGGCGGGGAGGTTATTCATGAAGTGGGTGGAGCCATCATGGGGGCAGACTCAAAAAAGTCGGTTTGCAATCAATGGAACCAAACCTGGGATATCAAAAATCTCCTTCTTTGCGACGGGGCCCCCTTTGCCTCGAACGCTGATAAAAACCCCACTGAAACGATTATGGCTTTGGCCTGGCGGGCCGCAGACCGTCTTATTGAACAAGCACGGAAAGGAAACCTTTAAGATGAATTCTCAAGATCAAGAAAACCGACTTCCTCGTCGCCGGGTCCTGCAGTGGTTTGCTGCAGTGGCAGCAGCCGAGGGAATGGCCCTGCCAACGGCTTTTGCCCAGAACTCGAAGCCAGCTTCGACCGGATATGGGCAGGACCCGGTCATGGCTAAATCCTATGAACGTGGAGAACTTTGGCCGTTAATGATGACGGAAGCGGAGAGGTCGGCAACGATTGCCCTCGCTGATGTAATTTTTCCAGCCGATGATCTGGGGCCTGCTGCCAGTGAGGTCCGCGTTGCTGACTTTATTGATGAATGGATCAGCGCGCCTTATGTCCGTCAAAAGGGAGATCGAGGTGTGATCATTCCGGGACTTAAGGCACTGAACAAGGAATGCCGGAAACACTTCGGGAAAATTTTTGCGGACCTTTCTGATGATGAAAAGAAGAAAGTCTGCGATGTCATGGCGAAGGGGAATCATTTTTTTAATGTCTTCGTTGGTCTCTCTTCAGGGGCTTATTACAGCGACCCACGATGCTGGAAGGCGCTAGGCTATGAAGGGAATACTCCGTATGGTGGGCCGTTCAAGGGACCGCCCAAGGAGGTTTTAAAAGCGGCTGGCGTGAAGCAGACGGTGGCGTGATGTTCGTTCGATTTTGATTGATTCAGCTGGCCCTAGGAGGTTGACATGCACGAGAATAATGAAGGCGGGTTCCACGAAGAAGATGAAGAACTCTTCGTATTCTTTGGGATTAGGTGTCCCGAACTCTGAGGTCATTTTTCGACCGAACAGGTTCCCGCAGCGCGATCGATCACGATTTTGAAGCTCTGGTCTAGGCGTCGATCGACGTAGGAGTCCACCACAGCATAACCGTCGTTTTCTTTGAAAATGAGATAATCATCTTCCTTATCGGTCTCCTTGTTTTCGATGGGGATGACTTTGACGTGGCGATCGGCGATCACGTGATATTTGACTTCCCTTGTGCCACCATTGATTCCGATGATTGGCTCGTTTTTGCGGTCGATTTCAGCGCCTAAAGACGCTTCCATGACATGATAGACAAAGTCGTAGTCCGTCTTTTTCCTAATTTTGGCGAGCGCTTTTTTGGTGAAGTCGGTGCCCGTCTCATCCGTGCGGGATTGCATGATGAAATGGCTCCGGCCTTTGGTGAGGGTATACTCGGTTTCCGTCTCGAGCATTTTACGGAAATGGGCGTAGTCGTCAGGCTTGCCGGTTTTCCAATCGCCGTTGTCATAAGTAAGATCATGGTTGCTCGCGGTGACGTGGACGGGAACGGGTGAATTCTCGATCACAAATTGCACCGCTTGAAATTGTTCGGGCGTCGCGCTCATCGTCAGCTCGCCCACCATGATCACGAAATCAATTTCGGCATCTTTGACGGCCTGATTGATGGAGGCAAGAATGCTGGTTTTAGTCTCGAGTTTCGTGATGTAGGTATTACCGAATACCATGAAGGTATTCCTCGTTACGGTGGGTTGGGAGTTCTTCTGCGATTCCTTGGGTTTGGCCCAAAGTAAGGAGCAGCCGAGTAAGAAAGTGAAAATCGTGAGTCTGAGGGTCATCGGGAATATTGATGGAGATTGAAAGGAATTTTCACGCAGAGGATCTTTAATACGGGGATGTCTCCGTGTATTGTTACTACTTTTTCAGGTTGGATTTGAAGGTGCCAAAATTTTCAATTTCCGTTCGGCGCCCGGGTCGCAGAGGGTTATCTGTAGATTTCACAAATGGCCGGGCATTAGGTTGAGGGGTTCCCTCCTATGCAAATGCGGAGAGATCTAGCTCGTTCGCCTTCGTCGGGCTAGGGATTCATCTACATTGCCCAAATCAACTTTGATGCCAGGCCCGAAGGAAAAGCGCGCACCACAGTGAAGCACTAGATCCGCACTATCGCCTCCGAAACTATCTTCACCGCTAACATGGCTTCAAATGGCGGGTAATCGGTTTCCTCTCGGTCCAGCAGTGAGTCAAGAAACTCCTAGCGGAGATCTCTCAGAGGTAATTTGCGAAGCTTGCGTATTCCTGGGTTGTCTTTTTTGACTCAGGAAGGAATTATTCCCATGATAGGATTTTAATTAAGAGATTATGCTAAAGCTACTACTGATTCATGGGACTTACTTGCTTCCAGTAATCTTCACGACAGCGAGTTATGGTGACTCCTCGCTGACTCTTAGAGTTTCCCAACAAGCATTCATCGAAAAACACTGTGTCGATTGCCATGACAGTGAAAGCGAAAAGGGAGGGTTCAATATCGAGTCTCTCAAATCAATGACGGCAGCGAATGCGGTCGAATGGCAGAAAGTCTGGGAGCAAGTGTCGCTTAAAGAGATGCCACCTAGGAAGAAAAAACAACCTTCTCCCATGGACCGTATGCACTTTGTGAATGGCTTGATAGGGGACCTGCAGGAAGCGTCGAAAGACCAAGGCGGGTTTCATGAAAATCTCCTGCCCGCCAAGGGCAATTATGTGGACCACGAGCTCCTCTTTTCTGACTTCGTCACTGCAACGGAGCCGCCCTCTACTCCGTCGAGGATGTGGCGTATCCATCCCGACGCCTACTTGGTTAAACTCAAAGAGCTGGTTCACAACACGCCAAAGTACAATCCAAAATATCCCGGGCAATTGGCCAGTGGCGACCCGGTGATGGTTTCGAAAGTCATGACGGACACGGGGGATTTGAAATTGTCACTGGGATCTGATCAAGTCATGGGAATACGCAATGGTTCTGGTTGGCTGAATGGTTTTCCTTCTGTGAGACCAGTTCAAAGCCTGAGCGGTGAGAGGGGACTGCAGGATTTTTCCGTGATGTATGAGGTGACCAGTGATGAGATGCAATTACTGGTGACTGGTGCGAAAGCAGTTTTGAAACACATGATTGTTGGCTCGGTGGATGTCCCGGATTACATGTGGAGGGATCCTGAAAAATTCACCCTCTACCGTATCGGCACGATGATCGTAGATGGCAAAAAGAGGAATTTCGCCGATCGGGAAGGCTGCCATTTGTATGTCAAGGGATATCAACGAAAGTACAGCCCGTTCATGGACATCATGGAAACAGACGGGCTACCCACACAAGCTCAACTGGAAAAGTTGGTGCCCTTTCTTTTCCACGCCCTCACGGGGCGGGATCCCCGGGTTGAGGAGTTGAATGAGCAGATTTCATTTATTAAAGATGAAGTGAGATCGTTGGGGAAAGTAGAGGGGCTTATTGTGGGTTGTGCTCCTCTCTTTCTGCACCCGGAAGCCTTGTATCGCTATGAATTTGGGAGTGGTGAACCCGACCAATTCGGCCGGGTCATGCTCGCGGGAGACGAGTTGGCTAATTCGATTTCCGGTGCCTTGACCTATATGTCGCCGGACCCTCAATTACAGGCGGCCCTCAAGGCTGGGAATTTAAAGTCTCGGGCAGATGTCCTCCGCGAAGTCACACGGATTATGGAAGATGGTTCAATTCGCAAGCCGCGGATTTTGAGATTTTTCCAGGAATACTTTGATTACCATCGCGCTCCTTCGATTTGTAAGGACACCAAATCTTTGAAGGATGTTCAGGTTCACGATACAGGGAATCAATACAACCTTAAGGTGAACTATCTGGTTTCTGAAACCGATCGTCTGATCGAGTATATTTTAGCAGCTGACCGCAACGTTTTGCATGAGCTTTTAACAACGAACGAATGCATCGTAAGAGCCAGGCCTACGATTAAAGAAGAAAAGCCATTCCATACGTATAACAATGCGACTTCGCTTTCGTTTTACAACAATACGGTCACTCGATACGGCAAGCGACAAAACCAAAAGGGAGAAATTGGAATTGAAGATATCGAGCGGCCAATATTCATCCGGGAATACTGGGCATCTACTTGTGTCACCGGTCCTTCGCCCTGGGAGATGGTGACTTTTCCTGCCACCGAGCGTTGCGGAATCCTCACCCAGCCCAGTTGGTTGATTGCCCATTCAGACGCCATGGAAAACCACGCCGTCTTCCGCGGGCGCTGGATCAGAGAACGATTATTGGGTGGGGGCGTGCCGGAAGTGCCGATTACGGTCGATGCGGTTCTTCCTGATGAACCGAAAAAATCATTACGTCATCGCATGCGGGTGACTCAAGACGATTCCTGCTGGCGTTGTCATCAGAAAATGGACCCTCTGGGGCTTCCCTTTGAAATGTTCAACCATGTTGGTAAATTTCGAAAAACCAAAAAAGGAAAGCAAGTCGATGAACATGGAAATCCGGTTGATGCCAGCGGGGAAATTATTGCCAGCGGTGTTAAAGAGTTGGATGGTAAGGTCGAAGATGCTTTTGAGCTGATCCATCGCCTGGCCAAGAGTGAACATGTGGAACAAGTCTTTGTAAGGCACGCTTTCCGTTACTGGATGGGCCGTAATGAAACGATTAACGATGCCTCAACTCTCAAGGCCGCGCATAAGGCTTACCAAGAAAATGGGGGAAGCATGAAGGCCCTCATTATCTCACTACTTACCTCGGATTCCTTTCTATATCGTAAACCCGCACAAGACCAATGAAGACAAATACGCTGAATAGACGAGACCTCATCAAACGCTTTGGGGCGGGAGCCGGTGCGAGCACGATTGCTCCCATTTACACGGCATTGGGAGAAGACAAAACGGATCGTCAGCCGCAAGGTGGCAGGCACCCAAAACGAGTGGTCTTTTTTCTGCAAGCACAGGGATTCAGTGATGCCAATTGCGCCGTCAAAGGAATCAAATCCGGCAAATCACTGCGATCGGAAGACCTTCCGGTATTCATTGATCCCTTGGCGCCTCACCGAGACAAACTTACCATTATTCAGGGCCTGCACGGCAAGCACACCAGCCCGGCTCACAGCGCTTATTATGGATGCCTGGGTGGCTACCGAAGAAATAAATCCACCCCCTTCGACATCACCATTGATTGCGCCTTGAGCAAGGTTCTCCCCAAGGCTCCCGTGCCTCTTTTGAGTGTCGGCATGGAGTCGCTGAATCGGATGAAACAAGTGCCCATTTTCCATGCAACCTCTGCTTGGGGACCCGGGGATAAGGCCTCGATGATCTGTGATCCAACCTTTCTATACCGGCTCATGTTTGGATCCGTCGCCACTGGGAAGCAACGAAAGACCTACGATGAAAACTCCAAGATGTTAGAGTTTATCGCCCGAACCTCGGCCCAAAGCGCTGGAACGATACCGGAGAGTGGTCGGCAAAAATTAAAACCCTTTGGCGATATCAGCACCTTCCGGGACAGTGTCAGCTCCATGTCGGACAGTCTAAAAACCTACATGCCGGATTTTGATGAAAAATACTCAGCGCCCAAACATGAAACGGATTGGCATGACGCTATGCTCGACTTGACGATTGCTGCCCTGAAAGCGGGCCTCACGAATGTTGCCACGATCAATTCAGGCTGCGGCGAATTCTATGGTTCTTGGGAAGGCCTGGGCATTGCCTCGAAGGGGCATTCCTTGGGCCACTTGTCGATGACGTCTGATATTTGGACACGGATTCGGCAATACAACATGCGGATGTTGTCGAAGCTCGTCCAGGCCCTTGAGGAAACACCGGAAGGCAATGGCACCATGATGGACAACACCCTGATTGTTTATACCAGTAACAATGCTGACAAACAGCACACGAATGGCGCAAGTTGGCCCTTTATGACTCTCGGTAATTTTGGAGGAACGATGCAAGAGGGTCACTACCATAAGATTGAAAACGATCGCCCGATCAACAGCTTCTATGCCACCTTGCTCGAAGCGGCGGGCAGCCCGGTTGAGCATTTTAATTTGGGCGGCGCTTATGCAAAATATGACACCGGAAAAGGACCGCTAAGAAAATTATTGGCTTAGCGTACGGAGTTCCTCGAAAGCATACGATTCATGATTGGTGTGGATTCTGACTACCGTTTTTAATCAAATCGATGGAACCCGCTCGGCTTTTTGTTGGCACAATGCCCAAATTCCGACAAGCAGCGCGAGGGGGGCTAGAGTAAAGAAGACCGATGAATAGGAGCCTGAAGATTCGAAGCTCCGCGCAAAAAACAGGGGGCCGGTTCCCGATGAAGCCACAGTCATGGCTTGGGCCACGCCTTGAATCTTGCCAAGGTGACGTTTCCCAAAAAGATTCGCGAATCCGGCAAAGAAGATCACGGTGAC
The DNA here is from genome assembly GCA_039768565.1 of Akkermansiaceae bacterium. Taxonomy (GTDB): domain Bacteria; phylum Verrucomicrobiota; class Verrucomicrobiia; order Verrucomicrobiales; family Akkermansiaceae; genus SW10. The sequence goes on along the minus strand of JBDNAG010000007.1, from coordinate 9,560 downwards.
GGCTCCGCTCCCGACCCCCAATGCGACGGCAACGGCATAGATCAAAGCAATCGACCCTGATGCCAGAGGAAACCCAATGAGGCAGGCGGCAAAGATGATCATCGCTCCGCCGAAAATATTGAGTGCCGAAACTCGCTGCACAAGCCAGCCGCAGCACAAGTTGCTGGCCAGCCCGGAGAACATCATGATCGCCAGGAACCAGTTCCGGATGTCTTTACTAAAGTCCAAGGAGACCACCAATGATTCGCTAAAGAGGGTGATGCCGGTAAAGGCGAAATAGTAGATCCCAATGCCAATTGTAAGGACCCAAAAGGCAGGCGACCGGAGAGCTTCGCGGAAGGGTATGCCTGTGGTGGTTTCGTCATCTTCCTCACGACTTTGCTGCGCTTGGGGATCACGAATCAGGAACGCCACCAGCAAGCCGATTCCCAAAATCACTGCAGCGAGAATCATCCAAACTTTCCTCCATCCCAATTGGCCTAACAATGAATCCACCGACGGAATGGCGACTACAAAGAGAAGGCTCGTTGCCACGGCAAAGACTCCCATTGCGGTGCTGAGTTTTTCCTTAAGTGATTTTCCGACGATTGCGACCGAACTGAGAGAGAGGCTGCTTTGCCCCAATCCTCTCGTTAAAATCAACACGGGGAGAAGCAATCCCAGACCGGGAAGATGGGCGAGCCAGAACACTACTCCTGAGAAGGCTACTAGCACTGCCGCTGTCGTCCAGCGGAGACTTCGATCCAGAGCTGGCCCCGTCGCTAAAAGAAAGAGGGCCCCGGCGAACGTCGCCCAAAGATTCAGCTCGGCATAGGATGAGCGAGTCACCCCCAGATCAACCAAGAGCTGTTCGGTGATGAGTCCAAGTCCCACCGTCCGGCCGGGGAGAGTTGCCACCATCGCCAGAGAAGCGAGCAAGAGGATAGCTCCGGCACTTCTGTCTTTACGGGAGGGGAGGTTAGTTGTCACCGAGAGTGTTGAACCAGTCTGTGTTGTGAGATGCAATTCAAGAACGCCCCAAGGTCAAGTGAGTGCCCTAAACTTTGGAGAGATATGGAAAACAATAAGACTCGGGGAGTTTGCCTTGGGCTAGCCATCCAGTGGAAGACCTGACGCGCGCAGGAGTGCTTCCTGAACGGCAAGGTCGTGATCGGAATTCCATGCGAGCAGTTTCTCTCCGCTCACTACTTTTGCCATGTCTCTAAATTCGTCATGATAGCGACCTTCGGTTTTTGGCATGGGAACATCCTGAGTTCCGCGTTTGAATTCACCCCGGTCTTTGGTCAGGGAGAGGGAGAGTTTGGGCGGCTCTAGTGGTTGGATCGTGATCGTTCCTTCCGTGCCGACAACGGTGAACTGACGTCGTGGTCCGCCAAAAGGATCGTTGTGATTGCTGCCGATGGTTGCGAGGGCGTGTTCGAAGCGAAAGGTGGCGAGCTGATTGTCTTTGAAGGCGTCGTCCTGGGTTTTTAGATGAAGTCCGTGAATCTCGTTTGGTTTTCCCAAAATGGTCACGAGGGCGTCGATGAGGTGGCAGGCCAACTCGAAGAGGCCTCCTCCGGGAAACCGGGAAAGCTCCTGACGCAATCCCGGTGAAGCCCTCTTGCCCATGTGTCCGTGAGCTTCTGTAATCTCTCCAAGCCAACCCTCCCTGACCGCTTTGAAGAGGAAGGTGAAGGCCGGGTTGTAGCGTAGCATGTAGCCCATTTGGATGGTCAGGTTGCGCTTCTCAGCTTCACGGTGAATGGCTCGGCAAGGCGCCAATTTCTGACCTGCCGGTTTGTCGAGGTGAATGTGTTTTCCAGCCTTGAGGCATCGCAAGGCCGTGGGCACGAGTTGATCGATCCCGGTTTCCACCGTGACCAGCTTGATCTCTGGATCGTTCAGGATCTGATCGATATCGAGCCACCTGGATGATCGATAGGACTTGCGACCGGAAACGCGCTCGCGTTGCGCCGGGTCTTCTTCGCAAATCCCCACCACTTCGTAGAGATCCGGGAGGTCGAGTAGCGTGGAAAATTTCCCATCGGCGTGAGGATGTTTTGTTCCTATCTGGGCTGCCTTAATTCTATCTGAATTCGGGGACTGGGCGTGGGCCTGGGTGGCAGCAAGGGTGGCAGCCGAAGTCTTCAGAAAGCGTCTACGGGATGATCTGATCATTCCCGAAGGATAAGAAGCGAGAGCAAACTGAAAAGTGGGAAAAAATGAGGAGGATGGGATCTGGATGGAATAAGCTGCTATTCAGCAACCACACGGACAAAGAGCTTTGGCGTAGCCAGAGGAGTCGGCGCACTGAGAGTGACAGCAACGGTTTCGACTCCGTTCACTGGCTCCGCAGCCTCGATTGTCGCAAGGGTGTCTTCAGTCCAGTGTCCACTCTCAAGGCTGCTGGAGGTGAAAACACGGTAGGAAAGTCCACTAAGAGCCAGGGTGCGCCGGGTATACCTGAAGGTCGCACTTCCTCGATCCAGAGGGGTGACAATGGGATGTAATGAGGATGTTGAGAGCGGATCGAGCCCGAAGGAATACTCGTGAAAATTACTTCTTCCGTCTCCATCTTCATCGCCATCGATTCCCGAGGTGACCCCGAGGTCATCGGCCCAAACTGCAAAGTCAGCGCTCACCAAGGAGAAAGAAGTGGTGTCGATGGACGTGATTTCGGTGACCTCGGCTTCGGTATTCCAATTGGTCTCCACCGCATCAATGAGTCTCTGGAAGTCAGCGTAGCTCTCGACACCATTGCGGGGACCGGTATAGAGCGCCGCAGATGTCCCGGAAGGGATTTCAATGATGTCCTTCGGCAGCAGTCCAGTTCCGGTAAATTCGCCCCCGCCGTTGGTGAGCGCGGTAAGGAAGCCGGTGGCGTAGGTGCGGCTTCCCTGGAAGGCTGTTACGACCCCGGTGTTGGATAAGAGATCCAAAGAGCCCGTCGCCAGCTCGATCGTTCCAACGCTGGCGGAACGTTCCGAGTTATTGAGTTCAAAAATCTTGACCACCGTTCCTTGCGGGACGCCTCCGGCCGGCGGAGTCCACCGGACACTTCCGCCGAAGGTGCCGAGAAAGCCGCCGTTGACCAAGATGTCTCCGCCGTTCCATGTTTTGTTGGTGAAGTAAATAATATCACCTTCGGCAATGGGCTCGAGAGCAGTAAAAACGAGGTCATTTCTGGAAAAAGAGTTGAAGCCAATGAACGCTATAGCCCCGGGGTTTAGGGTCGCAGGATTGTCGCCATCGTCGTTAACCGTGAGGGTCGTGGAGCCTTGGGAATACCCGTCGGCCGAAACGGTAATCAATGGCATGGTCGGATTTTCGGGATCACCATCATCCACCGCATTGATGGGGAAGGTTACGCTCACTTGGCCGGCTGGAATGATGACGGTGGCGGGCACACTGGCACTGGTGGAGATGTCGGAGAACACAGTCACTTCCAAATCAACGCCAATAGCAGCGGGAATGGTGATTGTTCCGGTGGAAGCTGCCGGGCCTTCGTTCTCGACGAAAGAGGACGGAGAGGCCGAGACCGAGAGGTCGGGTGGAATGACGGGTTCCCAAGCCACAGTGACATCGTCGATTCCCATCCCATGGTCGCTGCCGCTGTCGTTTTCATCGGTCCATCGCAGCATGATAAACTCGCCATCTTCTAAAACGAGGCTTGGATTTCCTGAAATCTCCCTGCGATTGAGTGGCGAGTTTCCATCCAGAGCAGAGGCCGAAGCAGTGCCGATGGGAGTGGTGAAATCGAAAGAGGGAATCGGGACCCAGTTTTCTGGCAAGAGATCGTTGCCGTCCACGTTTTCGATGAGGGAGGGGCTGATTTGATAGGAGAAGGTAATTTTATCCGCCGCGGTCTTGCCTCCGTTTCGCCATTGTTCTCCGGTATAAGTGAGGGAATTGATGGTGATGGGACCCCCAGATGAATTCTCCAGCTGAACCCCGTATGTGTAAATATCGGAATTGCCCGATCCGGCGATGGAACCTAAGGCCCGGTCGGCCACAGGATTGATCCCTTCCACCCCAAAGGAATAAAAATTCTTGGTGAAAAAATTCCCGTTCGTTCCGAAGTAAAAGTCGAGCGATCTGCCGCCGTAATCGGCATACCAAAAAGGAATGGTGGAGTCATTGGCCCAGGCTGTTCCAGTGGTCGGACTGGTGGAGGTGGTCAGGGTATTAAAGTCCTGACTATAGGAGCCTGCTCCCGTGATGACTATGGGGGCCGCAAAGGCAGGGGTGAGCGATTGAGAGATGACCAGAGTCCAAGCCAGGTTGAGGAGAGACGGATTCTTTTTCATATTGATGTGAGTAGGTGTTGATCGTTGAAAGCGAATTTGGAGATCCAGTCTGCTCCGGGGAGTGCAGCGCTCGGTTGATGGCCGAAGCAATCTCCATCAACAAACTTTCGTCAATGTCATATCGCGCAAATTATGCCAGCCGAGATTTTGAGTGTCTTCCTTCTTGTTCCTCTCCTTTAAAACGCTCAGTGGGATTACCTGACCATCTCTCAAAGGGGATGTTCCATGGCTGATACGCCGCTACTCGCTTTTAAAGACTTTGAAGTTATCAAAGCCGATGGTGCTGCCGTTGACGGTCATTCCCAGTTTGGTCTTGGTGTCGTGATCGATGCCGGGAGATTTTAATCTGGCGACGAGTTTGGTGTCGATGAAGGCCTTGAGAATGTCGTCTTTGATGACGACGCGGAGGTGATACCACTGGCCTTTTTTGAGGTCGAGTTTTCTGGTGGTCTGGGTGGCGGCGAGGATTTTTTCGTCTTTGGGCGTGAGGACTCCGGTTTGGCGGCGCTTGCGGATTTCGAGGTTCATTGAACCCATTTTATCGTCGCTGATTTTGAGCTGCTTGGGGCTGACTGAAATGCGGCATATGTGGGCGGCGTGGACGGACTTTTCGTTTTGGTCGTCGAAGACGAAGTTGAAACGGGAGCCGCCGTTGAATCGGAATTTGATTTCCATGGTGAGGTCATCGAAGTCGAGGTGCTTGCGGATCACGCAGCCGTGGGAGGGATCGGTTTGGTTGCCGATGAGAACGCCATCGACGACGGTCCAGGCGTCGGCAGGCTTGAGTGTGGCATAGTTTTTGAGGGAGGCCTCGGAGTCGAAGATATCTTTGAAAGTGGGGGCGGAGGATTTCAGGGGAGTCCCTGTTTCTTTGAAGTCGCGACCTTTGCCCTGGAAATTTTCGTCGGACGGTTTGAAGCCGGGGGCATCGTGGGCGGTGGCATGGACGTCGAAGGGTTTGATGGTTTGGATAAGGGTGTCGCGTTCGGCGCGGTGGGCGGCGGAGACCTTGGACCAGTCGGTGATCTCGGGAAATGAGATGAGGTCGGCGGGTGCTTGTGAAACGTCCCACCATTTGTTGCGGCCGTCTTTTAGGACGAGTTTGCCCTGCACGATGGTTTCGGCGAAGCGGTAACCGTAGACGAAATCACGATGGTCTTTTTCCTCGCTGAAGAGAAAGGGGACGAGGGATTTTCCGTTGATGGGGAAGCCGGCGGGGAGATCGACTTGGGCGAGGTCGGCGACGGTGGGGAGCATGTCGGCCATAGAGACGAGGACGTCTTGTTTGCCTTTTTTGGTCATGCCGGGGGCGTAGATGATGAGGGGAACGTGGGTGCCTTTGGAACGGTCGCCGCTGTTCTTTCCGTAGCCGGAGGTTCCGTTGTCGGCACACAAGATGAGAACGGTGTTGTCGGCGAGGCCCATTTCCTCGAGCTTATTGCGGTAGAGCCAGACTTGGTAGTCGAGGTAGTTGACGTGGTGGTGAATGCCGGGGCCGGTGACGGTGCCGTGGGTGTCATAGACGCCTTTGTCGCCGGTGACCTTGGGTTGGGTGCGGGTGTATTTTTCGCCGTCCCATTTGATGACCGGAGTGCCGGGCCACTTGCTGGTGGAGGCGGGATTGAACCAATCGAAGCCATCGTGTCCGAGGTGGCTGGTGTGGTAGATAAAGAAGGGCGTGTCGGCCATTTGCTGGCGCTCCATGTAGTCGAAGATGAAGTCGAGTTCGACGTCGGGTCCGTAGGTGTTGAGGTCAAAGGACTTCTTGGATTCCTTGGTGTTGGGCCACCATTGAAAGCCGGGCGTGCCATTTTGGTTCATGAGGCGGACGTGGGGGAACCAATACCATCCGTGTTGTTGATAGGTGTCGACGGGGAGGTCGGTGTCGGCATTAAAGAGGGTTCGTTTGCCTTCGACCTTCTTGTAGTAGTGTTTGAAATCCGTGAAGGGGTTGTCGGTGTCGGAGAGGTTACCGGGGGTGAAGCAGCCTTCGTGGAAGCCATAGGCAGAGAGGTCGCCAGGCATCTGAGTTTTGCCGGACCAGTAGGTTTGATACCCGCCTTTTTGGGCGATATGCCCGATGAGCATTTCGGGGGAAGATTTGTAGAGGGGCCACTTGGCGGGCGTGTCATTAGCGTCGAGATATTGGCCGACATCTTTGTTGTTCCACCATTTGTGGAGGTGGGCAAAGCGTCCGGTCATCATCATGGCGCGGCTGGGTGAACAGACTACGGAAGCCCAGGCGGTGGTGACCATACACCCGTCTTGCGCGAGTTGGTCGAGGACGGGAGTGGAGGCGCGGAATTGTGGGTCGGTGGTGTTTCCGCCGGTGGGTGGACTCCAGACTGAGGATCCGTAAATGGGGAGCTCACGGGCTGAGATGTCGTCGGCGTAAATGAGAATGATGTTAGGCTTCTTTTCAGCGAAGACCGAAGTGACGAGGAAGGATAAAAGCAGAAAGACTTTCATGAGAGCTTTGGCTGAGGGGGGATTAGGAGTGAAGTAGGTGATTTGCGCGGTGGGCCTTGCTTCCGTGGTGGATTCCCGGCCATGGTCTTGTATGTCTTTCACCAATCGTTGGTCCTTTTTGAAGTCCGCCAGCGTTGTCGGGGTTGTGTTCGGTGTTCCTTGGGTTTGGGCACGACCTGATCGTGGATGCGGAAGGCTCAATTTATGTGGCGCAATTTAACTCTGGCAAGACCTACCCGATCAAGCTTGAGAGAGTTTAGGCGGTGAAGAGTTCGTCGATTTGGCCGGTGGAATCGCCGTGGGAATCGGCTTTGACCCCGATGCCGTTGAGCAGGCTGAGCCAGAGGTTGCAGAGCGGGGTTTTCTTGTTCTCCATGACGAGGTGGCGCCCGTGGACCATACCGGCTCCGCCGCCGGTGACGAGAGTCGGGCAGTTGGTCAAGCTGTGGACTGAGCTGAGGTTGGTGCCCATGGTGATGGCGCTGTTGTCGAAAAGGTTGGAGCCGTCTGGTTCTTTTGAGTCTTTGAGCTTATCGATAAAGCGGGCGAGGAGCTTGGCATTTGCGCGGTCGCGGTTTTGAGAGACGGTGCGGCGTTCGCCTTCGGAGTAGTGGCTCATGCTATGGGCGGTCATACTGGCGCCGAGGCTTTCGATAAGTGAGGTAACAGGCATGCGGTAGGTGAAAACGCGGGAGGCATCAACCTGCATTGCGGCGACCATGAGGTCATACATGATTTCCATTTCCTTGTAGCCTTCGAGTGATTCGCCGGGTTCCTTGACCTCGTCCTGGGGCGTCTTTTTTGGAACGTCGAGCCACTTTTCTTCTTTGGCGAGGCGAACTTCGATTTCGCGGATCGATTGGAAATACTCGTCGAGTTTCTCGTTGTCGGTTTTGTTAATCTTGCGGTTCACCGACTTGGCATCAGACATGACGGTGTCGAGAACGCTGCGCTGGTCTTTGATGTTTTGTTGGCGCTCGGCGAGGGGTGTGTTGTCATTGGAGAAGAGTCGGTGAAAAGCGGCGACGGGTGTATTGAGTCCGGCGACAGGCTTTCCGGATTTGTTCCAAGCGAGAGAGAGACCGGGCCCGTGACCGTCGCCCGACGCGCCGGCGTTTCTTGAGGAACCGAGTTGAACCGAGGTGAAGCGGGTTTGTTCGCCGAGGACTTGGGCTGCGACTTGATCGACAGAAATGGTGTTGTGAAAACTCTGGCCGGGGATGGCGTAACGATTGGCACCGGTGAGCCAAAAGGTGCTGCCACTGTGTCCATCAGCGGAGTACTTGTGCATCAGGTTTTGAATGAAGGTGAGATCCTTCTTGTGCTTTGCGAGAGGCTTGAGGATTTCGGGGATTTCGTAGTCGGCGCCTACGGTATTGAGATCGGGATACCAGCGATCGGCAGTGACGCCAAAGCCCATGCCGAGGAAGACCATACGCTTGGGGGCCTGGGTAGCTGTGGTCGCTGCGGAGGCAAATTTTCGAAACCCGAGGGACTCAAGAAAGGGAAGGGTGACAAGGGCTTTGCTGCTGTGGAGGAAAGCGCGGCGGGATTGGTTGAGGTGAGGCATGGGTTCGAATTATTTGGTTTGAAAGGTGTCGGATTGCACGAGGGCGTGGATGAAGAGGCTGAGTTCGTAGTCGTTCTCCTTGGCTTGTTTTAGGAGGGAATCGGCGAGAGGTTCGTCGATGAAGCCATAGGGGCGGCCGAGGCCGTAGCCGATGAGGGACTCGGCGAGGCCGCGGGCGAATGGGGCGGTCTTGGTCGCGATGTGATCTCGGAGCTCCTGGAAGTTTGCGATCTTTTCTCCGGTGTAGAGAGTGCCGGTTGGATCGATGGGGAACTCGACGGTCTTTCCTTTGACGAGGCGTCCGATGTGAAGAATTTCTTTATCTCGCCAGAGGCCGTCGGCATTGAAGTTTTCGAGGGAGTAGCCAAGCGGGTCGATCTTTTGATGGCACTGGGCGCATTGTGGCTCTTCCTGGTGGCGGGTTTCACGTTCGCGACTGGACATGGGTTTATCATCGAAGCGGCTCAGCATGGGGACGTTGGGCGGAGCCGGTGGGGGCGGGTCGTTGAGGAGATGACGGAGGATCCAGGCTCCGCGTTCGACGGGGGAAGTCCGAAGTCCGTCGGATCCCATCGCGAGGACGGCGGCAGTGCCGAGGAGGCCTCCGCGGTTTGAGTTGGGAGGAAGGGAGACTTTACGGAATTCATGTCCTTCGACTCCGGGGATACCATAGTAGCCGGCGAGGAGATCGTTGATAACGATAAAGTCGGATTTGAGAAGGGTCTGAAGCGGGAGCTTCTCCTCGAGCATGGTATGCACGGTTTGGAAGATCTCGTTGCGTGCGTTCTCGCGGGCGGCGTTGTCGAAGGTGGGGAAGCTGAGGCCTTTGAACTGGAAGGTGTCAAGGCGCTCCATCTCGAGCCATTGGTGAACGAAGCTGCGGACGAAGCGGTCTGCCAGGGGATCGGCGAGGAGGCGGGCGGTTTGTTTTTTGAGCTCGGCGGGATTGGTGAGGTTGCCATCGCGGGCGACTCGCATGAGTTCGTCGTCGGGCGGGGCACTCCAGAGGAAGTAGGAAAGGCGGTTGGCGAGTTCGGTATTTGTGAGTCGGAGGGAATCTTCGTTTCCAGTGGACTCGACTAGGTAGAGGAAGCTGGGCGAGGATAGGATGATGGAGAGGGGATCGATGAAAGCCTGGACGAGGTTGAGGCCTTCTTTGCGCTTGGCGAGGTAGCGTTTGACGAGGCGGTCTAGGTAGTCGGGATCGGGTTCGCTGCCCCGGAAGGCACGTC
>JBDNAG010000255.1:0-7234 GCA_039768565.1 Akkermansiaceae bacterium | reverse complement strand
GTGATCGAGCGAGCGATGAAATATGTGCTGCGAGAGCAGCAGGAGGAGTGTCCTTTTCCTGAAGCAAAGCCTGCACGGCCGCTGGCTTGATCGTCCTTGTAAGAAAGTTCAATAAAAGGGTTGTAGACGAAGAAGAGACCATAAACCCTAATCAAGACCTAACAAGGTAGACCTTTAACAAACTAGCGCGTCCAAAAACCCAAAATCATGAAATCATCTTCCATTTTTATCGCCTCATGCGTAGCATCAGGTTGGGTTAACGCCGCAACAATAAGCTCGGTTCCCGATGCGACGGGTTTCCCCACCCCCGGCGACTACGCCTCAGATGCTTTTCAATCTACAACGGAAAGCCAGTTTCAATTCGCTATCGGCAGAGCAGAGATGGGACAGTCATTTACATTGGGGAACACTGGAGACAACCCCTACTTGTTTAATTCCATTACTTTTCAAATTCAAGATAGAGGTCAAATCAATGAGCCTGCGTCGGGAATCACCTTGGGAATCTATGAAGGTGGTTCTGTAGACGCTACTGACGTTTTGGCAATTTATACCTTTGGAACAGGGACTTTCGATACCTCCAATGGCAATTATGTTACTTTTGAGTTAAGCTCAGAAGAGAGTAGCACCGTTGGACTTCTCGATGCAGGCCAAGAGTATACTGCAGCTTTTACGACTTCGAATGCAGCTCATGATTTCCGGTTTCGTCGAAACTCGGACGGGTCTTATGCTGGTGGAAATGCTTTTTGGGACGAAAGGGACTTTGACGGGGTTGGCGATGGCGCCCTCGATTTTGTCTTTCAGGTGAATGTTACTGCCGTCTCTTCTGTCCCTGAGCCAAGTGCTATTGCTTTACTGGCTCTTGGAAGCTTTTGCTTAGGCTCACGCCGTCGCCGTAGCTAGATTACGGCTAGGAATTTATTTTTGGCGGGAGGGCCATTAAACCATCCTTGGATTGGACAGTTGGAGAAAGGGCTGCGGGACTCCGGGGGCCTCTCCAGTTTTTCAACGATTCCAAGCCCAACCAAAAGCGAAGCACTCGGCTACGTTTTACTGGTGACCTCGTAGATTACGATGCGGCCCCATTTTTTTTTGTCGTTGGGGTTTCCTTGGTTGGCGCCGCCGGCGAGGTAGAGTGTTTTGCCGTCGGGGGTGAAGGTGGAGGCTGAAATGCGGAAGCCGACGTTTTGTTCGTGTAGCTTGGAGCCGTTTTCGTGGTCGAAGAGGGCGGCATTCCATTTGCCTTTGAAGAGGCGGCCGGCCATGAGAAAGAATTTTCCACCGGGGTGAAAGGCGAGGGTTTCCATGAGGCCTTCGCCGATTTCACTGTCGGTTGCGGCGCTGTCTTTTTTGACGCCCCCTTTTTCTGTCCAGGTGAATTTTTGCCAGAGTTGTTTTCCGTTCCCGGCGGCGGGATCGCGTGTGGATCCCATACCGGCGAGATAGAGTGATTGGTCGCCGGGCGCAAAGTGGAGGGCGAAGACTCCGCCGGTATAGTAGTGGCCCTTGATGACGCCCCAGCCAGTGAAGTCGGGCGTTTTGATGCGGGCTATTTCTTTGCCGCCTTGCGAGAGATCCCAGAGGATGACTTCGCCCATGAGGTTTCCAGCAGCGAGGAGTTTGCCGTCGTTTGAAAAGGCGACGGATTGAACGGGCGGGGTATGGGGGAAGGAATGGCGGAGCTCGCCGGAGGCGACGTCGAAAACTTTGATCGAGGGTTCGGTTTCGGGAGCGGGTTCGTATTTGTAGCTACCGCAGAGGTATTGTCCGGTGGTGGAGGCGACGAGTTTACCGTCGGGAGAGAGGGAGGATTGCCAGGACCAAAAGTTGTGGGCTTTAACCGACCAGGTTTCTTTGTTTGCTTTCGGGTCGATCCATTTGAGGTCGCCGTCGTAGCTGGCGGAGATGAGGGTGTTTTGGGAAGCTGACCAGTTGATACCGGAGGCATAGTTATCGTGCTGCGCGATTTCTGTGTAAGCATCCTTGATAAGTTTAAAGCCAGTGGAGACTTCATAGATGCCGCCGTCGAGGCAGGCGGCGTAGAGTTTGTCGTCGGGACCGAGAGTGAGGTCGAGGACGTGCGAGGGGAGTTTAATCTCCTTGCCTTTTTTGAGGGTCGGAGAGTTCATGAGAGAATTTGGGCGATGGGTTTGGCTTTGTTTTCGACGTGGTGGAAGGTGGGGAAGCCGGGGATATTGAATTCGGCGTGGGGGTCGATGCCTAGGGCGGAGAAGATGGTGGCGAAGAGGTTTTCCTCGTTGAAGGGGTCGTCGGTGACTTCGGCTCCGTATTTGTCGGTGGCTCCGACGAGGGCTCCGCCTTGAACGCCGCCGCCAGCCATGGCGAGGGACCAGGCGTTGGGGTAGTGGTCGCGGCCGCGGGCCTGATTGATCCAAGGGGAGCGACCGAACTCACCCATCGCGACGACGAGGGTGTCTTCAAGCATTCCGCGGTCTTCGAGGTCTTTGGTGAGTTGGAAGATGATGTTGTCTAGATCGGGGACCACCATTTGGTAGATCTCGTGGTTGAAGACGTGGGTATCCCAGGGCATGCCGTTGGCGACCATGACGAAGGGAGCTCCTTCTTCGACAAGGGTGCGGGCGAGGAGGGCGTGTTGGCCGAAAGCGCCCGGTCCGTAGCGATCACGGTCGCCTTGCGGGATGCGTTCGAGGTCGAAGAGGTGGGCACAGCTCATGAGGCCGTTGACGCGCTCAAAGGTGGAGTTCCAGGATCCGGCGGCCGATGATTTACGGTCATTCTCGTATTTCTTACTGAAGAATTTCCGGAGAGCCTCGCGCGCTTCGTGGTCGTCTTGGGTGATGGAGTCGAGGCGGTTGGCATCGGGGATTTTGAATTCGCCACCGACGCGGACGGGCGAGTATTCTGCGCCAAGCCAACCGGCCCAGTTACCTGCTTTGAAACCTTTGAATTCGTTTCCTTCCGGGCAGGGGTCGAGGAGGATAAAGTTGGGGATTTTGGATTCTAGCTGGCCGAGTTGTTGAGCGAGGACCGAACCCATGGTGGGACGGGTGAAGGGGGGACGTGGGGCGTGGCCGCGTTGGAGGAGGTTGATGCCTTCGGTGTGCTCCTTGGCAGTGGTCTTCATCGAGCGGATGACGGCTAGCTTGTCGGCGATGGAGGCGCACTTCGGGAGGAGTTCAGAGAAATGGGTGCCCGGGACGTTTGTGGGAATGGATTTGAAGGGGCCGCCGGTGGAGGTGCCGGGTTTGGGATCCCAGGTTTCGAATTGGGACGGGCCGCCGCAGAGCCAAAGGAGGATGCAGTGTTTTTGCTTTTTCTTGGCGATTTCAGCGAAGGCGGGGGCACCGAAGAGGCCGGCGAAGCTCATGGAGGAAATCGCGCCGGCGGAGAGTCCCTGAAGGAACTTGCGGCGGTGGATGTTGTGATCCGGGGAACCACAGTCTGGAGCGGGTGTTGCCATTAGTGATTGATGCGAAATTCGGCGCTGGTTAGGAGAGCCCAAGTGAGTTGATGAATGGAGTTTAAATCTTGAACTTCGACGTAGTTCATTGCGCGGGATTTTTCAAGCTCGTCGGGCGAACGGGAGAGAATTTTTTGGAAGATCTCTTCGACGAGTTGTTCGAGGTTTTTGATTTTCGCGAGGTCTTTGAGGAGTGGGGAGTCGGCGATGAGTTCGTCGAAGTAGCCCCCATTGGTAAGGAACATCGATTGCTGAACCGAGGGAGAGAAATTTTCCTCGAAGAGGTCGGGGAAGATTGTAGCGAGACGGGAGCGGAGGCCTTCGTCATCGGTAGAGCCGTGGCCGAGGGCGACGCGAAGGGAGCGAGCAAGGGATTCGGCGGAGAGGGGTTTGTCGAGGGCGCGGGTGAAGAATTTGTCCTGCGGGGGAATTGGGGAAGGACCGGTGGGGCGAGAGTCGAGTTGGTAGGCTTGTGATTTGGTAACTTGGCGAATGAGGCGGCGGAGGTTGTGGCCATTCGCTGAAAAATCGCGGGCAAGCCAGGCGAGTAGTTCAGGGTGGCTGGGCGGATGAGCCGAGTCCATAAGGTCGACGGGGTGAACGAGGCCGCGTCCGAAGAGAAGGGCCCAGATGCGGTTGACAATGGCGCGTGAGTAGTCGGGGTTGTCAGTGGTGAGTGCCTTGGCCAAAGCCTCCCGCCGGGAGAATTTGGGGGTGGGGAGATCGGGGAGATCTTTTTTGAGTTTTTCGTCTTTCTTGAGCTTACGGAACCATTGGTCGGGAGGAGCGACGGTATAGAAATCTTTGGAGTCCTTTTCGCGTTTGCCTCCAGGTTCGGCGATTGGTTTATCGGAATAGAGTATGAGTTGGGAAGGGGAGGTTTTGCCTTCCAGGTTGGCGAATTCATCGTAGCCACCAGAGGCGCGTTCGGCTACGAGGTTGCCTTCGGGTGTTTTGACGTTGAGGCTGCGATTGAAGAAGGCGATGAGGCCCCAGTAATGGCCTTGTTCGATTTCGGGGGCGACGGGATGGTCGTGGCATTGGGCGCACTGGACTTGCTTGCCGAGGAGGGCGCGGGAGGTGTGGACGGCCATTTTGTGATGGTTGTCGCGTTGTTCATAGAGAAAGCGGGAGGCGCCTTTTTCTTGCTTGGATTTTGGTCGGGCGATGATGAGGTCGTGTCCCACTTGATCCCACGGGCGGTTGATTTCGAAGACCCAGTTGAGATACTTAAGCCAGGCTTTACGGTCGCCGCGATTTTTGGCGCGTTTAAGAAAGACGACGTTGAAGACTTCAGTGAGGTGGGCGGCGTGTTCCTTGCTATCGGTGAGGTGATCGATAAGGGCGTTTCGCTTGGGTTGGGAGAGGAAGGATTGCAACTCGGCTTGCGTTGGGATACGGCCGAGGAGATCGAGGTAAATACGTCGGGCGAATGTGGCTTTGTCGGTGGGTTTGGCGGGAGTGACTTTTTCCTGCTGCCACTTTTGAGCGATGAGTTGGTCTATGATTTTGGAGGGAGCGATGGAAGGATCGGGGAGGAGGAGTGTTTTTGGAGGTTCTACCTTGAGAGTGGTGATCCAATCGCGGAGGCTTGTGATTTCCTCGGGGGTGAGTTGCCTCTTGGGCGGCATGTGGGGATCGGATCCGACATGGATGGACTGAAAGAGCGGGCTCTTTTCGAGGTCGCCGGGAGTGAGGGCGGTGTCTGTTTCACCGCCTTCGATGGCGGAGCTAACGGTGCGGAGGTCGAGACCTCCTTTCTGTTTCACTCCTCCGTGGCATTTGGTGCAATTGTCGATGATGACGGGGTGGACTTGTGAAGACGCGATGCCTGCCGCGCTGACGGCGAGGGAGAGGAATCGACAGAATACCTTCATAAGATGCTTTCTAATACGCGCGGTTTGGCGGGATTTTTCGGATAGCGGTGCTACTCTTTCTCCTGTCAGGCCGGAGTTGGTCGTTGGATTCCTATTTGGCGAAGCTGAAGGATGATGAGGGGGCGAGGATGATGAGGGAGATGGCTGTCACATTTGTGGATATCCTTTCTTCTTTTACGGTGTTTCGAGAGTAAGAATTTTTCGTGAGATGGTTATCTGCGAGTGCAATTTCGTTAATCTGTCTGACGATGAGCTGGTTTGTAGGAGTGGCTCAGGGGAAAGTGGGATAAACATTTGTTAATTTTTGGATATTTGCGCGGGATGGTCTTAATCCGCTGGAGAATGAGGGGGTCAAATCTTGAGCAAAAAAAGAAGCCCGCCGAATTGGGGTCCGGACGGGCTGCGAGATCGAGAGTGATTGAGGACTAAGTCAGCCAGTCGGTGATGCGGTCCTCGTGGGCTTTAAAGAGCTCCGAGGTGTCGCCGTGGATAACGATCCCTTTGATGGTGTCGCCACCTTCGATGGAATCGATGACGTCCTGACCTTCGGTGGTTTCGCCGAAGACAGTGTGTTTTCCGTCGAGATGGGGAGTGGGGCAGTGGGTGATAAAGAATTGGGATCCGTTTGTATTGGGACCGGCGTTGGCCATAGAAAGCATGCCGGGCTTGTCGTGGCGACGGTGTGGCTTGCACTCGCACTCAAACTTGTAGCCGGGGTTGCCTCTACCTGACCCTTCCGGGCATCCGCCTTGGATCATGAAGTTGGGAATCACGCGATGAAATTTTAATCCATCGTAAAACCCGCGCGAGGCCAAGTGGAGGAAGGAGCAAACGGTGACGGGAGCGTCATCGGGGAAAAGGGTGAGATTGATGTCGCCCTTGCTGGTCTGTATAGTCATTTTAATATCGTCCATGTGGGCGACAATCTAGCGCGAATCCAGCATCTGAAAAGGCCTTATCGACACCCGGCGAGGAGTTGGTCCACGAAGAGTGTGATGTTGTTCATCGCGTCGGTGTACTTGGAGGCGTTGAGGAGTTTCAAGGTCTCACGTGATTCGGCCACAAGCCGGGCCGCGGTGTCAATGGCATCTGACATTGAACCTTCATATTCAGCGATGCCGACGAGGACCGGGAGATCAAGCGGTTGGTGCTCGATGATACGCTTGGAAAGTTGTTCCTTCTGGCTCGGGTTGGCGCGCTCAAGAAGATTGAGGATAGGGAGAGTCAGTTTCCCCTTCTCCAGATCCGTGCCGAGTGTTTTCCCAATTTGGTCTTCGGAGCCGATCAGGTCGACGACGTCGTCGTAAATTTGGTAGGCGGTACCAAGCTTCATTCCATATTCGAACATGGCGTCGCTGAGACTCTCGGAGGTGCCGGAGATCATGGCGGAAAGTTTGCAGGCGGCTGCAAATAAAGCACCGGTCTTCATCTCAATCATCTTAAAGTAATCCTTCTTAGTGACGTTAAGATCAAAACGACGTTGGGTTTGGAGGATCTCGCCCTGGCAAACTTCGCGCGAAGCAAGGCTGATGGCCCGGCTGAGGTCGGCATCATTGAATTCGGATGCGAGTTTGAGTGCGTGAGAAAAGAGAGCGTCGCCCAGGAGAACCGCCATCCCATTACCCCACTTCGCGTTTGCGGTAAGGACTTTGCGGCGTGAAGAAGCTCCGTCGATGATATCATCGTGGACCAAGGTCGCCATATGGATGAGTTCTAGAATGACTCCAAGATTGATATGATCATCCTGAAGACCTCCGGTCGCACCACCTGTGAGGACGGCGAGTGCAGGGCGGATTCGTTTGCCACTTGTCTGACAAATATACTGCATGTAGGGTTCTACACCGGGATCGAAATCACGAACTTGCTCATTGATGCAGGCTTCTACTTTCTCGATGTGAGGTCGGACCAGATCGAAGGG
>JBDNAG010000254.1:0-6733 GCA_039768565.1 Akkermansiaceae bacterium | reverse complement strand
GAGCCGATCGCGGAGGAGCAATACTTTATCGAATACGTTGGCAATCGAATCAATAAGGATGAAAGTGAAAAGCGGGCGTGGAAGCAATTTGAGGAGCATGAGAAAAGTGGCGCGGCTGCGGTATACATTTTTAATCTTACGAAGAAGTGGGATCTCGATGGCAACGTCGAGTGGAACCCGGCTCGCCTAATCAATCATTCTTGCGAACCAAACAGCGAAGCGATTCAGGACGGAAAGCGGATCTTCCTTCAGGCTCTGAGGGACATCGGGGTCGATGAAGAGATCACTTTTGACTATGGGTTCGATGTCGATTGCTATGAAGATCATCCCTGCCGGTGTGGTTCCGAAAAGTGTATCGGATATATCGTAGGGCGTGACTACCACGATGAGTTGGCCGAACGACTCGCGAATAAGGAAAAAGAGTCCTCCAAGGCCTCCTGATCTTTCCGATTTGGCAAATCTCCGGAAACCATGCAGTCTTTTCGGACACCATGAAAACGATTTTATTTATTCTGACAATTACTACGGGGTTGGCCTTCGCAGGTTCGTCCGATAGGGCTCGATTGATCTCGCGTGCCTACGACCAAGCTTATCAACAGTGGATTCAAGACGTCCGCACGGCTCCGAGCAATGATGCCCAAAACGCAGCATGGCTCCGCCGTCCTGACGAGGCTGAAGCTGGGCGCAAGATGTGGGAGGAAATCAGGAATGATCTAGAAAAATCATGGACCCTCGAGCCCGCCGCCTGGTTGCTCGTCAATGCTCCTAGCTACGCGGTTAAGGAAGTAAGAAGGGCCCCGCGACGTGGAGCTCCGACCCGGCCGGCCGGAGTCATCCGGGAAGCGGTCCGTAGCAATCATCTTCGAAGCCCCAAACTTGGATCCTACTGTATTGCGTTAACCCACATTCAGGACCCTCGTTCTATGGCCCTTCTTGAGATCGTGGAGAAAGCTAATCCTTCTGACGCTGTTCGTGGTGCTGCGGCCCTGGCCCAGGCAATTTTGCATCGTCGGATCGGAGGCGGGAAACGGGGAATGGCAATCCGGCAGGAAAAACTCCGCAAGGCAATCTTGGCGCCTGACCTGACCGTTGGAAAGACCACCACTCAAGTGATTCTTAAGGATGAGCTTTTTCGCATGAGCCAGCTCAATCTAGGCACGGAGGCTCCCGACTTTACCGGAGTGGAGGTAACTTTGCAAAAGTCGTTATTGAGCGACTACCGTGGTAAGGTCACGGTCCTCTTTTTCTGGCATGCCCTCATGCCGGCTCATGATGAAACCCTCGCCCTCATGAAAAAATATCGCGAGGACTTTGCTGGTAAAAACATCCAAATTTTGGGAGTTAACATGGATAACCCCCGAACCTTGCGAAAGCACATTGCGGAGGAAACCGTGAATTGGAAAAATTTTTCTGATTCCACCCAGTCGATTACCAAGCTTTATCGTGTCGAGCAGTGGCCCTTCGTCTACGTTCTCGACGGTGAGCACAAAATTCGCTATTCGGGGGAGCCGGGAGCTTTTGTAAAGATTACGGCCGAAGATTTGGCCCGCCAGGTCACTTCAGGGGAATAGCGGTCTCTCTGGTTATGCCAGGGTCTGCAAGCTCCTTGGTTGGCGGGAGACCAAACTGAGATTGCGCCGCCCGAACCTGTGCTGTCGAATGTCGACGATAAGCATGCGTCGATCCGGCATGATGTGCTTCCAGGCTTCTAATGGCATGTCGGAAATAATAACGAGTGCATCCTCGGCAGGAATTGATTCGATCTCTACTAGAACGTCGTGTGCTTCCGTATTGTCTGCCCTATCTGCTTGGGCGAGGAAAGTCAGGGTGTTGCTCCAAGCTTCGGCGTGGAAGGTTTTTTGGACTTTCCAAGATAGGAAATCTGCTCGTAAATTTGTGGGAATCCCGATTCCTCTGAGGTGCCTCAGTGTTCCACAGACCAGAGAAAGGGAGCGCTCAAAAAGGTCGGTACGGATTAGAGTGTGATCGGTTCCAAAGCTGTGGAAAATGACCGCTGCCTGACGTGGTCGCAGGCCAGGTGGGTCGTATTCCCGGACTCTGGGGTCTCGGCCTCTTGCTAGTGATCGCACCGTAGCTGGCCAATGGATTTGCTTGGCTCGATCGCCGGGTTGGTAGGGGCGAAGCCCACGGGGCTCGCCGGGAGCATCACCGGCCTGAAACCCGTCCCCGTCCCAGGCGTCATCAAATTCACCGCTGGCAAAGAATTCCTTGGGAACAAGGGGCTTTGGGAAGACCAGGATTTCGTGCTCAAGGATGAGCTTTTTTGAGAAGCGAAACAGGCCCAGTGGAAAGGTTGACCGCAGGGTGCAGGGGTGTTTTGAAACTGCCCCTCTTTTTGTGATACTCCCCCGGAGCTTGCTCGTGGAAGAAGAACGCGCAGCAGTCCAGGTGGCATGGGTTTCGATCTTGGACGTCTTGGACAAGTTGAGTGCAAGATCCGTGCTGCAAGCATCGAAGAGGCTTCTTTTGTTCAGTAGGGTAAGTCGCAGATCGAAGGGGGTGTCTGCAAAGACGCGTGAAGGAGCAAAGAGCTTGGGATGAATACCGCGAAGATTCCACCTGCCGAAGATTATCACTAAGAGGGCCAGTAAAAGTCCGGAACTTCCCAGAGTGATCAAGTTGCCGTCGATCCGAAAAAATCCCGCCACGGTCAGGGTAAGCGCAACCAGAAGGAAAAGAATGCCGCGCGGAGTGAGGGTCACGATAAGAGTTTGAATGAATTGCCAGCGGGGTCCAGCTTCCATCGAAGATGGTTCGTTTGATCTTTCTCCGAAATAGGACTAGATTTAATTTGAGATGATTTTTCCAGATCAGTTGGTGAGACGTCGGTCTGGAAAGATTGGGCTAACGATGTTGAGTGCCGGTTTGGCAATTCTCGTTTTTGAACCCATTGCCTGGTGGCCGCTCGCGTTGGTTGCATGGATTCCTCTCTTCGTGGTGTTGAAGTCAGCGAGTCCGAGAGAGGGCTTTTATCTGGGGCTCCTTCATGGATTTTTGCTCTTTGGGGGAACTCTCTCGTGGGTTTGGTCGATTTTCGGGCGCGTCGCGATCGGCTTGTGGGGGATTCTTGCGCTTTTTTCCGCCGTGAGTTGTTTGATTGTGGTCCTGATGCCCAAGCGTTCGCCGCTCGTTTCCGCATTGCTCGTGGCCACGGTTTGGGCGGGGGTGGAATACTTTCGGTGCGAGGTTTTTAGGCTGGCCTTCCCGTGGATCACGCCGGGGACTGGCATTCCTCCGAACTGGTTCACTCCGGTGGTTGGAGTCTATGGCGTCAGTCTGTTGGTGTTTTTTGGAAACTCTCTTTTGCTGGTTCGCTGGAAAATTGGGGCATCACTCCTGATCGTTATGGGACTTGCTGCGGTGAGCGTCCCGAGTGCGGGCGATCCGGAAAAAGTGGTGAGGGTGCTTTTGGTTCAAGACGAGACCGCCATTGTCAGTAAATTGAGAGAGGCCTCCGAGCCACTGGTGGAAGGAGTGGATGCGGTGGTTTGGCCTGAGTATTCGCTGTCGGACTTTGATGATGATGATCTTACGGCGGCTCTGGCTCTGGCTGGGAATTGCCGCGTTTTTGTTGCCAGCGGAATGGAAACCCGCAATGGGGAGGTTGGGAATACTGCTTTCACCATTTCCAGGGATGGGATCGTAGGGCGCCACATTAAAAATCATCCGGTTCATTTCTTTAGCGATGGAGTGAAAGGGAGGACCTCAGACCCTGTTGAGACCATGCATGGAAAGGCTGGAACCCCGATTTGCTTCGACTGTGATCACCAGGATGTCATTCGCAAGATGACGGCAAATGGAGCCGAGTATTTTCTGATTCCAAGTATGGACGCCATGAGCTGGTCGGCCCGCCAGCATGAACAACATGGCGCTCTTTTCAGGCATCGGGCTGCCGAAAATGGACGATGGCTTGCGGTGGCGTCAACCTCCGGTGTGACACAGTTTATTGATCCAAGGGGGCAAGTGCGGTCACAGCTTCCTCTCATGGATGAAGGGACGTTGATCGGCGAGATCGGACGTCTCAAAAATCGCACATTATTTCAGTTGGGAGGATGGTTGGTTGGACCTCTGGCACTACTTGGGGTGGGGGTGGTCGTGATTTGGCTCGGCTGGTTACGGGTCTCAAAATCATCTTGAGGCAGTTACGGACTTGCCAAGATTGATCCGCTGTCGAAGACTGCGCCAGCTTTCGAAACGAAAGGCCTCCGTGGCGGAATTGGTAGACGCTGTGGATTTAAAATCCATTGACCCTAGGTCGTGCCGGTTCGATCCCGGCCGGAGGTACTTCTGCTGCAATAATATCGATTGAGACGATAGATGTTTCGATTTTATCGATGAGCAGGATTCGCTGATCCCGCTTTAATGGCGCCGATGCGAGTCTTCCTTTATCTGCTGCCTTTTTTGTTTCTGAATTCAGCCTGTACTCGAAGTTCGGGCTATCGTCAGTCACCCGGTCTGACTCTTGAGAAGCTCGATCAGAAGGTTTCGCTGGGCCACGTTGAGATCGATGATCAGGGTGAATTGATCAGCTTTGAACAGTTGAAGCGGGTGACGGCAAAGATTCAGGCCGAGTCCTCTGAACCCCTCCTGCTCGTCGTTTATATTCACGGGTGGAATCACAATGCTTCGGGACGACATTCATCTGGAAATGAGGATCTTGATGATTTTCGGGGCATGCTCAAAGATCTCGGTAGGGCCAGTGGGAAGAAGACGATGGGAGTCTTTGTAAGTTGGCGGGGGAGAACCCTGGCGACTTTTCCGGTGGGCGCGGACTACTTTCATCGTCACGCGGCGGCGCGACGTGTCGGTGGTGTGGCGGGGACCGAGGTGCTTCATGAATTGGGAGCCGCGGCGCGGGGTGCCAACCCACAGAACCGAATTGTGATGATTGGGCACTCCCTGGGGGGCGCCATTTTGGAAAGTTCGATGGCGGAAGCCATTTCAGCTCGAGTGGCGATGGACTCTGCACGTGGTCGGAAGTTGGAGCGGAAGGATTTTCCCGCTGATCTCATGGTATCAATCAACTCCGCTGAATCGGCAATCTATGCCCGACAACTCCTCTCGACCTTTAAAAATCGTGACATCAAGGATATCGAGGGGGGACCGCTGATGGTTTCCCTGACCAGTCAGCGTGATGTTATCACAAAAGTATTTTGGCCACTTGGAAATATTATGGGCAGGTGGGTACCTGGGATAAATTTTTTCAACACAGGCGTCGCTGGAATGTATCGAAAAGACTCAGAGAACGACGAATTACGTGGGTCCCAGGCTGAGGCTCACCGAACAACCGTCGGGCATTTTAAACCTTTGTTCAGCCATCGGTTTAAAAAGATCGCTGACCAAAAGAGATCTCTCGGCGAGCTTTACAGGGACAACCAGAGCGCTCGCGAAGGAGAGGGGTTCCTAGTGCGGGGTGAAAAAGAGGTTTACCGTTTCACGAGGCCGGAAGAACCATTTTATAATGACACCCCATACTGGATTGTTCCTATTCCGGGGCCGTTCATCAGGCATCATCAGGACCATTGGAATCCCAACTTTGTGGGTCTGCTGACCGCGATGATGTCGCTGACCCGCTAGGATAGATCTGTTATTTTTTTAAGCCTAGAGCACCTTCGATATCCAGTTGGCGAAGCTGTTCGTCGGTGAATGTTTCACGAAGTTTTTTCTGGATGGCGTCGTTTCTCAGGAGCTCTCCAAAATTCCGGCGGTCGTAAGCTTCCTGAATGGCAGGATCAACCGGGATGGCCTGGGGAATGTATTCCTCACCTTGCTGCGAGGTAATTTGGGAGAATTTCTCAGGGTCCTCTTTTTTGACAATCGCGAGCTTGGCTGCGTTTGCCTCGACCGGATCGTTTAGGAAGTCAATTTTCTGGTGCCATTGTCCGATCTGGCTGCTGTCGATCCATTGCTTCAATTTCGCAAAAACCGGCTCTTTGCTCGATTCGTCAATCTTCCCGCTGACATACTGAGTCAAGCGATCTAGTTCGGAGACAGTGCCGGCATAGCGAACTCCGGTAAGCATGAAGTAAGCGAAGCAGCCTCCCATGAGCAGCCCGAATACTCCACCGGGCAGGCCGAATCCTCCGGAGCGGGTTTGGCTGTCTTCGCCGCTTTTTCCTGAAAGGAAAGCGAGGAACTTTCGAATGGTAATAACCGTAAGGATAAAGGTCGCGAATCCGATTGCAGTCGACATCCACGGCTGGGGGGTCGTGATTGCCTGCTGTGCAATTTCGAATCCGTTGTTGTAGGCCCACAGACCCGCGAGAGCACCGAGGGCCAGTGCAATCAAATTGAAAAAGAAGGAAACGAAGCTCTTCAGAAAGCCCAGGATAGTGAAAAGCGCGACGATGCCTACAATCAGGGTTGATGGGGTGAGCTGATCCATGGAGCCGAATTAGACAAGTTCCTCCATCAACCGATTCATGGCGTGGCCGTATTCAACGTAGGAATCGTAGCACTGCTGCCAATCCGGCTCTTCACCTTCAGTAGCATGGAAAACGGTGGCGACATGGGGCTCAATGGCGAGTCCGCCGTCGTAGCCATCGTCTTTGAGAGCTTTGAGAATTTCGCGAACCTTTGCTTGGCCATCGCCTGGCAGGGTATACTGGGCCGGCTCTGTTTCACCTGCGGGTGGGTTGGTGCAGTCCTTAATATGAACGTGGACGACGTGCTCCTTTACCTTCTGATAAAACTCCATGGGATCCTGCCAGGG
>JBDNAG010000045.1:0-3403 GCA_039768565.1 Akkermansiaceae bacterium | reverse complement strand
GAAAGAAGATCCGAAATCACAACAACTACCGAGCGGCGTTTCATCATGTGGGCGATGTCATGAAGTTGCTTCGCGAGACTTGTTTTGGGGGTCGGCTTGATGTCTTTGAGCAAGCGGTCGATTTCGAGAATGATCCCCATCGCCGAGCGAGGCGGAAGGTAGGCGCGGACTTCGGAATCAAAGACTGAGAGCCCCACTGAATCGCGTTGTTTTAGGACGAGATATGCAAGAGAGGCGGAAAGGAATTTAGCGTATTCCAGTTTGCTAACCTTTCCGGAGCCATAGTTCATCGATGAGCTTGCATCGACAAGGAGGTGACAATCGAAGTTGGTCTCGGCTTCGAATAGCTTGGTGTAATAGCGATCGGTTCGCCCAAAAACCCGCCAATCGAGCGTCCGCATGGGATCCCCGGGAGAATACTGCCGGTGGTGGGCGAACTCGGTGCTGAATCCTTGCAGGGGGCTTCTGTGACCTCCCACGCGGAGACCCTCAACCACTTCACGAGCAATCAGCTCGAGATCACCGAGGCGTTGCAGCAGCTCGGGATCGAGATAGTTGGTCTCGGGCAGGTGTTCGGACATCCGTCAGGGGAGATGCAATTAGCTGGCCTTTTTCTTAAGCAGCTTTTCGTCCGAAGGAATTTCCTTGAGCAGCTTTTCGATGAGGGTGTCGGAGGTTTCTCCTTCCGAACGGGCCGCGAAGCTTGGAATGACGCGATGCCGAAGAATTGGAAGAGCCAGAGCCTGAATGTCTTCAATGGCGACATGGCAACGTCCACGCAGCGCGGCGCGGGCTTTTCCGGCGACGATGAGATTGAGGGAAGCACGTGGGCCAGCTCCCCAAGCCATGAATTTTTTGACAAAGTCCGGGGCATCCGGCTCATCGGGACGAGTGGCTCGAACGAGGGATGCGGCGTATTCAAAAATGTGATCCGCGACCGGGATGCGGCGAACAACTTTTTGAAATTCTACGATGGTAGCGCCGTCGACGACTTTTTTGACCTCGGGAATCTCATCAGTCGTAACACTGCGCATGATGTCGATTTCCTCGGAGCGGTCGGGATACTTCACCATGATATTGAAGAGAAAGCGGTCGAGTTGAGCCTCGGGCAGCGGATATGTGCCTTCCTGCTCGATAGGGTTTTGGGTGGCGAGGACAAAGAAGGGCTCATCGAGCTTGTAGTCCTCGCCGCCGGAAGAGACGCGTTTTTCCTGCATCGCTTCCAGGAGAGCAGCTTGGGTTTTGGGAGGAGTTCGGTTGATCTCGTCGGCCAGGAGGAGGTTGGTGAAGACGGGGCCTTTTTGAAATTTGAACCGCCGCTGATGAGTCTCCGGGTCTTCTTGCAAAAGCTCGGTTCCAGTGATGTCGGAGGGCATAAGATCGGGAGTAAATTGAATCCGCTTGAAGCCTAGTGACATCGTTTCGGCCAGCGAACTCACGAGAAGGGTCTTTGCCAACCCGGGAACACCGACTAGGAGGCAGTGGCCTCGCGCGAAAATGGAGATCATCATTTCGTCGATGACCTCGTCCATACCCACGATGGTTTTCCGCAATTCGGTGATGATGGCATCGCGGGCCGCGCCAAGCTTCTTCACGGCCTGGATATCGTCGTTTTCTTTAGTCATGAGCTATTGGTTTGAGAGAGTTTGGTGAGCCGGTCCCGTAGTCAAAAAGATCTATTGGGCCAAGGGAGATGATACCCGGTTGCGCGGCGCCATCTTACTCTCAACCAGAGCATTTCCAGCAATCCTTTAGAGCACTCTTTGTTTGGAGAGCTTGACCGAAATGGGATAGGGTCGGCTTTTGATGGAATATGCCACTATTCCTTTTTGCGCTGCCCGAGCATTTCCACCATGTAGCTTGGATTAAGAGCGGACGTTCTTCTCTATATCAGTCTTCCATTTTTGCCGCAGCGGTGAAAGGTTCGACCATGCCAGTAGGCGAGAAATTTTTCGCAATGGCCTTGTCCATTGCGATATCGATGGGGTGCTCTTTTATCTTCCCGTCTTCCTAGGCCGAGCCCGGAAGGACATAGGCAAGTCATAAGCTTGATTGTTGATCGTCAAGCCATTAACGCGTGATTTATGCCGTCTTAAAATTCAAGACGGGCTCCAAGAGTAAGGTTGCGACCAGGAAGAGGCGCAACGTCTTTCAGAAATGATGGGTGGAGCCGGCGCTCTTCATCGAGGAGGTTATTAACTTGCGCGAAAACAGTTAAGGTTTGGTCACTCGACAACTCGAAATCGTAGGAAAAATCAAGGTTCACCTCGGTGTAGCTGTCCGTCGGGAGTTCTCCCTGAATTGCGCCGCCTCCGCTCTGAGCTCTTTCTTGTTCAAAGACATGTCTGAGTTCGAGCCCTGCTTGCAGAGGGCCCTTCACAAGTGCCAACCGACTTCCGAGCCGCACGGCTGGAATGCGGGGTAGGGGTGAGTCTTGATCCCGATCAGTCGCTCTAATCCAATCTCCCATTAGGGAAAGAGTTAATTCGGTCTCTCCATCTTCCAACAAAAACCAATCCGCCTGTGCTTCGAGGCCGGTGAAAGCGGCATCGGTCTGGAGATACTGGGCTTGATTGCCAATCCCCACCAGATCCTGGAGAAAGATAAAATCATCGATACGATAGTGGAAGAAATTGAGGCTCATTTCGACATTGTCGATGCCCGCCTCCATCCCGAGATCCATTCCGAGAGCCTGTTCGGTTCGAAGGGGGGTGCCATCGAGGTCTCCTCCAATCAAAAATCTCTGGATTGCCGGATTGCTCCAGAAGGCGAAGCGCTCGACCTCACTTGGGATTCGCTCCACAAAAGATCCGTTCAGGTTCAACTGAAGCCGATCGAACGGTCCGATCATTTCGTTTTCCCAACTCACGCCAAGGCTTGCGCTAAAACTTTGATCGTCAACCTCGCGGGTAAATCCGAATTCTTCCAGAGACAGGTCTTTGATAGTTTGAGTTTCCCATCGAAGGGCGGAATGAATCTCAAATGGTCCGTAGGTTGCGGTTTCATTTACAAAGAGTCCGACATTATTGGTCTTGAATTCATTAAAAAAGCGGGAGTTGGGGTTAGGCGCACCCGCTAAAAAACTGGGACCGAGTGCTCGGGACCAGAGCTGAATTCCCGCCACTCCGCGGAGCCAATCGGTTGGTTGGTGCTCAAAGTCCAATCGGCTTTCCCAGGCTTGCTGTTCAAACCTCGTGTCGTGAAATTCAAGGCTGGCATCTTTGCCCCGGCCTGAAAATTTTTCATCATGACGGTAATCCCCGTAGCCAAAATGCAGCGTAGCTTCACTCAACCACGAAAGATCAGCTAGGTAGCGGAGGCGGAAGTCGATTCTGTCCTGTTCCATTGCGAGTGCTGAATCGCCCAAGAGGTCATTGGCATCTCCTCCGAATAGATAAGGCAG
>JBDNAG010000253.1:0-7094 GCA_039768565.1 Akkermansiaceae bacterium | reverse complement strand
TCGAATCCGAAGACCACATCTCGCTTTTTCAATGCCGCGGTATCGCGAAGATCCACTCCCGTCATGGCTTCAGGAACTTCAACGCCAGTCATCTTCAAAATGGTTGGCGCAATATCGATCGAGGAAACCAAAATGTCCTTGTCCATTTTTGGTTCCACCTTGCCCGGCCATTTGATCATAATGGGTGTGCGAATTCCCATCTCATAGGGAGCCTGCTTTGACAGAGGTGCGTAGCGGCCCGAATCGGTCGACTGAATCCAACCGTTGTCAGTCACATAAATCACGATGGTATTCTTGGACAAGCCCCGCTGATCGAGTTCTTCAAATAGCTCACCGCAGGTTTGGTCGAACCACTCGACCATCGCGTAGTAGCGCGCCACAAACTTGCTCTCTCCCTTGGCTAGATACTTGTCAAAAAGCGCCTGCGGCGGATTGTGTGGAGTATGGGGAAGGAAAGGTGCATGCCAGATGAAGAAGGGCTTTTTCTGAGTTTTGGCCTCATCCAGAAAGTTCCGAATTGGCTTAATCCCAGTGCGCGAAATCTTAAGTCCAGCATCACCGTGACGACCACCTTTGGCTGGATCGGCGTGAGTCATGGCATGAGTAAATCCGTGACGCTGTGGCTTACCTTCCCACCATTTGCCAGTCTGCAAACTGAGATAGCCAGCATCGCCTAGAAGGCGCGCCAAACCATCACGCTTCTCGAAATCGGCATATATTTGTTCGTGAACCTTTCCTTCCTGCGGGTGAGTGCGACTAAACTTTCCCTTCCCGTCCTTCTTTCGGACGTCGTTCCCGGTAATGCCATGAACAGGAGTATGCAGACCAGAGAAGATCGAAGCCAGCGACGGGCGACAAAGTGGCGAGGTTACATAGCCACGTGTATAAGTGAGCGACTCCTTGGCAAACTGATCGAGCGCAGGCGTTTCGATCACCTTGTGCCCCATAAAGGAGTAGTCCGTCCACGACTGGTCATCGGAAAGAATGAGCACCACATTTGGACGTTCGTCAGAGAATCCAGGAAGACAAATGGATAAGAATAAAAGTGATAGGAATAGTTTCATGCGCGGTTTAACTAGGGACTGAATCTACTTTGAAAATCCGATAGTCCTATCAGTTGCTTTTCCCACGCAGCTTGTATCTCACAAGATCCGAAGTGAGATCACCAAAAAAGACGAGGACAGCCCCCAAAGCAACCCACAGAACCATCTCATCATAGTAGAAAGACACCTTGGCATCCGAGATGAGGAAACCCAAGGAAGCCACCCCCAGCATACCCAGCACGGTGGCTTCACGAATGCACGATTCCCATCGGTAGAAGAGAAAAAGCACCATACGATTAAATCCAGCCGGGACCAATGCCCCGACGTAGGCCGAGCTCCGTGAACCTCCTTGAGCCAGAATCACCGAACTTGCCCGACTCGGCACGTTGTCGATCACCTCCGCCCCGAGTCGGAGCAAAATCCCACCGTTGTGAATCGCCAGCGCAAGGATCAGGGCCCATACCGTCGGACCAAAAATCCGGAGCAGTAAAAAAGCGAGGATAAACTCCGGCATGGCTCTTCCCAACATCGCAGCCCCACGCAGGATCGCCGCAAGAACAGGCTGCCAAACGGAGACGCCCCCCTTGACATCTCGTGGTGTGGACGAAGCCAATGAGCGCGCGGCAAATCGCACTCCAATTAATGCCAGCACCCCCGCAAGTAGGATGGCAACTGTTCCAAGATGAAAGGTTTGCCAAACAGCGTCGCTCCCCCCCTCTGACATTTTTTCCCCAAACCAAGCCCCAAACTCCCCCCAGTCACCATCAGCCTCACGAACCGGATATGGAACAATTTCTTCCGCAAATCGATCCAGATTACGCATACGCTGTTCCCTGCTAACTCCCGCGCCCCATTGCTCTTCGGCCAACCAGCTCATCGCTCCTCCGATCAAAATGACCAATAATGAACCCCGTAAAAACATGGAAGTTCCC
Source organism: Akkermansiaceae bacterium (assembly GCA_039768565.1). GTDB lineage: Bacteria > Verrucomicrobiota > Verrucomicrobiia > Verrucomicrobiales > Akkermansiaceae > SW10. Next base: position 5,119 of record JBDNAG010000253.1, on the reverse strand, counting down.
CGCGTTTTCCAAAGCTGACCAATCTCGGGGTTCTTTACGCCGGAAACTCTCGCTGAAACTCCTGCCGTTAGTAAACGTCGTACTTTCGCCCCCCACCATTCGAAGAAAATGACAACTGCGAGCAAAACATAGAGATAGGTCCAAATTTCGCGATAGTGGCCATCTTCATAGGCCGTCTTAATCTCATAGCCCAGCGTAGGAACACCGACAAAACCAAGCACCGCCGAAGAGCGAATGGCGCACTCCAAACGATAGAGCGCATAAGTTGCCAAATCGGGCAGCGCTCTGGTTACCACTCCAGCAATGAAGGCTGACAAACCACTCCCGCCACTCATTTGGATCACGCTCGCAGCCGAGCTTTCGCTCTCGTCCAGCAACTCGGAAAAGACCTTCGCCAGGGTTCCCCCATAAGGCAGAGCCATTGCCAAAACAGCCGCTAGAGGAGAGGTCCCGACTGCAGACAAAAAGAGCAATGCCCACATGAGTTCATGAACCGAGCGCACCGCAGTTGCCAGCAACCTAGAGCCAATTCTTAAAGTTTGAAGAAAAAGCGAAGAACGGGACCACCACGCTCGCGATCCCAGTATACCCCAGACAATTCCTATCACCAAAGCGAGACTCATTGCCGCGACCGCATATCGCAAGGTCAGCCAAAGCGCCCTGCCCAGCTTTCCAATAAAGCCAATCTCTCCCCCCCGCATCTCCAGATCTTCGAAATCAAATGCCGGACTAAGCGCTGCCCCCACGAATTCAGATGCGGCTTCGCGACCTCCATCATTTGGGATCAAATCACCCGGTTTTGCCCCCACAATCCAGAGCCCTGCGAAAAACAGAATTGCTCCTGCCAAAAAGAACCAGCGCCTCCTCATCAATCAAGATCGTAAAGTTGCGCCAGGTCAATTTCGCCCGGGGTTCCATCCATCACCACCTTTCCCTCCCGCAGACCAATCACACGGTCAAAATAGCGCTCTGCCAGATCAACATCATGAAGACTCATCACAAGGGTCTTCCCTTCCTCCCTCGCCAAGCCTGTCAACAATTCAACCAAACTCTTGGCTCGCTCGGGATCAACCGCGCTGACCGGTTCATCAGCCAAAATCACCTCCGGGCGCTGATAAAGAGCCCTCGCAATCGCCACTCTCTGCTGCTGTCCGCCCGAGAGGTGATCCACACGAGTAAAAATTTTCTCCTCAATCCCCACTCTTTTCAACAAGTCTGCAACTTCTTCCTTCTCCTGATTTCCCATCAAAATCAGACTCCTCACGAGTCCCCAAAACCCTTTCCCGGCAGCCCGTCCACATGCAATATTTTGATTCACCCGTAGATTGGGAACCAGGCCGAGATCTTGTGGAATCCAAGCAATCTTCGATCTCACTGATTTAAGATCCCTGCCTGAAAGCTTCTTGAGATCCTTACCATTCAACGCCACTTTTCCAGCCGAAGTTTGGAACCGTCCATTCATCAAGCCCAGCAGACTGGTCTTTCCACAGCCACTGGGACCAATCAAGCACACTTGCTCGCCGGCCTCGATGCTAAGGTCGATTGCATCGATCGCCACTACCGAACCGTAGGCCAAAATTGCTGATTGAAATTCCAACATAAAAAAGAGGGATTCTCTACAAGAACCCCGCCCTGATTAAAGTCATAAGTTTTCCTGATGACTAGCGCATCATTCCCAACTCCCTCGCCACCTCGGCGATTCCCTCGAACTCTTCATTCGAAGCCGGAATAAGGTCATCGCGATTGAAGGCCTTTAAAATACCCTTGTCGGTGCACTCAACCAAGCTCTTCTGCAACTTATCAATAAAGCCCTCACCGAACATCTCATCAAGCGCAGGGTGAACCGTGAGATTGTAGTCGGCATAATCCGGAGTCACCCAAATAATCGGGGCATCTTCCGCCTTGATCTCTCCGGCAGCCACCATCGAATCATACTTCTTGTAGCTCAACACTCCCACGTCCACCGATCCCCCCGCCACTGCACGTGCTGTCGCATCATGGCCACCGACGGATTGAAACTGAACGGGCTTCGAGAAATACTTATCAGGCATCATTCCTGTCTCCTTCAAAATGAAGTATGTCGGCATGAGTCGCCCGGATGTCGAGCTCTTGGAACCAAAACTAAAAACGAGATCCTTGATTCCAATCGGAAATTCATCCGACTTCGTGAGACCCGTTTTCTTGCTGGCGATCATGTAGCTCTTATACTTGGGGTCGACATCCCCTTGCGCGATGGCACGGGCACCCGGCACCGCTTCGCGGGCCTGAACCCCGGTGTATCCACCAAACCAAGCAAGGTGAACCTCACCATTTTTGAATCGCTCAACCGCAGCATCATAGCTGGAAGAAATCGAAAACTTCACCTCAATATCAAGTTCCTTGGCGAGATACTCTTGCAGGGCCTTGTAGTTGGTTTCCTGGTCCGAAACCTTCTCATCAGGAATCGCGGTCATCACAAGAGCCTTAACCTCGTCACCAGTCTTTTTAACTTCTTCCTTATCCCCGCAACTCGAAAGCGTGAGTGCCGTTGCAGTAATTGCGATGCTGCCGAGGCAGCCCTTCATCATCTGGGAGATCGACCGATCCCCCGCTTGGAGTAATTTCATGCTCTGGTTGAGTCTCCAATGGCTGCGTTAAGATGACAAGGCTTCAGTTCCCTTCCCTGAGTCACTGAAAGCTCCAGCTTTTAGACCTCACCAATCTAGAACCACATACAGAAGCCTTCGGCTACCTTTCCATCACAACACCTGGCCGACCTTCCAAATGCTCCAAGGCTTTCTCGAAGTCGCACCACTGGAATTCGAAATTCCTTCAGCCTCGAGACGCTTTGGCAAAACCCAGCGAATTTTCAAAACAAGCTCCGTCTCAGACCTCATCACACAGGTTCCAATCTCGAGCATCCACTTCGTCGTAGGTAGGCCGAAGCTCCGCCCTGCAATCTTCCGAAACCCGGCCATGCAGCCCGCCCAGCCCCAACCAAGCAAGCTTTCGAAGGCAATCAAAAACCGACTCTAGCTCGTTTCCCAAAACAATCACGGTTCGCAGTGCTACCTTTCTCACATAATCTGGCACCTCGGCCTCACTCAACGCCTTCTCCCACGCCTTAGCTACCTCGACCGATAACCCCTCACCCAATTCACCTGTCTCTTCATCCTGCGGTTGATCCTCGGCGTGGCAAAAAATAGTCGCGGTGCTCGAGTTCAATCAAAGCCTCGGAGAGTTGTCACACCGACGAATGGCCTCTCCAAGAATCGCAGTGCTCTCAAGTCACAATCAACTTAGCCATGACAGATTGAATCTTATTGTCCTTCGATCGGTGTCGTTTGGAAAACGAAGAATGACAAACTACCAACTCAAGGGAATGGCTCACTTATCGCTTTCGACGGAGGGCAACGAAGCAGCCTAACAAAACGAAAGCTGCCGAGGCAGATTCAGGAATTGGAGTAGCATTTCACCTGATCAACCATTAGAATCTAGTCTCGGTCTTTAGATCACATTATCCCAAAGAACAAGATGTAGCGCTTGCGGCAAATTGCCTTTTGTTGACGTCTCTTTGCCCTGCCATTTTGAGACGGCAGACAGAGAGGAGGACTATCTTTCTCTCTTGATGAACTGAGAAGGCGTCATCCCCTTTTCCAACGAAAAGGCCTTGGAAAAATGGGAAAGCGATTGATAACCGACCTCCAATGCAACTTCGGTTACATTGAGTCGATTCTCCGAAAGCATTTCCGCCGCTTTTGAGATCCTCAGCGATCTTAAATGAAGGAGAAGGGTCTTGCCCGTTTCCTGTTTCACCAGACGACTCAAATACGGTGGAGCACACCCCACATCACGGGCCAACTTTTTAAGATCGAGCGCCTGATCCAATCGCCCTTCCAGAAGAGTTAATGCCTCGCGAACATGGCGATGGGCATTTGACCGGATCATTGAGCAGAAGAATCTCGGTTCTTCCTTCGGCTGGCGGAACAAGTGTAATGACAAGAGTTCGAGGGTCTTCGCAAGATACCACGCTTTTTCGGCGGCAGGTTGAATGGGCGGTAGGATTAGGTCTCCAAGCAGGTCCGATTCGCGCTCCGACCAACGTCGTAGGATCCCCAGATTTTTTCTCATTATGGGACCCACCGGTCCGAAAACCCGCTCCACCGAATCACTCGGAATGACCAAAACTAAAAAATCATGGCCGGCCTCGGAGGCGAATCGCGTCGCCGACATCAACCCTGCCATGCTTCCAGTCGTGAAAAGGGCCGCCGTAGAAGGGAGTAGTGTCAATCGGGTCCCCGAATCCATCACCAAGCCCTCCCCTTTCTGATTGAGAACGAGATGAAGCGACGATCTTTTTACGATATCAGCCCACGTTCCCGACTCACCGGAATTGCCGGTGAGATGCCAAATATCAAAATCCAGACTTCCGGACTGACGATGGATAAGCGTTTTCTGAATAACTGTTGTTATTGAGACTCAATAACAATAGCAATCTTTTGTTGTAACACAAGAGGGTGAGGCACGATCTCCCTCTTCCCTAATAATCCGCTTTGGCCTTTCATGAATTTCGGGTTAAGCACAGTCCATGTATTTGACCGGATTCGCAGATGAAGCAGCGCAGGACCTCGCCACCCAGATCAAGGCAACCAAGGAAATTGGTTGGACCCGTATCTCGGCCCGTGGTGTGAATGGGGCCAACCTCCACGAACTCCCTCAGGATCACTTCGATGGAGTGGCAGACCAACTTGACGAAGCCGGCATCACCATTCCTGAATTCGGCTCACTCATTGGTAATTGGGGGAAGAAGATCAGTTCGGACTTCGACATCACATTGGCTGAAATTGAGAGGGCAATCCCCAGGATGCAGCGCCTCGGCACCAAATTAATCCGTATCATGTCCTTTGCTCAGGAACCTTGGGGCAGCGACCAACAAGAGGAGGAACGCTTTCGTCGCCTCCGCGAAATTCATGCCCGCTTTTCTGATGCCGGGCTTCAGGCAATCCACGAAAACTGCATGAACTGGGGCGGCTTTTCGCCCGACCACACCCTACGCCTTGTGGAAGAAGTCCCGGGCCTCAAGCTTGTCTTTGATACCGCCAACCCTGTTTTCCAGCTGGACAGGTCCAAGCAGGAACCC
>JBDNAG010000252.1:0-15070 GCA_039768565.1 Akkermansiaceae bacterium | reverse complement strand
GATACCGACTTCAGCGTGAGCCGCGGATTTTACGACAATCCCTTCTCACTCTCCATTTCTTCCACGACTCCCGGAGCAAGCATCCGTTACACCACCGATGGTAGCTGGCCCAGCGAGACCAGCGGAACCATCTACACCGGCCCCATAACCATCGACCGAACGATGGCAGTAAAAGCAATCGCCTACCGGGCTGGATTTGTCTCTACCAACATCGACACCCATACCTATATCCTCGTCGATTCCGTGGCAGACCAAACAGTTTCAAACACTCAATCTCTCTACGGTCTTCCATCTTCCTGGGGTGGTCAGTCCCCCTACTATGGCATGGAGAATAATGCCAACGTCGATCCCGATACCGTCACCAACGACCTCAAGACCGTCCCAAGCCTCTCCATCGCGATGGACACAGGCGACATGTTCGGAAACTCCGGTATCTACTCCAACCCGCAGTCGTCGGGTCAGGCATGGGAACGCAAGACCTCGTTGGAACTTGTCGATCCGGTAGGGGGAGAATCCTTCCAGCAAAACTGCGCGATTCGCATTCAAGGCGGAGCATTTCGCAGCTTCGGACTCACTCGAAAAAAATCTTTTCGGGTCCTCTTTAAATCGAATTTCGGAACGAGTAATGAACCCACCGGAGGAGAGGGATCGCTCAAATTTCCTCTCTTTGGTGAAGACCCCGGTGTTGCCCAGGAATTTCAAACCCTCATCTTCCGTATGGAATCCAATGACGGATGGCAATGGAACGGAGCCAACGGCCAACCACAGTATGCGCGCGATGAATTTGGTCGACGTGTCCAACTCGCCCTCGGCCAGCCAGCCCCCCACGGACGCTACCTTCATCTCTACATCAACGGAGTTTACTGGGGACTTTACAATGTCGTTGAACGCCCAGACTCCAGCTTCGCTGAGAGTTACATTGAAGATGCCGACCGAGACCTCTGGGAAGGCCAGAACTCTGGCAGTCCAATCAACGACTCCACCAACCTTAACTTTTGGAACAGCTACTTGAATTCCGTCGACGACATCTCCTCGGCAGGGTCAGATACTGCCCGGGATGCCGAATTCCTCGAAGCTTGTGGATTCAATCCCGACGGCTCCCGCAACAACGCCTTTCCAATTTGGTGCGACCCCTCAAACAATGCCGACTACTTCATCACCAACTGGTATGGCGGCAACAGTGACTGGCCGAATAAAAATTATTATGGCGGGATCGACACGCAGGCCACACGCACCGGATACAAATACTTTATGTGGGATTCTGAATGGTCTCTTTTTCTCCGATCCAACACCAACTACGACCGCATTGATGACTACCGAGGTATCGCCGAGGCAAACGAGGCACTTCAGGACAGCCCCGAGTTCCGCCTACGCTTTGCCGACCGCGCCCACCGCGCGCTGTTTAACGACGGCCCATTGACGCCCGAAAATGCCCGGACACTTTACGATGAAGTCACCGCCCAGCATCGAAGTATTTTGAACCCCGAAGCCGCGCGCTGGGGCGACCAACACGGCGGAAACCGGGACCTCTCTGACTGGGAGGGCGAATATAACCGCATCGTCAACAACTGGCTCCCGGTACGGGATGACCTCTTTCTGGACTCACTTCGCTCATCCGACCTTTACCCCGATATCGAAGCTCCAGTTTACAGCCAACACGGTGGCTCCCTTCCAGCCGGTACCGGCCCCACCCTTCGGGTTCCAACTACCGTCGAAAAAATATACTACATGTTTGGTCAGGGCGATGACGATCCTACCGACTATGGACACTCTCTTGATCCCCGTCTTGTCGGCGGCCCCATCCACCCAGCCGCGACTCTTATCACTCTGGATGGCAATGACGGCGGTGGGCCAACCACCACTGTCTTCATCGATAGTGGCGACGATTGGAAATATCGTGACGATGGAAGCAACCAGGGCACCGCTTGGCAGGCCACTTCCTTCAACGATGCCAGCTGGGAATCCGGCCCGTCACAACTGGGCTATGGCGATGGCGATGAGGAAACCATCGTGGAATTTGGTGGAGATAGTAACAGCAAATATGCCACAACATACTTTCGAAAAACCTTTACGATCGACGACCCCAGCGTTTTCGAAGAATTCACTCTCAACGTCACCTATGATGATGCCGTTATAGTCTACCTCAACGGCGTGGAGGTCGCTCGTGAAAACATCGGGGCCAATCCTTCATTTGATGACTTCGCCAATGGCAACGGTCCGGAAAATGGCACGACCATACGGGATCTTCTCCCAAGCGCCTTCGTCGCAGGAAGCAATACCTTCGCTGTCGAGATTCATCAAACAAGTGGCTCCAGCTCGGATATCAGTTTTGATCTCGACCTCACAGGATACCCTCCTGGAAGTGGCAGTTCCCATAGCTCCGATCCTGTTATCATCACGGAGCCAGGTTGGCTTTTCTCTCGCTCTTATAACAGTAGCACCGGTGAGTGGAGCGCTCTGAATACAGCCTTCTTCACCCCCGACACCATTCCCGCCGATGGTAGCAATCTCATCATTTCTGAGTTTAGCTACCACCCAGCCGAACCTACTACTCCAAACGAAATCACCGTCTCCACCGACCGCGATGACTACGAATTTGTTGAGCTCATGAACGTCGGATCTCAAACAATCGACCTCACTGGGGTTCGCTTCACCTTGGGCATCACTTTCAACCTCGCTGACAATACTCTCATTCCACCAGGTGAGCGCATTGTCATCGTGAAAAATCGCGCAGCTTTTGAAGCTCGTTACGGAACTTCGGTCACTATTGCCAGTGATGTCCTTGGTAACACTAATTACAGCGGACGCCTCAGTAATAGCGGAGAACCAGTCACTCTCCTCGACGCGTCTGACGCTGTCATTCGGGACTTTACATATGATGATGATCTCCCCTGGCCATACTGCGATGGCAGTGGATTCACCATGGTTTTAAAATCGCCAGCCCTCCCGATCCCCGATCATGGGACAGGCACCAACTGGGTTGCTTCCAATATCGAAAATGGAGCCCCAGGAGAGAGCAATATTACGGGGTTTGTTGGTAATCCAAATGCCGATAATGACGGAGATTACTACCATGCCTTAATCGAATACGCTTTGGGTTCCAGCGACGAAATTCCGGGGGATGCCGAAGCGCTCATCAATCTCACCTTCGAACCCTTCGCCGTCGCCGGTATTTCCGACACTTACCTCGTCATTAGCTACCAGCGAAATCTCTACTCTCAGAACATCGTCACCCTCTCTCCCGAAATCTCCAGCGATCTGGAGACCTGGAATGAAACACCCGACATCGTGCTTGTATCAGAGATTGATAATGACGACGGCACCTCGACCATCTCCTATCGCAGCGCGCTAGCAGTGAGTGCGCAGGAAAAATCCTTCATACGTTTGAAAGTGGTCGAGTAGCCGTCCGGACACAAAAAAGCCAAATGCCATATAAACGACATTCGGCTTGAAATCGATTTGCAGACAATCCTATCGGCGGCGGCGAAGCGACAGACCAACAAGTCCTGCTAAGGAAAGAAGTGCCGTTCCGGGCTCGGGAACTGCTCCCAAATCACGAACGATCAAACCACTGAGGCCTGGATCGGTTTCACCGGTCACGAAAAACGACTGCAACGGACCATCAGCGGTAAAGGATCCTACCACCCAATCGCCACCTCCCCGGGTAAGAGCACCGGACATATTGCCGTTACCATCGTCCACGAACTGCTCACGAGTAGCACAGCATCCTCGATCGTCTCCAACACCAATGAATTGGACCAAATAGGAGTTCCCAGGAGTTACAGGAATATCAATCTGGCCGACTCCATTAGGATTTGCTGCGGTAATATAGGTGTGGCTGTCCATGATAATATCTAGACTAGTATTACCACTTGACGGCGAGTAGAAACCACCATTATTGGTATTGCTAACAGTTCCAGCTACAGCCGAATTGATCGGCCCTACCGTGAACACATTGTCACCAATGGTCACTGCACCTCCTCCACCGTTATCAGCCCCACCGTTGACAGCCGCATACGGATTACCATCGGTAATCAGGTCTCCACCTTGGATTCCTGTACCAACAGCCCCCCAACTTACAGTAGCGGCTTGGGAGAGAGCTATCCCCCCAAAAAGCACACTAGCACTAATTAGTTTTATTGTTTTCATAATATGATGAACACTGCTCTTAACACTTTTCCACGAAAAACCTAGGATAAAATCTCTAATATCCAATGATTCTGAAGTGATTTTGTTTGGAAGACTTTACAATTCCAATCGCCCCTCGGGGGCTAGAAGATAGAGTCTTAGGGCACCTTCGCCAAAACCCGTAAGATCAGCCTTCATTGCCATGCCAAAAGACTCCTTCCAAGAATCACGTCGAACAAAAGGGATCTTAAAATGCCCGTTTCAAGGAGAAGCGATTCCCATGCTCCTCCGTCATGCCGAGGTTCGGGCCGCCGCGAAAGACTGGCAGACGTTCAGCTCCGATGCGCCATTCAGAGTCCCCATCCCCTCGGAGGAGGAAATGCGCACGATGCGGCAACTCCCCATCGAAACAAATCCTCCCGAACACTCTGATTACCGCAAGATCGTTGAACCTTTTTTTAAGCGGTCTAAGACTCCTGAGGTCACAGGAAAAGTACAGGCCCTCATCGATGAACTTTTGGGAAATGCTCTAGCCAGTGACAACCCGCTGGAAGTCGTTCATCAGTTCGCCTTGCCTGTTCAGTCCCGCGCGCTGACTTACCTTTTAAATGTTCCCGAGTCTGAAGCCGAAACCTACATCAACTGGGGTATCCACGTTTTCCACGACAAAAATGGCAGTGGTTCACAACTCGAGAACCACCTTGCCTTTGCTCTTGAACGAGCCGCAAATAATCCCGGCCCGGATCTTTTCACAGCCCTCAACCAAGCGACTTTTCGAGACCGCGCACTGACCCACGAAGAAAAGATGGGATTCGCAAACCTGACCTTCGCCGGAGGACGCGATACCATCATTCATAGCATCTCATCAATTATCGCCCATTTTGGCAAACATCCGGAAGATCTCGATTCGCTCCGTGACAATCCCAAAGGCCTCGTGCTTGCCGGCGAAGAATTTCTCCGAGTGTTTATGCCTCTCACTCACATCGGGCGAGTCTGCCCGGTTGAGACAGAAGTGGGAGAAAACCTTGTCCCACCAGGAGGTCGCGTCTCCCTTGGCTGGGCCGCTGCAAATTTTGATCCGGAAGTCTTCAACGACCCCGAAGAGATCATCCTTGATCGTAAGCCCAACCCACATGTCTCCTTCGGCTTCGGCACCCACCTCTGTCTCGGAGCCCCTCATGCGAGACTCATCATTCGATCGCTTCTTGAAACCTTGGTCTCGAAAGTAGTAAGAATCGAGATTGTAAAAGCCACGCCTCATCGCGAAGAAAACCCGGCCTATTCAAGGGAAAACGGCTTCGATAAACTAGAGATCAAGCTGATGGCAAAATAGTACTCTGCCATGAAGATTCGCTACTTTCTACTCATTGCCCCCTCGCAACGGCAACTGCCCAAATCGCGGTCGATGAACTAAGTTCGCGGAGCACCTATTCCGGAGAGGCAGGAGGTCCGACTAAAACAGGAATAATACAATTTATCCTTCGGGATCCCAATCGGCCGTCGTGAAACAACGGAATCTCAACCAGGACTCAAAGGCCCGCGGTTGACGCCCCGGCGGGCATCATCGACACCACAACGGTGACTTTCATCACCCCCGCTTCAGTCACTCCAGGCATAAACTTCCCTCTAACAGTTCGCCTTAAAAATCAGGAGAGAAGATTGACCGCCTAAGCGCCACTCCGCCTGTCAGAAACAGCTCGGGTAAACCTGAAGTGTTCCGAATTTCACGCGGAGCCGGCGGAGGCTCATGGCTCGCTTCCGACACCAGCCCATTCGTGATCACCCTTCTAATCGAAAATCGAAGCTTCACCCGGGAAATTGGAATCAATTCAGATACCCTACAGACGCTTTCGAGAACTCTCACTACCTCGCAGACCATGTCTACAGGCTCGATAGTGAATATTGAAGATGATGCCCTTGTTCCACTAAGATCCGACGAAGATAGCCTTGTTCGTCTAGCCCAGGTATCACTGTGGAAATTCTCGGAAGAATCAAAACCGCAGAAACAGTCGACAACCCGATTATTTTTCCCCATCGATTCCTGGCGATCCCTAGGGAGGCATCTACCTTCGAGGTGGTGTCGTCGTGGTGGGAGTGATCATTTTCATTATCCAACAGGCCGCCAACCCCTATACTTTATTGATCACCCGGCCTCCGAGGAGCTTTTAAATCATGCCTTCTTTTGGGAAGAAAAAACGCCCTCCTTTCTTCAGTCGGAGGAACTCCCGGAGGCACATCAGGAAAGACTTGCCCCTTTGGAATCTCAACTAGATTTCGATCGGTAAAAGCATCCATTAAAGCGACCAGGTCATCAACCTCTTGATCGGTCAGACCAAGGTCACCCATATCCTCGTGATTCACCGTTCCGGGATAATTGGTCACGCCCCAACGTTCCGGTTCAAGATCGCGCTTGTTGTAAAACTCCATCACTTCCTTCAGGGTCTTAATCGAACCGTTATGCAAGTATGGGGCCGTTAAAGCGACATTTCGAAGTGAAGGCACTTTGAACTGTCCAAGCTCACCCAACTTTCCGGTAACCGCTCCCAACCCGGGATCGATCGCCCCAATCGCCGGCGCACCCAAGTTATCAAACCCCGAATCAGTCAGCAATGGCTTGGGCCAACTGGCAACTCCCGTCAGGTGGCAGGTTGCACAACCACCTGACGTCTGAAAAACATCAAGGCCCCGTCTTTCCGAGAGAGTGAGTGCATCCTTGTTACCAGCCCAGTACTCATCAATACGTGAATTGAAGGGCCGGAACATCGGCTCACGTAAAAAGGCAACCAAAGCCTCAAAAGCTTTTTTGTTCGCCTCTTTATTTCCCAGTCCCTTGAACTCATCTCCATAGTCTCTCTTGCGCAATTTGCCCGCCAACTCCCTGTCATCGGCAATGTTCATTTCATCTTCATCGAAGAAAGGATGACGAACTTGATCCAGAAGATCATGCGCACGACCATCGAGAAACAGACCACCTTCCACGATGTATTCCAATTCTCCGTTCTCGTCGTAGGTATCCTCCAACCTCTGGGATGGAATCAACGCGGCATACATAAGCGACGGAGCATTCCGACGTCCCACACGCCCCTTTACCGCGCCGGGAGACACTCGACGTGAATCTGAAAAAGCATCCTGCGGACTGTGACAAGAAACGCAGCCTTGTCCGGGAGGCGAGGAAAGTGAGGTATCGAGAAAGATCCTCTCGCCCAAATCGGCCAGAGATGGCTCGGATCCAAAAAGGGATCCAAGCAAACATAACCAACTAAGAACCACCAACTTCATTTTGAAACACCGAGCTCAAGCGACTTACAGTAAGCAATACTACGCTCGATTTCCCCTTTTTGGTAATTTTGTTCATCTTCTTTCGAAGAAGACTTGTGGGGTTTTCTGGCCTTCCCTGGAGCAGCCCATTTTTCAAACGCGGCAAGACTCTCAGGCTTTCCCTTTGGCCATGACTTCCAAAACCCGTCCTTTTGAAAGGCCAGCTCTCGATTGAACCCGGAAATCGTCTCGATTTGAACGGGAGCATTCGGACAAAGTTCAGCATAGCGTTTAAAGTATGCTTTCCAATCGACCATTCCCTCACCCATCGCGGTCCATTGCGCGGTAATTCCATTCTCACTCTTCCAAACCTGCGTATCTCTGAGACTTGTAGTCAGGGTATACTTGCCTAGGTTTTCCAGATTCTCCAGCGGCGTCTCCAGAGTCCAAACCGCGTTACCGGCATCAAGATTAACGCCTACAAAATCACTTCCAGCTGCTTCCACAAGCGATTTCAATTCCAGCGAATGCATGTCGCCGGCGTGGTTCTCCATGGCAACTTTTACACCTAGATCTTCACACATCCCCTTGCAGGACTTGAGGACTTTCACTGTATCCGCAATCCGGGCCTCGATTCCACCCTTAGTTTGTCTATCCCTTCCATTTCCAAGCACAACCCGAATCACTGGTGACCCAAGCGCTTTCGCTGATCGCAGGCTCAACCGTAAATGCTCTTCGGCTGTTCCCCACTTGTCTTTAAAACTAACCGAAGTCGGACAAATACTCCACGTTCCAAGGTAGACTTTGACTCCTTTGTCCTGAGCATATTTACGCACTTCAACGAGATGCTTTTCATCAAGGGACTTGAAGGCATCCAGATCCGTAATAAACACGGTATCAACCTTTAGCTTCACCGCGTAGTCGACAAGTTGCCTCGCTTTCCATCCCATCGCGCGAACCGCAAAGTTATCGTATCCTAACAAAAGCGACTTGGAAGATGCCTTACCAAGGGCACTGACAGCAGACATCGCAATAGAACCAGAAAGAAAGTGTCGTCGTTTCATCACTGGATCTTCCTACGTTCCAAAACTGAGACAAGTTTCGAATCGTGAAACAAGCCTGCCGTTTTCTAGGGCCAGATACGAGAACTGCCGCCACGCTTCACTCTGTTTCCTCAGGTAATGCAACCTGCTGCGAATACATGAGATACGCAACCAAATCACGAATCTGCGTGATAGAAAGAGAGTCCAACAAACCTGGAGGCATCATCGAGTCCGCGACTAGAGTGGTATTGGCAATTGAAGATTTCTCGATCGTCACTTCATCGGTCAGGGTCTGGAGAGTTATCTTCCGGTCATTGGAAGACGAAACCACGCCACTAAGAATCCTCTGATCATTCAGGGTTAAAATCGACATCTGATATTCCGCCGGCACAACCGAGTTTGGCGCGACGATATTCTCCAGAAGATAGCCCAAATCAGCTCGTCCTGATCCAGTCAAATCTGGCCCCAATTTCCCTCCCTGACCGTAGAGTTGATGGCAACTTGCACAGAGAGTTTGAAAAAGAACACGACCCTGCGCCTTATGGCCCTGAGCTCTGACTTCTGGAGTCAGAGCCTTCTCGAGAGACTCAATTTTCTCGCTCAAAACCTTCTCTGATTTTCTAACTTCACCCCACACATCACGCAGGACCTTCGACAGCACTTTATCCTTCATCGCCTGGATTTGTCGGGCATGAAACGGGGTAACCACATTCCTTGGGATTTTTCCATCCTTCATATCCTTCAAAAGAAAGCCCGACCATTTGGCTCTCGTAACAAGAGCATCGATCACAGCTGACTTTTCCTCCGCCCGACGAAGCTTACGAAAATCTCTTACCAATTTTCTCCCGATTTCATCGTCATCAAATTGAGCAAGCCCCTTCACCGCAGTCTCACAAAGCCCCTTAGTCCAAAAGAGCTTCTCACACAAAAATCGCAAACCTTCCACCTTGGCATCAATTAGGGAAGATAAAGCGCGCTTCCTCACTGCGATGCTTTCTCCTTCGTCCATGACCGTCGATTTTAATGACTCCATGGCCTGACCGTCTCCAAAAAGCGCACTCAGCTCCCGGGTTAGTTTTGGGACACGCCTGGCCAGCACTACCGCGGAATCTCCCCACCCTTCCGGCATTGGAGCCTTTTGCACGCCCTTGAATCCATCCATCATCCCTTGCAGTAAGACTTCGGTCTTCTCTTCATTCCCTAAAGCGATAGCGACGACCTGTTCCACCATTTCTGGATTCCCGGCCGAGGACCGGGCCAGATACCTGAGCAAATCCGGCCACTCCGAAGCTTTCGCGACTTCGAGTCGCTCCTCCCCCAAATGCATCAGACCAAACCACAATAACTTCGGCAGATTGTGATCATCCGCATCCCCTCTTCTTCCGGCTAGCGCCGAGGCCAAAACCACCCGATCCTCAATCGCGATTCGCTGCAAGGTTGAAGCTAATACCAGCCGCACCAAGCCCGATTGATCCTCTTCCGCCATCTTAACAAAGCGATCGCGTAACTCCGGATCAGAAGCCACCCTGCGATGCGCCATCGGACCATAGACCGAATCAATCGCCCACTCATCCGTCAGCAAACGAATCGCCCAAACACGGACATTTTCTGAGGAATCATTGAGCAGACCGATTAGAAAATCACGCTGCATCATACCCATCCCATGTAAGAACCAGATCGCACGCAATTTTTCAGGAGCCGTCATATCAGCCTCCGGTAATCCTTCTGATCCACTCATCGCCTTTCGACTTGGCAGAGCCATGAATTTTCGAATCTGCGTACTGAGTCTCGCATTTGCCTGCCCCATCATCAACTGGTGACCACCCGACCCACTCAACACTTCACGAACGTTTAGCCCCTTTTTCGCTTTACCATGTGAAAAGCGGAAAATCCTCCCACTCGTGCGGTGCACCCCTGTGTGGTCGTGACACTCTCCGGTGTCACTCCAATCTAACCCATACAATGCGCCATCTGGCCCCTCTCGAATATCAAGTCCACGAAACCAGTCATCACCCGCAAGAAATTGATCCGGTTCGCGCCTCGCAACATAACCACTTCCTTCTCTTTCCAACCGCTCCCGATTCACCCGTCTTCCATGCTGATTCCACGTCAGTAATTTTCCCCGCCACTCTTTGGGCAAATGATCCCCCTGATAAATGCACATCCCGATATGGGAATGACCACCGCCGTAGTCATTCGCGGCTCCATTTCGTGATTTGGTCCAACTTCCCGTCTTATCAAAGTGCCAATGATCCGCGTGCATTTGGATCGCCTCATAAACTTGGGAGTTTACCGACCTTCCAAACGGGCGGTCAAAGTGCCCACCGGGAATCATGTGCCAGAGGTGGCCATTGACAGTGTTGATAAAAAAACCTTCGCCGTGCTCGTCCCAATCATGCCCCCAGGGGTTGGTTGTTCCATGCACGATAACTTCAAAAAACTTCCGTTTCGGATGATAGCGCCAAATCCCTCCCCGCAAAGGAATCCGCTCGGCATCCGGAGAACCGGGTGCACCGACTTTTCCCGGACAGGATCCCCCGCACCTGCCATAAAGCCAACCATCCGGCCCCCATCTCAGTCCATTGGCAAAGTTATGATAGTTACTCTTTGCTACCGTGAAACCATCCAGAACAACTTCAGGTTCGCCGTCAGGAACATCATCGCCATCACGATCTGGAATGAACAGAAGCTGCGGCGGACACATTGCCCAAACACCGGCCGGCTGAACTTCAACACTGGTAAGCATCTGCAACTCGTCCGAAAACACTCTTCTCTTCTCGGCTTTTCCGTCACCGTCTGCATCCTCGAAAATCACGATCCTGTCTCGCAGGTTTAAATCAAACCGCTTTCCCTTCTCCGCATAAGTGTAGTTCTCGGCAACCCACATCCGCCCATTCACATCCCAAGCCATTGCAATGGGATTGCGCACTTCCGGTTCAGCGGCAAAAACCGTCACCTCAAATCCCTTCGGCACCTGAAACGCCTTGGCTGCATCTTCTGGCAACATCGGCTCACTTTTTTGATTTTTTTCGCTATTATAAACCTTTGGAAACTCGTCGGCACAAAGTGCGGCAATCGTGAGGAATAGAATGGCGGTAATTTTCATCGGCCGATCCAGAAAAGCAGATAAAAAAGGAACTAACACTCCAAAAGACAATTGGCTTGGTTCTCCGATTCATAAATTCCGTAATTTACCCCCGGATGATATTCAGTAAAAATTTCACCTCTTTATGAAGTTGAACGCGAACACGGACTTTCTCTATCGGGCGCTGATCTACGTTGCGCTTCATCCGGACCGGCTGGTCACTGCTCGCGAAATTGCCGAAGCCTATGATCTTTCGCACAATCATATTGCCAAAGTCTGTCAGGAATTGATTCGTCACGGATTCTTCCAGGCACAACGCGGTCGGGGAGGAGGTGTCAAGCTCGGCCGTAATCCTGAAGACATTCTCCTTGGCGAACTGCTCTATTTGGGTGAGGACACCCCCAAGGTTATCGATTGTGAATCCGGTATTGGCGGAATCTGCCGTATCGCTCCAGCCTGTCGGCTCAAGGGATACTTCGCACAAGCCCAACGCGCATTTCTTGATGCCCTGAATTCACATACCTTGGCCGAAGTCATCGCACAGCCCAAACTCGCTTCAATCTTTGATCAGCCTGCCTCAAAGTGACCTCCCTCCCCATCCTTTTCCGAGACGAATGGCTTGTCGCGATTGATAAACCGCCCGGTGTCATGGTCCACCCTTCAGACCACCCGCAGGCCACAGATCTTGTCGCCATGAAAATTCTTCGTGATCAAATCGACGAAAAAATTCATGTCATTCATCGCCTGGATCAGCCCACTTCAGGTGTCCTTATTTTCGCAACCGATCGCGGCGCAGCTCGGAAAATTCGACAGGATTTTGAAAACAGGCTGATCGGCAAACGCTACCTAGCTATGGTTCATGGTCACCCATCCGAAGAGATGTGGACCTGTGTGGCTCCTCTTCGAAAAACTCCGGAAGCTCCCGAAAAATCAGCAGAAACTTCCTTTCGAGTTCTCCAAAGGAACGCACAAGAACTCGCGCTTGTCGAAGCCACTCCTCAATCAGGACGATTTCATCAAATCCGACGTCACCTTGTCTCTACCGGCCACCCCATTGTCGGCGATTTCCGCTATCAGGATCCTGGCTTCTGTAAGTCAATCGGAGACAGCCTAGGAATCGGAACCCGGATGCTGTTACAAGCGAAGGCGATGGAATTTCAACACCCGGTCACAAAAAAACGAACGGTTATCGAAGCTCCCATGGATAAACATATCGCTAGGCTCTCAAAAATTTAACCCGCTCCTCTCTCGAGGAAACGGGCTAATGCACTTTATGAACAAGTAAAAATTTTTACTTTGCGGCCGGGAGGATCACCGAGTCGATGACGTGGATCACTCCGTTGGTTCCAACGATGTCGGTCTTCACAATATTCGCTTTGTCGATGGTCACCTTGCCATTTTTGATCGCGATCTTTGCTTTGGCACCATTAAGAGTCTTAACCTTACCAGGCTTGACGTCCGCAGCCATCACCTTGCCTGCCACAACATGATACTTGAGGATTGCGCCAAGCTTTCCTTTGTTCTCGGGCTTGAGAAGAGAAGCGACAGTTTCCTTTGGGAGCTTCGCGAAGGCAGCATTGGTAGGGGCAAAGATAGTGAAGGGGCCGTCACCGGACAGAGCTTCGACAAGGCCGGCGGCCTTAACGGCAGCAACAAGAGTAGAAAAGTCCTCGGCGCCCACTGCAATTTCGACGACAGATTTGGTAGGCTTCTTTCCGTGATGGTCAGCTTGGGCGGTCAGTGGAAGAAGGACGGCTGCTGCGGCAATGATTGCGGTAGTAATTTTCATATTTTTAAGTTCGGTTGTTCGAATGGGGTGTCGGTTTCTTCCGACAAACAATAAAAGCACCGCTTTTGAAGATTTCTCAAAAAAAGATCCGTTTAAAAAATTTAGGTTGCAGGTTTGAAAAACTGCTATTTCTTCAAAGTTTTTTCCCAGAAAAACCCATTTGATCTTTGTTGTGAAAATTAATCCAATATGGCGCTGTCTCCCCTAAAATTCAATACTTTCCGCCCCTTTTCATAGTCCTTGGTTTCACAAGTATCGACTGCCTTCTGTTCTAGTTTTTACTCGACCGGCATAAAGTATCTTGAGAAAAAACATACCTATTTTCGAGAATGGATCCAATGATAAGCTTGATCGCTCCCGATTGAATCTCACCTACTTTTCAAAGTATTTCAGGCCATCGGCATCGGCTGCTGGCGACGAATAATCTGACTAAGAATCTCGTTAAAATCACTAATCTTTTGGCGACGAAACAAGCGAAGACTTTCATCACCCCTCTGGTCGAACGCCAGTTCTTCAAAGTCAAAGATGACAGCGATCCACCTCAAAAATAGAGGGACTACCTCCACTTTCCAAGATCTCCCTCACGCGGAGATGAGGTAGACAAAAATCCCAAACCAGGGCTACAAAGTCTGGGTCTTTCTCTTTTTAACCGCAGATTTACCTTCCAGCGCTTTCGGAATTGAGGTCAGCTAGGCGCCTCATGATGAACGCTCTGAACTATCTTGTTCTCGCCGAAGCAAATACCGGAAGACTGATCGGCACTCTGGTTGCCGCGATTGCCCTGATTCTGCTTCTCATTCTTAAATTCCGGGTCCAGGCCTTCATCTCGCTTCTCCTAGCGAGCATTTTTGTCGGTCTCGCTTCCGGGACAATGTCAATGACTGACATTGGCGAAACCATCAAAAACAGTATGGGATCCAGCCTCGGCTTTATTGCCACCATAATCGGAGTCGGGGCGATTTTTGGTGCCATGATCGAGCATTGTGGGGGAGCTCAAAGCCTCGCCAACGGCATGCTCCGTATCACCGGCGAAAAACGAGCGACCTGGGCCATGCTCTTCTCCGGGTTTCTCATTTCCATTCCTGTCTTCCTCGATGTCGCCCTCGTCATTCTGGCCCCGATCATCTACGCCCTCGCCCGCCGAAGCGGAAAATCGGTTACCGTTTATGGCATGCCACTATTGGCCGGAATGATGGTCACCCACTCCTTCGTCCCTCCAACTCCAGGGCCCACTTGGGTCGCCTACACTTTCGGGATCCCAATCGGAACCGTCATTCTTTACAGCCTCCTTGTGGGAATCCCCACCGCGATCCTTTCCGGAATCACCTTCGGTGGTCGCATCGCCGCTACCATTCACATTGACCCACCCGAACTGGAAACCGCTGAGGAAGCGAATCCTCCTTCTTTTGGCATGATCGCCGCGATCCTGCTTCTCCCTATCGTTCTGATCGTCGCAGCTTCATTGGTCGAGCAATCTGTTGGTAGCAGCCTGGCCTCCGGATTGGATAAAACTGTCCGCTCTGCTAAGCTCAACGAACTCCTGAGATCGGCACCTTTATGGCAACAAACCATTTCATTCCTAGGTCATCCCATCATCGCGCTCCTCCTCGTCACCTGCCTTAGTCTTTGGCTTCTTGGGACCAAACGAGGAGCCTCCCGGGATGCCCTTATGGATGTCTCCACGAAGGCCCTCGGCCCAGCTGGCGTAATCATTCTCATTACTGGTGCGGGGGGAGTTTTCAAAGGAATGCTTGGTGCCTCCGGAGT
>JBDNAG010000251.1:0-37913 GCA_039768565.1 Akkermansiaceae bacterium | reverse complement strand
GTCGGTCTCGTTGTGGCCCTGGCGACGGTAGCAATACATGTCGATAACAACGTCACGCCCCCAGACCTGACGAAATTCGAGAGCGAATTCTGCCGCCCAAATCAATTCCTCCGGACGTTCGCCATTCACGTGTAAAATCGGAGCTTCAATCATCTTAGCAACATCGGTCGCGTAAGCCGATGAACGAGCATCCTCCGGCATGGTCGTGAACCCAATCTGGTTGTTAATTACCAGATGAATTGTGCCACCCGTACGATATCCGCCCAGTTGCGAGAGATTAAGCACCTCGGCAACGGGTCCCTGTCCTGCGAAAGCGGCATCGCCGTGGATCAGAAGTGGCAAAACGACTTTTCGATCAGTCTTGACCCCATCGTCACCGATCATCCGCTGACGAGCCCGTGCCTTTCCTTCGACCACTGGATTTACTGCCTCAAGGTGGCTCGGGTTTGCAGCGAGACTCACCCTAACGTCGCCATCCTCCAATTTCCGAACCTTTTCGTAGCCGAGGTGGTATTTGACATCTCCATCACCGGCCACAAGATCGGGAACGTAGTTTGGGGTGAATTCGTAAAGGAGGGTGGAAATAGACTTCTTTACGAAGTGAGCGAGGACGTTGAGCCGACCCCGGTGGGCCATACCCATTTCAATTTCCTTAATCCCGGAGGCCGGACAACCTTCAAGGATCTGATTCAAGAGAATCATCAGGCCTTCGCCCCCTTCCAAGGAGAAGCGCTTCTCTCCCAGAAATTTCTTACCTAAAAAGCTCTCAAAAAGCTCAGATTCCATAAGCCATCGAAGGGCTTTTTTACTGTCTTCGCCACTAATTGTAGGAGAATCAACCTTATCCTCAATTCGCCGCCGGATCCAATTACGGACCTGCGTGTTGTGGATATGCATGAATTCGAATCCGGTCTTTCCCGAATAGGTCCTTTTCAGCGCATTCTCGAGGTCCCGAAGCTTGATGGTCTCTCCACCTCGAAAAAACTGGGTAGCGGCTTCTCTCTCAAGATCTTCATTGGTGAAACCGAAGGTCTTCAGTTCAAGGCGTGGATTGACTGGACCTGACTCTTCCAAAGGATTAATATGCGCTTGAGTGTGTCCAAGCGTCCGATAATTATAGACCAAACTCACGACTTTCCCCCGAAACGAGAGCTGCTCTTCCGAAAGAGGTTGATCAAGACGGGCCGGATCACCACCAGCAGCAGGTTGGCCGTTCGGACCGCCTTTTTTAGGAATAGTCGAACCGAGTTCAAAACCCTCGAAAAATGCGGCCCAATTATCTTCCACTGAAAGAGGGTCAGCACTCCACTGAGCATATTTTTCGTCCAAGAGTTCGGCATTTAGCCGGGGCGAGATGTGAGAGGACATGTGATGTTGATAGGAACGTTTATCGCGAAAGAATGACATTCATGCTTGGAACAGCCCGAACATTACCGTTAGTTAATCCGCACACCTCCGCGAGTCAACCCGCACCACCGATTCTCTAAAAAAAAAACCCATGATCGAGATTTCAAGTCTCAGCAAGAGCTATGGGCGCCATAAGGCGGTCGATCAGATTTCCTTCGAAGTCACTCGAGGAGAGATCGTCGGCTTCCTTGGTCCAAATGGCGCCGGTAAATCAACGACCCTGAAAATGCTGACAGGGTTTCTTCCGCCAACTTCGGGTGCGGCTCGAATTGCCGGTAAGGATATTTTCAGAGAATCTCTAGAGGTTCGAAAAAAAATCGGCTATATGCCTGAGAATGTCCCTCTTTATATCGACATGAGGGTAAAAGAATACCTTCGGTTCAGGGGTGGACTCCGGGGACTATCCGGAGGCCGCCTCCGCAGACGAATGGGAGAAGTCATGGAAACTTGCGGACTCACTCACGTCCGCCGGAAAATGATCAAGACCCTGTCCAAAGGGTATCGTCAGAGAGTGGGCTTGGCTGATGCACTCATTCACGAGCCTGACTTGCTAATTTTGGACGAGCCAACCAACGGTCTCGACCCCAACCAGATTCGTGCGATTCGTCACCTCATCAAGAGTCTCGGCGAAAAACACACCATCTTAATCTCAACTCACATTCTAAGCGAAGTCGAAATGACCTGTAATAAGGTCGTTATCATTGACGAGGGCAAGATCAAGGCAGCCGATACTCCCGAAAATCTTGTCAGTTCAATGCGTCGTGCCGGTCAGGTCACCGTCGAGCTCAAAGCTCCGAAGGCCGATGTCGAGGAGAGTATTTCTAAAATCGGGGAAGTCACTCGGGTCGTCGGAGAACCACTTCAGGACGGCTGGACCCGCTTCACAGTCTTCGCCGCGCCAAAGACCGACACCCGTATGAAACTTGGTAGGCTCGTCGCAGAAAAAGATTGGCCCCTCCGTTCTCTGAGCCGCCGAATTGGCACGCTCGAAGAAGTCTTCATCGAACTCACCCGCAAAGATTAAGCCCACACTCTCATGCGTATCTTCCGGATTCTCTACTTCAAGGAATTGAAGACCTATTTTTTCAGCCCTTTCGGATGGCTAATTTTGTGCTTCTCAGCTTTAATGCAGGGGTTTGCCCTTACCGCGACTTTTAAGGAATTTTCAGACAGCGCCGTGGCTGAAAGCCTCGTCTCGGTCGTTTTCAACTCGCCGATTTTCAACATCTATTTCCTGTTCCTTTTCCCCGTCCTCACGATGAGGCTCTTCTCGGAAGAGAATAGATCGGGGACGATTGAGGGGCTGCTCACCGCTCCGGTCCGGACTTGGCAGGTCGTATTATCGAAATTCACGGCCGCTTACACCACTTTTCTGACACTTTGGATTACGGCTGGAGTCCACTTTTATCTTTTTACCGTTCTTACTGATGTTCCACCACCATTCACAGGCGGCGAATTGATTGGAGCTTTCCTCGTAATCGCACTCATGGGGATGCTCTTTATAGCCTATGGATGTCTCGCCTCAGCACTCACATCCAGCCAAATTATCGCCGGGGTCGTTTGCACCTTTATTCTGATTTTCCACATGTTTCTGGGTCTGATCCCCAAGTTCTTCGGGGAACAGATTCCTGCTGCCGGTTTCTTCAACTTCATCTCTTCGCCCCGCCACTTGGTAGATTTCACAAGGGGGTTAATCAACACAGGAACAATAGGCTATTATATCGCCACCTCCGTATTTTTTCTTTTCCTCACCTTTCACATCCTCGATTTCCGACGCTGGAAACCCTGATCTTTAGGAACCATGGCTGACACAGATTCCAACTTCGATATGGCACCTCCACCGCAACCAGTCAAAAGACTTGGACTCGGCATAAGGGCGGTTCTCCAAATCGTCTGCGCACTCTTCTCCCTTATTTTTATCTACTACCTCGCATTCACATACCAAACCCGGAATGACCTCAGTGAGAACAATGATTTCACCGTCTCTGAAGCGACTAAAAAACTCCTCACGTCCTCCGGAGTGCAAGACCGGGAACAACCCATCAAGATTATTGCAGCTCTTCGAAAGTCATCTCCCCACTACTCGCGTCTGCGCCCGGTGGTCGAGGAATACCAAAGGCTGTCAAGAGGCAAGGTGAAGTTGGAGTATCTCGACCCGATTCGTGACAAGGATCGGGCCTTTGAAATTCAGAACAACTACGGGGATCTTCTGGCCGACAAGCTGTTCGAAGACGATATCTTTATCATCGACGCTCGTGAGGGAGCCTCCGCCAACTCTGTTGAAGCAACGGAAGACGTCACCTGTCATCTACGCTACCTCCCTGCAAGCTCAATGGTCATTAGCCGGACCGATGTAAATAATCAAAGGCGTATCGTCGGCTATCAGGATGAAGATTTACTAAGCTCGATGTTGCAATCAGCGATCGAGGGAAAGCCTCGCATCATGTATCTCGTCGAGGACAAAAGCGATCTGGAGGTGTCTGCCGCAGGTTCGCCTTTGCAGGTCATTAGCGAGGCTCTTCAAAAGCAAAACATCCTTCTACTCCCGCTCAAAATTTCCCAGGTCGAAAAAATTCCGGACAATGCCGAGGGCCTCGTAATTGTGGCACCAGAATATGATTTTGAGCCCAAGGAAATCGAAGTTCTAGAGGATTATTGGAAACGCCCTTCCTCCGCGATCGTCGCGTATCTGACTCCGACCACCCGTCCTGTCAATTTGCGCGCATTCCTACGCAAAAACGGAGTCACTCCTCGCGACGATCGGATCATTCGCACAAGAAACGGGCGGACCGAGAACCAAGTACTCGCCACTTTCACTATTGGGGCGGGGCTGGGAGTCAATGGCAGCCTCGAGATGAAGTCAGTTCCCTTCGAGGGTCGAGTCAGTAGCCTCGAAGTGCGGGAAGGAGCCGAGGATCTTGTAGCAAACCGAATTCAGGCCTACAGCCTGATCGAGACTGCCCCCGATTTCTGGGGTGAAACGGACTATAGAAAAGCCAATCCAAAATACGACGATGACTCGGACTACGGCGGCCCTCTTTCCATCGGCGCAGCCGTGATTCGAGGGAATGCTAACTCCGACAATACGGCTCCCAACATCTCGAAGATGATCATTCTCTCCACATCGGATTTCCTCGATCCAACCCGGCTTGGTAACGAGCAACTCGACTTCGTTAAGAACTCGACCTACTGGCTTCTTGGGAGGGAGGAACTAATGGGGATTGGCCCAAGAAGTCTCCAACGCCGTAAACTTAACCTCATCAAAGATGAGGTTAAGTTTCTAAGTAATATCGTCCTCTTTTTCATTCCTGCAGGTCTCTTTCTGGTCGCAATGTTAGTATGGAACATTCGTCGCGCCTAATAGCCTTTGCCATGAGAGTTCTCCCCACCCTTTTCATTACGCTGATCACCGCTGGTCTAGGATTTCTTGCGGTGATGCATCAGCTTAATGGCAATTTGCACTTCATCTTTGGGGCTCCGCCTTTAATGACAGGTGATACCGTTTATCAATTCGATCCAGATGACGTTGGGCGTATTCATATTCTGAACAGCGACGGTACTCGTGCGGAAGTCGTCAAAGCTGGCGGTATTTGGCTCATTAAGGAACCTTGGGATGACTACGCTGATGCCCGAACTGTCCGCTCGCTAATCGATTTCGCCGCCCGATTACAAATTGAAGACATCGTCGATCGCAAAGATGTTGAAGATCTTGCCGATTATGGCCTCAAAAAAGACAAGATTGAGGTCGAGCTATTTGATAAGGCAGGCAGCCCTTTATGCCATTTCAAGATGGGCCGATACACGAGCTGGCGCGGTTTTGATCCCAATTTTAAATCAGAAGATCCCACAAAAACTCCACCAAGCTTTCCTACTTTGATCATCCAACCGGCAGAGGATGATCAAGCAGATTATCTCTACGTTTGTTCGGACTTTGCAGATCCCAAGCTTCGAACAGTCAAAATGAGAGACCTTTTCACTGGAGAGTTACGGCTCTTCCGTGATCACCGCGTCTTTTACAACTCTCCGGGGTTTGCCGGTGAAATCACCTTTAAAGAGAAAAACTCCGAGATCACTGTCAAGCGCGACGGACTCTCGAAAACCGATGAGTGGAAGATCTCCAAACCTTACGAGCTCGCCAGCAGCCCCACAGCTATCAACAAGCTTCTTGGAGGCTTGGCGGCCCTTCAGGCAAATGCAGTTATCGATGAATCAGCTCTAGCTCTTCCCGCCCCTCTTCCTGACAATATCGACTACACCATCAGTATAAGCTACTTTCTTCCTGACGGTTCACTCAGCACTCCAATTACAGCGACATTTTACCCTCCGGAAAATGATCAGGTGAATACCATTCCTGTCATTGTTTCGGAAGGGCCGGAGAAAAAGAGGTCAGCCGTTCTTCTGGTCCCAAAAGGATCGGGCTCTGTTTTGGATAGTATTCCCCGCAACGTGAACACCATCCGCAGCCGCACCATGACCTCTCTTCAAGTCAGGCAGATAGAGTCCATCAAATTAGGCGATTTTACCGGACGGTCCGTTGCTCTCACTCTTGAGATGAATCCACACGAACGGGCCAAGCGCTGGTATTCCAGCGTAACCCGAGATGATCTTCCCTCATCGCTGGGACCCGAATATGATGGACCCGCCAATATTTTTCAAATCAACGAACTCTTCCAAGCGCTCTTTAAAAATGAAGTTAAGAGTTTCACCAATGACGCTTCCACTGACCCGGCTGAATACGGACTTGACCGCCCCATCAGAAAGATTTTCATGAAGCTCAAGGATGATCAATCGGCTAATTTTGTCATAGGTGAAAAGCTTCGCCCTCAGTATTTTGCCCGCCGGGCTGACAATGGACGGCCTCTTGAAATCTCCGAAGAGGCATACGAAGCAGGGCTAAATGGCGACAAAAATCGCGAATTAGAAATTGTATCTCGTCCGGGGAATAACCTCTCAACCCAAGCAACAGGACTTGAGCTGCTGGGGCTCGATAGGCCCAGGGTGGTGAAATTCGACGATGTCACCATTCACCTAGGGAAGATCAACGCCCGCCATTTTTTCGCCAACCGTCTTGATGAAAACGGCAACCACACAAAACATGTTGTTGAGATTGGTGCCGAGAAGATCGGACAGATGCCACTCGAAGCATACCAATGGCGAGGCGAACGACTCTGGAACATCAACCGCTTTGAGATCAGCGGGCTTTCGATCAAGAAAAAGGGTAAACCGGCCTTGGACCTCAGCTACAACTTCTATGCCTCGGAGTGGTCTGCGACCCGAGCAGGCAAGGATGTCACCGCACTTCTGAACACAAATAAGGCCGAGAAACTTCTGAAGAAACTCACCGACGTTGAGGTCAAAAAGTGGATCGGCCCGATGGTCGAAGATGCGGCAATCCGGTTGATCGAGCCTGACCTCAAAATCTCCGTTTTGGTGGAAGAAATCGATGAAACTGGAAAACCGGTCGGCATAGTCCAACGGGAACTGAAAATATCGGAAATAGTGGCCGGGCGGCCTAATCGTCTTCTCTTTGGCAAGACGGATACCAATCCGAGTTACTTCCTAATCGACGTTGCAATCGTTCAGCGCTTGTCGGTTCAACTTCTCGAAGAGTAATCACCCCGTGATCGTCTTGTGGATCACCGTGGATTCCCTACCACTTGCCCTCAATCGCTCCTGACGGGAACGTGGAATTCCCTCAATCGGAAAAGGCTGATATCCCAGTTGCGCCATGAAAAAATCAACAGCCCTCGTGCTAAGGGCAAAAACCCACGGAACACCCAGTTCAAGCGCTCGCACCTCAGCTGCTTTCACCAGCAATTGGCCGTATCCCTGTCCGCCGTGGCTTTGTTTTACATAAAGACAAGCGATCTCAGCACACCTTGGTTCCTCCGAGCAATGCAAGGCCACACAGCCAACTACATTACCATCGATCGTCATTACAAGAAAGTCATCCAACAATGTCTCGATCTCCTCATAGGAACGAGGGACAAGGTGAGCATCACGCATCGAGCGACCAACCATAGCCAGAAGTTCGGAAATATCATCTGGAGCGATTGGCCGAATTGATAGATAGTCATCGGCATAAATCATCACGCCAACTCCTTCGTTTGAAAATAGCTCGTCCATCAAGACGCCCTGATAAGATTCATTAAGGAGATGAACACGAGGAATTCCACGATTACAAACTTCCGCAGCCCGATGAAGCAGGACCTGCCCTTCACCCTGCCATTTTAGAGCGTCCTCACTTGAAATGGCATTACCGCCAGATACTTGTTCAGGGAGGAGAACGATTAATTTGAATGCTCCAAGCGAACTCGCAAACTCTACTAAATCATCGCCGAGGCTCTCCAGGCCAGGCTTCTCGATCAGAGCCAATTGCCCTCTATTCAGAATTGCTTCAACTTGATCTTCATTAAAATCCGCCGATTGCCACTTCAATTCACCATCAATTAACAAATGGTCAATTTGAGCCTCTCCAACACCGGTTGAAATCACGACCAGCTTCACACCAACCTGCTGCAGCGCGATTAAATCGAGAAGAGATTCTGCTAAGGCCAACTCAGGCATCCGGGTAGCATTCACAACCAACACGAAAGTCTTACCTCGGAAGAACGGAACGTATTGGAGAACGGCGCGAAGGTCACTCTGCACATCAGGATGTTAGAAAACCCCAATCAAATTGGCAAGCAACCGCGTGATTCAAACAAACTTCTCTCAGCCAGCCCCTCGTTTTTCCTTTGCCTTACTTCCACTTTCCCTAATCCTGCGCCCGACATGGCCAAGCCCAAAAATGCAATCACCCCCACGCGCTCGGAGAACTTTCCCGAGTGGTATCAACAAGTCGTCCGCGCTGCCGATCTTGCTGAAAATTCTGAAACCCGGGGATGTATGGTCATCAAGCCGTGGGGCTTTGCGATTTGGGAAGCGATTCAACGGGATCTTGATGGACGTTTTAAAGCCACCGGGCACGAGAACGCCTACTTTCCTTTACTGATTCCCCTTTCTTATCTCGAAAAAGAGGCCGAGCACGCCGAGGGCTTTGCGACCGAATGTGCGGTGGTAACCCATCATCGCCTCGAAGCTGAAAAAGATCCTGAAACCGGCAAGACAAAGATGGTTCCCACCGGAAAACTGACGGAGCCCTATGTAATCCGTCCAACTTCCGAGACAATCATTGGAGCAGCCTTCTCGCGCTGGACAAAGTCCTACCGCGATCTCCCTCTTTTGATTAACCAGTGGGCCAACGTCATGCGCTGGGAAATGCGCCCGCGTCTGTTTCTACGCACCGCGGAATTCCTCTGGCAAGAAGGACACACCGCTCACGAATCCAAGAAGGAGGCGCTCGAGGAGACACACATGATTCACCAGCTCTATTCCGATGCTCTCCGCGACCTCCTCGCGATCCCTGTCATCATGGGAGAGAAAACCGAGGCCGAGCGATTTCCGGGCGCGGAATCGACCCTTACCGTCGAGGCGATGGTTCAGGACAAAAAGGCAATTCAAGCCGGGACCTCACACTATCTTGGTCAAAATTTTGCCAAAGCTCAAAACATCACCTTCGTCGACCGAGAAAACAAGGAGCAACACGTCCACACCACATCTTGGGGTGTTTCTACCCGCCTCGTAGGAACCCTCATTATGGCCCACTCAGATGACGATGGCTTGATTCTCCCTCCAAGGGTTGCTCCCCAGCAGATTATCATCATCCCAGTCACTCCGAAAGAGGAGTCTCGTGAGACCATCATTGATGCCTGCCAGGCCCTCGCCGTTAGACTTCGTGAACAATCATACGGAAATGAAAATCTCCGTGTCCAGGTTGATAAGCGAGACCTTGGTGGTGGCGTCAAAAAATGGGAATGGGTTAAAAAAGGGGTTCCACTTCGAGTTGAAATTGGCCCACGCGATTTGGAAGAGGGCAAAATCTGCCTCCAGCGCCGAGATCAGGCTGCCAATCAAAAGACCTTCATGGAAAAAGAGGAGTTTGTTCGCGAGGTAGTCGGAATCATTGCTGACGTTCATCAAACTCTACTGGAACGAGCCCGGGATTTCCGCAACGAAAACATTGCCGAGTGCGCCGAGCTCGCTGTTTTTGAAAAACATTGGGACGAGACCAATGATAATCCTGGTTGGCTCATCACTCCATGGGCCGGAACGCGTGACGAGGAGGAAGAGATTTCCAAACGCCTAAAGATCGCAGTCCGCTGCTTGCCTATTGATAAGCAAAACGAGCCCGAGGCACCTTGCTTCATGACTGGCAAACCGACCAAATCACGGGCAATCTGGGGCCGGAGTTATTAAAAATCCTCAAAATCAAAACATCGAAACACGCGGCCCATCACCCTGTTCGTATTCAAGTTAGGTATTGCAGGTGTGCTACCGTTCTTGGATCCAACTCAGACTCTTGTTTCCCAAGCCTTTAGGCATCAAAGGCCTCGCGCTAGAGCTCGTCCTTCAAATTGTGGTCCACACTTTCATCGTTTTCACCTCTATAGATCCTGAAACACTATTCCAGTGTTGCTCACGGAATGAAATCATGAGCGTCTGGATCGAAGAAATCTCGATGCCGCAATTAAAGGGAAAGGATTTCATGAATACTCTCATGAAGAAGCCGTGCCCCACTCCTGGCTGGATGGCAGCAGTAACGCAGACGAAACGCCAACAACCTTGATTGAATCACTTAGGCGCTCAAAAATCAATACAACGGAAGATTCAGTCACAAGCGGCGACAGAATAATGCCAAGATGAGTTTTTCATCTCTAGCACCCTTGTATATCGCCCCAAGGAGCGAAGGAAAACCTGAATAGTCATTGGAGAATCGGAATACTCAAAACGAACAGAATTTTACCACAATTCTCTTCTTTGGGTTTTTGCTCGATCACTCGTGGCAAGATCTTCATTCTCCCACTAATATTAAAACATTATGGAACGCAGAGAATTGATGAAAATGATGGCAGCCTCTCTGGGAGGGAGCATTGCCCTCCCCAACAGCGCCTTCGCCAAGATGGGAGAACCCTTTGATCCCGCAGAACTCACCTTCTTTCGGCCTGGGCAACGGGCACAAGCGGCCATGATCGCTGAAGCAATCATTCCACGCACAGATACACCTGGCGCTATTGACGCCGGAGTTCCCGGATGGATCGAAGTCATTGTCAAGGATTGCCTCGAAGAAGAAGATCAAGACGTAATCGTCGATGGTCTTGCTGATCTCATGCGCCGATGCCAAGATCAACATGGTAAGGATATTGGTCAACTTAACGGAGAGGAGCAGGTCAAATTTCTCACCAAGATGAACAACGAAACCATTGCAGAAAAACGCAAGGCCCAGAAGGAAGGTAAAAATCCCCGCCGCACTTTCCTTGAGCAATTCAAGGATCTCACCAAGTTTTGTTACTGTAGCTCGGAAGTCGGAGCGACTGAGGCACTAGAACTCGTTTTCGTCCCTGGCAAATGGGTGGCCAACATGCCTCTGAAACCCGGCCAAAAGGCTTGGGCCATGTAATCCAAATCGAAAGACACGAACATGAATGTAAGCACCAAGGGAAAGGCGTCCCACACTTTCGACGCCATCGTAGTCGGATCCGGTATCTCCGGTGGCTGGGCTGCCAAGGAACTCACCGAAAAAGGCCTCAAGACTCTCGTTCTTGAACGAGGCCACGACGTCAAGCACATCGCCGACTACAAGACTACCAACTCAATGCCCTGGCAGTTGAATTGGATGAACAAACCATCGCGTGACATGCTGAAACAACAGAGCAAGCAAGCACGTACTGGCTACACCGTACGTCCCGAGGCGTCATATCTCTTCGTCGATGACGAAGACCACCCTTACGAGGAAAAAAAACGTTTCGACTGGATGCGTGGCTACCACACAGGAGGGCGTTCCCTCATGTGGGGCAAGCAATCTTATCGTCTCAGCCCTCTCGACATGGAAGCCAATGCCAAAGAAGGTATTTCCATCCCCTGGCCCATTTCCTACGACGAACTTTCACCTTGGTATTCCTACGTCGAAAAATTTGCGGGAATCAGTGGATCAAAGGAAGGACTAGCTCAACTTCCTGATGGTGAGTTCCAGCCCCCAATGGATCTCACTCCTCCCGAACTCGATCTCAAGGCCGCTATCGAAGGAAAATGGAAAGGTCGTACTCTGATACCAGGCCGAGTCGCACACCTAACAGCCCCCACTGAAGAGCAAATCGCGTTAGGCCGTGCCAGCTGCCAGTATCGTAACCTTTGCCGTCGAGGCTGTCCTTTTGGAGCCTATTTTAGTAGTCAGGCTGCCACCTTAAAAGCGGCCGCCAACACCGGGAAAATGACGCTCCGCACCCACTCCATCGTTCACTCCGTGATCTACGATGACAAGGCGGAGAAAGCGATCGGGGTTCGTCTTATCGACGAGATCACCTTTGAAACCATCGAATACTACGCCAAGGTCATTTTCCTCAATGCCTCCACTGTCGCCTCGACCGCCATCCTCATGAATTCTAAATCAAGGCGATTTCCAAATGGCATGGACGAAAGTGGCTCTCTCGGCGGTTACCTCATGGATCACCACCTCGGAGCAGGAGCAAGCGCCAGCCTCGAAACTCATCAGGATAAAATCCACTACGGTCGTCGTCCAAACGGATTTTACATTCCACGATTCCGAAACTTGCACGAAAAAGCCCAGGGCAACTACCTTCGTGGCTTCGGTTACCAAGGCGGCGGCATGCGAGCCAAATGGACCCGCTGGATCGATGGCTTCGGTGCTGACTTCAAAAAAGAACTTACCTCCTTCGGTCCGTGGGGACTCTTTGTCGGAGGCTTTGGAGAATGCCTTCCTTATGAAAATAATCGCATTTCACTCAGTAATGAGAAAACCGACAAGTGGGGCCTTCCACTCGTCGTAGCCGATGCTGAATTCCAGCGAAACGAGCTGAACATGCGGCAAGATATGATGAACGATGCCGGTGAAATGCTCGAGGCCGTGGGAGCAAAAAAGGTTCGTACCTTTAATCGCAAACCTAGCATCGGTCTTGGGATTCACGAGATGGGTACAGCCCGCATGGGAAGCTCCCCAAAAGAGTCTGTCTTGAACGAATACAATCAAGTCTGGGGCGCTAAGAACGTTTTTTGCACAGATGGCTCGGCAATGGTCTCTGCTGGTTGCCAGAACCCATCTCTCACATACATGGCTCTCACTGCCCGCGCAGCTGACTACGCCGTTAGCGAGTTGAAGAAGGGCAACCTCTAGAATCGATACTCAAAAACATTCATAGGAGTCAGGATCACTCTGGCTCCTATTCTTGTGTCCAGATCCGTGTATTTAGATTCGACTCTTCCACAATGTGGAAACAGCCCCGTAGTTCTAACATCAACTTCGCCATTTGAGTCCGATCACCTGCCGGGCGATAAACATCACCTTCAGACCAATAATCATTTTGGGAATGGTTAGTCACATATAGGTATTGCGAGAGACAATTTGTAATTCACTGCCGAGACGTCTTCTAAGATTCACCAGTCGGCCCTGCATCTCAGGAGTGAAAATATAACGGGACTCGACGGCATCGACTCCACGGGGAATAAATATTTTTTCGAACTCTGGATTCCTTAGGTTTTAAGACCACCTCGCAACTTTTGAAATTTCTTCTCAAACCATCCAAAGTGACGCTCCACCGATGACGGCATTTGGCTGGCCCTGATTTCGGCTTCGTATTTCTAACGGTCACAACCGGCTCAAGAACCACCTTTCCGTGACCGACGAAAACCTTCACAATCTCTAAAAGATTAGGAATCAAACTCCACCTCTTCTTGAGTTGAATATCAATGGAGGCGAATACATTCTTTATCGTATTTCGACGATCAATACACCCATTGTAGATCACGATGCCAATCAATAGCACCAGTCCAATTCTGCCAAAAGATCATCCCATATGATGAACCATTCGATCCTTGCATCTTCGAACGAGCACAATCCTGTATAAATCTTACGAAGGCGACTTTCCCCGAGCTTCAGCTATTTCCGTAGACTGAAATTCTCCTTCGTCAAATTCGGATCAATAGACTATTCTCTCCTCCCGAATATGAAACGTTTCCTCCCGATCCTTCTCTCGCTCCTGGCAATCACCGTGGATCAAGGCTCTACCGCCGAGAAACCAAACATCGTCTTCTTTTTCACTGATGATCAAACGGTCTCGACTCTCGGTTGTTACGGAAACCCAGTTGTTAAGACGCCGAATATCGATGCCCTTGCTTCACGCGGCACCCGTTTTCAACAAGCCTTCGTGAGTCATCCCATCTGTTGGGCTAGCAGAACATCCATTCTCACCGGCATGACCGCCCGCAGCTATCGCACTCCAGGGAACGGAGACCGAGTGAGCGACGAAATGCTCAAGGTTCTCTATTCAGATCTCCTTCGGAAACAAAATTACCGAACCGGTTACTTCGGAAAATGGCACGTCATGTCATCCCGAAAGTTTGATCGCAAAGCGCACTTCGACGAAATCGAAGTCATCGGGCGCAATCCTTTCTTCAAAAAACTCCCCGACGGCACTCTCCGTCACGAGACCGATCTTATCGTGGACAAAGGAATCGATTTTCTGAAACGCCAACCCAAGGACAAACCCTTTGCCCTCAACATGTGGTTTAACGCGTGCCACGCCGAGGATAGCGATCGACGCCCTGGCATCGGCCATTTCGCCTGGCCCCAGTCTTCCAACGGCCTTTACAAGGACACCTACATTGGGCCTCCCCGGCTCGCCGACCCGGCCATCTTCGAAAAACTTCCTGACTTCCTTCAAACCAGTATCACACGCGAACGTTATTTCTGGCGCTGGAATACTCCTGAAAAATATCAAACCAACATGCGGGCCTACTACCGAATGGTCACCGGCATCGACAACGCGATCGGCCGTTTTCTTAAAGCACTCGATAAAGCCGGGCTAGCAGATAACACAATCGTCGTGTATTCGGCGGACAATGGATACCATATGGCAAATCGCGGGCTCTCCGGAAAGTGGTCTCACTTCGAGGAATCCATTCAGGTTCCCATGATCATTGCCGATCCGCGTGTCCCAAAAAGCAAGCAAGGCAAGGTTACCACTCTCCCTGCTCTCAATCTTGACCTCCCCGCTACCTTCCTTGACTGGGCCGGCCTAGAGGCACCTGAACGTTTCGACGGCAGGAGCTTGAAACCCATTGTTGATGGGCAGGATCCCTCGGACTGGCGAACTGACACTTTCCACGAGCACTTTGCGGTTCGCCATCGTATTCCCGCGTATGAGGGAATACGTAATGCGACCTACAAATATGTTCGCTATATCGACCATGACACCGAATTTCTTCACGACCTTAAAAATGACCCCGACGAATTGATCAATCTAGCGAGTGACCCCAGACACGCGAAAGTCCTTGGAGACCTCCGCAAGCGGACCAATGAGCGAATCAAGGAAATGGGAGGTCCACTTGATCCCCCAAAGCAAAAATTCACCGCCTCCACCACTCCCCATCCCGGAGCCTCGGCTGCCGTAACGGTCCGCCCTGCCGCGGATGGCTTCGTCCGCCTCTTCAACGGCAAGAATCTGAATGGTTGGACCGGCGATACAAAATACTGGTCAGTCAAGGATGGCGCCATCACCGGCGTCACCGATGGATCACTTAAGAAGAACCGATTCATTACCTGGAATGCCTCTACCATCCGAAATTTCGAACTACAGGTAAAAGTGAAATACAGCGACCGCGCCAACAGCGGCATCCAATATCGCAGCAAGATGATGCCTGAGATCGACCTTGATGTGGCCGGTGGTTACCAATGTGACATCATGCCACGACCTGAAAACATGAATGGTATGACTTACGAGGAAAGAGGTCGCCGTATCCTTTCCTACACTGGGCAAAAGGTTGTCGTTGATCCAAAGGGGCAGCCCTGGGTCATAGGCGAAATGGAAATTAAGAAATTCGAGCCAAATGTTTGGCACGATTACCGGGTGCACGTTCGAGGAAACCATCACCAACACTGGATCGACGACCACAAAACCGCAGATCTAATTGATCTCGACGAAGAAGACCGGGCACTCGAAGGAATCTTTGGCTTTCAAGTGCATGTTGGCCCCTCGATGGAAATTCAATTTAAGGACATTCGGATGAAGCATCTTCCTGACAACCTTCCACTTCGAACTTCAGATGACACCATAATCCCCCCTGCAGCCTATGGAGTCCGCCCCCAAGGAACTCCGCGAAATGAATGGAAAGCTCCGATTTACGGCGATCGAAAATAGTCAGCTAAATCCAATCCGTGTCAGTTGCGGAATAGGTTCGACGTGGGGCTAAAAGCAAAGGAAGACCCGGACCGGGGTTCAAAAATATCGGTCGTTCGGCAATTGGTTCGAATGCTTGTTATAAGAAATATAATTTCCTAAGGTCTTCGATCATGTCCCCCCGTTTAGTTCTCCTTTTCGCAATTCTTTCTCAGGGCATTCGAGCTCAAGATGCAAAGGGACCTTATGAGGCTTCTCCTCCTGCTGAGGCTCCTTATTTCAGAGTTCGCTACGATGCCGGGATCAAGAACGGAGAACTGGCCTTCCCTGTCAAATACACCATTTGGATTCCCCCAACCGTAAAGACACTTCGTGGTCTCATCGTCCACCAACACGGATGTGGAGTCGGATCCTGTAAATCCGGCCTCACCGGAGCCTATGATCTACATTGGCAGGCTCTTGCCCAAAAGCACGATTGTGCGCTCATGGCGCCATCCTATGAACAGCCCCAAGACGCAGACTGCCAGCTTTGGTGTGATCCACGAAATGGCTCTGGGAGCAGGTTTCAACAGTCTTTAATAGACTTGGGTAAGGTGTCCGGTCATCCCGAGCTATCAAATGTCCCTTGGGCGCTTTGGGGTCACAGCGGGGGCGGCCATTGGGCTGGAGGGATGCTTATGCTTTACCCGCAACGAATCGCAGCAACTTGGCTTCGATCTGGCGTCCCCAATTTAAAGGCAAACCCCAATCGCCCTTCTATCAAACCTCATAGCCTTCCAGAAGGTGCCCTCTCCGTTCCAATCATGTGTAATCTAGGCACAAAGGAAGGAGTAACTGTAAAGACCGGCCGATTTTCCAAAGTCTGGCCATCCAATGAACTCTTCTTTGACACTCTCAGTGCCAAAAATGCCCAAATTGCTTTCGCCGTTGATCCTCTCACTTCCCACGAGTGTGGAAACCAAAGATATCTGGCCATCCCATGGTTCGATGTCTGCCTCAGCCTTCGTCTTTCTAAAACGCCCAGCAATACACTAAAGAAAATCACTCCGAATAATTCGGCATGCCTTCGCCACCAAATCGACAAGCGCTCCATTTGGCTCCCGAACTCCGACATAAAAAAGATGTGGCTCTCCTATGTGAAAGACACCGCCATTCCCGATCAATCCCCACCACCTTCGCCAACAAACCTGAAAATCAAAGGCGCCACCCTAACCTGGGAGGCGACCGCCGACCTTGAGAGCGGACTCGCTCACTTTACAGTGGTGCGAGATGGTAAAGCGATCGCCACAGTTCCCGATAAGCCTGTGCAGCGATTCGGACGCCCGGTCTTCCAGGGACTTCAGTATAGCGACACTCCGCAGCAACCCCTTGCCCAAATGATTTTCACTGACCCGGCTCCTATTCCCGGAAAAAAGCATAAATACCAAATCCTAGCCGTAAATACCTTAGGAGTTTATTCCAAATAGGTATACCGCGCCGACTCCCAACAGACATCTCAAAATCATGAAACAAGTCTTCCTTTTCATTCTTCTCTGTTTCCAGACCCATCTGGCAGCATCCGACAAGCCCAACTTCCTTATCATTATTGCCGATGACTGCACTTTCTCCGATCTCCCGATCAACGGTGGACAAAATGCAAAAACTCCCCACCTAGACACCCTCGCAAAACAATCCCTTGTCTTTGACCGGGCCTACCTCGGCATGGCCATGTGTTCACCCTGCCGCTCCGAACTTTACACCGGCCGCTACCCCTTTCGAAACGGTTGTGCCTGGAACCATGGCACTGTCCGCCCGGAGACCAAGAGCATTCCACACCATCTCCGCCCCCTTGGATATCGGGTCGGATTGACCGGGAAAGTCCATGTCAAACCGAAGTCGTCTTTTCCATTCAAACACGTCCCCGGATTCGATCCCAACTGCGTCCGCAATCCCACCCAAGCCCACGACCTTACCGGAGTTCGTGACTTTATCAGTCATGAATCAGATCAACCGTTCTGCCTCGTTGTTGCACTCACAGAACCCCACGCACCCTGGGTCATGGGAGATCCCTCGGCCTACCCTTCCAAGAAACTTAAGCTCCCTTCGTACTTGGCAGACACCCCACTGACCAGGGAATCGTACTCCAAATACCTCGCCGAAATTACCTATATGGACTCTCAGGTTGGTGAACTCCTCGCCCTTCTCGACGAAACCAGCACGAGCGATAATACCCTCGTTCTTTTCACAAGCGAACAAGGAGCTCAATTCCCCGGCTGCAAATGGACCAACTGGGACAACGGCCTCCACACTTCACTCATCGCCCGTTGGCCAGTAATGATTTCCAAGGGCAAGCGGACCCAGGCAATTGTCCAATACACTGACATCCTTCCCACTCTTCTGGATCTTGCCGGAGAGAAATCTTTGGAGTCCTTCGATGGATCATCATTTTCAAAAATCCTCCTCGGAAAATCGAAAACCCACCGCACGCACGCCTTCGGCATGCATAACAATTTTCCGGAAGGCCCAGCCTACCCCATCCGGTCCGTCACAGATGGAAATTGGCGTTACATTCGAAATCTCAAGCCTGAAAACCTCTACATGGAAAAGCATCTCATGGGAAAAAATGAACACAATCCATACTGGCAGACCTGGATGTTCTCTTCCTTTTCAAACACACACCACGAATTTCTGGTGAACCGCTTCATGAAACGGCCAGCCGAAGAGCTCTACCACACAAAAGAAGATCCCTTCGAACTTAACAACCTTGTTAGCAGCACAGAACATGCCGATATCCGAACCAGCCTCAAAGAGGCCCTTGACCAGCATCTCGCTGACCAAGGCGACCCCGGTGTCCCTCTTGACACAAAAAAAGCCCATCAAGCAGCCTCCCGGCAGACTCCCCTCTTCCCCGCTAAACCTTAACAGCTGGATTCAAACTCCAATACCTCCGTGAAATTCGCTCCGCTATTTTCCCTCTTATTGGCAGCCTTCCCTAGGCTTCTCCTCGGCAGTGATGACGGAACTTCACCAAATATTGTTCATATTGTAGCCGATGATCTCGGTTGGAATGACGTAGGATTTCACGGCTCTGAAATTAAAACACCCCATCTTGACTCACTCTCCCGTGACTCCATCGAGCTTACTCGTTTCTACGTGACTCCGGTCTGCTCCCCCACACGCGCCGGTATCCTCACCGGACGGTATCCCTTTCGCTTTGGCATTTTTGGCGGCGTCTGCACACCCACAACCCGCCACGGCATCCCGCCCTCCGAGTTGACAATCCCCGAACTACTAGCAAGAGCCGGATACAAGCATCGCGCGCTCATGGGGAAATGGCACTTGGGGCACGCCTCCACAATCTTCCACCCACTCAACCATGGATTTACTCATTTTTACGGACACTACAATGGTGCCATTGACTATTTCTCGCGCCACCGCCATGGAACTCTTGACTGGCATCGCGACTTCGAGCCGGTTCGCGAGAAAGGATACTCCACCGATCTTATCGGCAAAGCAGCATCCAGTTTCATCCGCGCACATGCAGGCAAAGGACCATTTCATCTCATGGTCGCATTCAACGCACCACACTCTCCTCTGCAGGCGAAAGAAGACGATCTCAACGAATACCAATTCGAATCATCCTCTCCCCGTGTGAAAAACACCGTGACTGGAATTGCCAGGAAAGAAAAGGCACCTAATTACGGCAAGGTAGGAAGGGGAAACTCGGAACGGCAGACCTTCGCCGCCATGACGACGGCCATGGACCGTAACATTGGGCTCATATTAAATGCCCTCGAAGAAAAAAACCTCAACGAAAACACCCTCCTCATTTTTCATAGTGACAACGGAGGTATACCAAAACACGGGGGGAATAATGCTCCGTTTCGTGGAAATAAATTCACAACATGGGAGGGAGGTGTCCGGGTAGTCTGCCTCATCCGGTGGCCGGGAGTCATCAACAACACAGGCCCAATCGACCAAGCAACAGCCTACATCGACATCCTCCCCACCATTGCAAACATAGTTAATTTACCACTCCCGGATCAAGTCGACGGAGTCAGCCTGCTTCCAGTCCTCACAAGGAAGGAACAACTTAAACCACGCAGTATTATTCTAGGACCCAAAACAGTTGTTTCGGAAGACTGGAAACTTGTAGACGGACAACTCTTCCGACTTGATCACGACCCTCAGGAAAAAAACGATCTATCTGAAACACAACCCAAGATCGCTGCAGAACTACAATCCCATCTCATCAAATTTGATGAATTCGAAGGCCCTAAATTTAAGAGCAAACTACCGAACCCCAGTTCATGGCCTCCCCCCGAATGGAAAATTCCAGCTGAAAGATAGCTCGATCCCATCTTAACAAATTCTGGAGACCACCACCTTGCTCACGACGTTGATAAGTATCCCCCCATGTCCAACGTCCTCCTAACCATGATTTAAAAATGGATGTGGATTCCTCCGAATTTCAGGATGCCACCGAAACTCTCACCTACCTCACTTAGATGAAACTTATCTTTATTCTCTTCCTTTGCATCTCGGCTTCTCTGGGTGCGGAGCGATCTGTCACCAGACCAAAC
Source organism: Akkermansiaceae bacterium (assembly GCA_039768565.1). Lineage (GTDB taxonomy): Bacteria > Verrucomicrobiota > Verrucomicrobiia > Verrucomicrobiales > Akkermansiaceae > SW10. The sequence goes on along the minus strand of JBDNAG010000251.1, from coordinate 17,713 downwards.
GTCATCGTCGTCTTCATTGATGACATGGGATATTCCGACTTCTCCTGTTTCGGAGGCACCGTCAAAACCCAACACATCGACCGGCTCGCTTCCGAGGGCATCAAATTCACCAATTTCTATGTCAATTCCCCGATCTGTTCCCCTTCTCGAGTTGCTCTCACCACCGGGCAATACCCTCACCGATGGAAAATCACCTCATACCTCAACAATCGGCGCGACAATAAAAAACGAGGTATGGCCCAATGGCTCGACCCAAAGGCGCCCACCCTTGCGAGGCAACTCCAGAAGGCTGGCTATGCCACCGGACACTTTGGTAAATGGCACATGGGCGGGCAACGGGACGTAGAAGAGGCCCCCCAAATTTCCAAGTATGGCTTTGATCAAAGTTTGACCAACTTTGAGGGTATTGGTCCAAAGCTTCTCCCCCTCACTCTCAAACCAGCCCACAATGGAGGAGAGCCCATCAAAGGTCGCATTTGGGCTGACGCCGAAAAACTTGGTAATGGTTTCAAGTGGATGCAGCGATCAGAAATCACCACCGGCTTTATCGACGAAGCGCTTAACTTCATCGACTCGTCCGGAAGCGAAAACAAACCTTTCTTTATCAACCTTTGGCCAGATGACGTCCACGGCCCCTGGTGGCCACCACTCGACAAGTGGGGCGGTAGCAAGCGTACTCTTTACAATGGAGTTCTCGATTCCATGGACGAGCAACTAGCCCGCCTCTTTGATCGCATTCGCAACGACCCAAAGCTCCGCGAAAATACCATCATCACAATTTGTTCGGACAATGGCCACGAACCTGGCGCCGGGACTTCCAGACCATTCCGCGGAGCCAAGACATGGATGTATGAAGGAGGCATTCGTTCACCCCTCGTCGTCTGGGCACCCGGGCTCATCCCACCAGATAAACGAGGCAGTACTAATAGCAGTTCCGTCTTTTCAGCAATAGATCTCAATCGATCACTCTATACCCTGACTGAAACACAGCCTTCGGAAAAACTCGACGGCGAAGACCTTTCGCAAACTCTCATTGGAAAATCTTCTGCTTCCCGTAAAGCTCCCATTTTTTGGCGACGCCCCCCAGACCGGCCCGGTTTTGGTCACGGCTTTGATGAAGATAATCCCGATCTCGCTGTCCGCGATGGCGATTGGAAATACCTCGTCAACATCGATGGCTCGGATCAGCAACTCTACAATCTACCTGAAGACCCCGGCGAGTCGAACAACGTTGCCAAGCAAAATCCAGACCTTGCCAAGAAACTTCAGACCGCACTCCTCGAGTGGAATTCAAAGATGCCAGTCGATGGATCCGATCCGACCTACAGCAGGACCGGCTCACTTCCCAATACCCACTTCGTAAACCCGATTGGAGTCGGTCAGGATCCGTGGGTCGTGCGTGATGAAGAAAACAATCGATACCTCTGGTGCGCTTCCGAAGGAGATCAAGCCATCACGATTCACACCTCCCAAAATCTCACATCTTTCGGGCAACGGCATCTTGTCTGGCAAGCTTCCGATTCAGGCCCATATTCAAATCAGGTATGGGCACCCGAGCTTCATTTTCTTGATGGTAAGTGGCACATCTACTTCGCTGCTTCCGATGGCCGGAACAAGAATCATCGGGCATATGTTCTGAGATCGAAAACCCGTGATCCATTGGGGAAATACGATCTCCATGGTCCTTTTCAAACCGGAGATAGAGAGGATCAGAACCTCTGGGCCATCGACATGACACCTCTGAAGCTAAAGGGAAAACTCTACGCGATTTGGTCAGGCTGGGACGGACCCGAAACCGACCGGCAGTATCTCTACATTGCAGAAATGGAAAGCCCACTCAAACTTTCGAGCAAGCGTGTTCGCCTCTGTGACAATCTCGACTACCCATGGGAACGCACAGAACCCGGGGCAAAAGGCCGGGGTCTCAACGAAGGCCCTCAAGTCCTTCAAAATGGTGAGCGAACCTTCGTGACATACTCCTGCGGCGCTTCATGGCTTCCAAGCTACAAGCTCGGCCTACTGGAGTTCATCGGAGATAGCCCACTTGATCCATCCTCATGGAAAAAGAACAAGGGTGCTGTCTTTCAATCAACCAAGGAGACGTTCGGAGTCGGTCATTCCTGCTTTGTGAAATCCCCCAACAAGTCCGAGTGGTGGCATGTCTTTCACGCCAAGGAGAATCGCAGCCCCGGATGGCAAAGAAATATCTATGTCCAACCCTTCAAGTGGTCGCGCGATGGTCGACCTCTCTTAGCCCGCCCCATGACTCGCAATGACCCCTTCCCCAGACCCGGGGGTGAAAGGTCAAGCAGGCTCACTTTGCCCTACTCCTCGGACCTGATTTCCGATCATGCATTCTTCGGACATGCACAATTTTATAGGCCTACTCCAGCAGGCCTAAAACTTGGGACCCAGCCGGAAGATCCTATCAACACCTTCCGCTGTGGTGAAAAAATTATTTTAAATCAACTAACTCCAAACGACTTCACCACTTCCGTCTCACTCGACTTTCATGGTATGAGCAAGGGCCGGGGCTCCGGCATATTGTTTAGAGCCACTGCACCATCCATTGGATTCGATGCCGCCCGCGGATATTTCCTTGGTATCAAACCGAGTCAAAACGCCGTCCTTCTGGGCAAAATGGACGGGACCAGTTGGCGGGAACTGAAACGCAAAATAATCCCAATCGATGTCTCAAAAAAGCACCGACTCTCGGTCACCGCGATAGGACCGCAATTCACCATCCACCTCAATGGCAGGAAACTATTCACCCACCGGGATCAAACATACCAAACAGGGACAATCGGACTCAGAGTCACAGATATCGCAACGACCTTTTCGAAACTAGGAATCACCAAACCCTAGTCGGAATTCACGGGTGACCGAAACAGAGGAACCAAGACACAGATACCGGCAAACAACAGCGGAAGTCCCGGAAGGTATTCGCCGTAAATGGTCAAGCCAGTTCCAATGAGGGTGGCAATAATCCCCCCACTTCCAAAGAAAACCTTCAAAAGGTCACTACCCATCGACGGCTCGTTGGGATTGAGTTCCTTAGTTCTAAATCGATCCCAACCGCTCCCCGGAGGAGACGTTTGGTTCACAAAACCCGTTAAGGTTTCTGAATTCTCCGGCTTGGTTAAAAAGGTCACTACCAGCCATACAAAAGTAGTCAAAACAACAGGTCCAACATAGTTCCATGGCCCCATCGCTACGGCCCAGCCAAAAGGGTCGGCGAAAGGCAAAGTTGACCTACTCGTAAACAGGTAGCTGGAAACAATAGCCGTTAGCGAAGCCGAAATCTCGCTCCACGCATTGACCCGCCACCAAAGCCAGCGGAGCAAATACACCAAACCGGTTCCGGCACCCACCATCAGCAGAACATCGAACATTTGCGCGGCATTTGTAAATGCCAGTGCGACCAATGACCCCAGTGCCAAAACCAAAAGACTGCTTACGCGAGCAACCAAGATTTGTTCCCTCTCGCTTGCATTCTTACTACAGAACCTTTTCCAAAAATCATTTGTGAGATAGGACGATGCCAGGTTCACCTGGGTTGAAAGAGTCGAAATGTATGCAGCAATCAAGGAAGCCAGCACAACTCCTTTCAATCCCGCGGGGAGTTGCGCAATCATCGCGGGATAGGCAACGTCGTGCCCTAACTTGCCATCTTCCAAATTTGGGAAAGCTTGATCGATTGATTCCAAAGTTGGAAATACCACCAACGAAGCAAGCGCGATCAAAATCCACGGCCAAGGTCTCAGGGCGTAGTGAGCTACATTGAAAAAGAGATTGGCCTTGGTGGCATGCCCTTCGTTTTTCGCAGCCAAGGTCCGCTGAGCAATATATCCGCCCCCTCCGGGCTCGGCCCCCGGGTAGTAATTGGTCCACCACATCAGGGCGATCGGGATAATGAAAAAGGAAACCCAGTTTGAATCCTCAGTTGGAACAATACTCATCTTGGACTGCACTGCTTCATTGGCGAAAAGGCCCTCAAGCCCCCCGATGGAATCCATATTCAGAATATAGACTGTCGCAGCGACTGAGCCGACCATTGCCAGTCCAAACTGGAAAAAGTCGACCAACAATACCGAGCGCAATCCTCCCGCAACACTATAAAGCATGGTGATTCCGGCCCCGAGCAGAATGGTCTGCCAGGCATCCAGCCCCATTAAAACGCCTAGAATTTTGATCGCGGCAAGTGAAACCACCGCAATGATGAAGACGTTAAAAAAAAGGCCGAGATACAAGGCCCGGTAGGCTCTCAATATCTGGCTCCCAAGACCGGAATATCTCAACTCATAAAACTCAACGTCAGTCATCACGCCGGAACGCCGCCAACGACGAGCAAAGACGTATGTTGTTAGCATCCCTGAAAATACGAGCGACCACCAAAGCCAGTTCTTCGAGACGCCATCAGTTCTCACCCAGTCGGTAATGAGAGTCGGCGTATCCGCGGCAAAGGTCGTAGCGACCATTGACACACCAAGCAACCACCATGGCATGGAACGTCCTGCCAGGAAGAAACTCTCGGAAGTTCCGCTGTTCTTTTTGGCGGCCCACCAGCCGATTCCCAAGCTAATCGCAAGCGATGCCACGATCACAATCCAGTCCAATCCCTCAATCATGAGTATCTCCCTATCAGGTTCTTGCGAGGAGGTCGAAGTCTACTTCGCAAAGACCATGACCTCACAAAGACGGGAGAAACTCGGAAAAGTCAAATCTTCGCAACCGTTCGTGCTAATTTTGACAAATCGCGCCTTTTTGAGGTCGAAGGAAAAAGTCACCTTGTTGCTTTCACCCCGACTCGATTTGTCCGTCTTCCCGATCTTCACGAATTCACCGCGATCGGCCGACACCGACACCTCATAACTCTCCCAACTTTTTCCCACGGCCGCTTCAAAAATGTCGATCTCTGAAACTTCGTGAACCTTGCCAAGGTCGATGACAATCTCCAGAGGTTTGGGCTTGGTGGGATATCCCAAAAAATGGTCGAAGCGATCGGTTGCCCCGTTGGTCAAACGCTGTGGGTGAAACTGTGGCTGACTTCCTCCCGTTGAAACTTCTACCGGCTTGCCATGAGCGAGATTCCCCGGTGTCACCTCTTCCATTCGGTCCGACCAACCTCCGGTAGGAGCTTCACCCTTCCACGGACGAATCACCTCAAGAATATCCTTCAACCTGGCATCCCGTTTTAAGAAAGACTCAAACGAAGCCTCGCCCTTGCCATTCCAGATCCGGGCCGTGACCGCACCGAGTCGCTGGCGGCAAACTGGAAAAATATTCTCTTCCCGACCTTCCCACCAAGGCATGCAGAATCCCAAAAGATTCTCGGTGCTATCAAGTTGAATCGGCTTGGCGTAGGTTGCGAAGCCATGATTGACGTGTTTAAAACGCTTGATGTTGAAATTGTAGCAATCCTCTGAAGGAACTGCGGTAAACATCGTACATGGATAGTGATCGACAATATAAAGCGGATCCCAAGTTGCGTTAATAACCGGGTGTCCCGCCGCGATCATGTCCTGAGGAGGAAACTCGTGGGAACGCCAGTTCATGTGGATGACATCCTTATCCACCCGACTCTCTCCGTTTCCTTGGCGAGGTCCTTCCCAGACAATTGTTTTTCGCCCCTTACTCTTCACGAAGGCATTTAGCCGATTGACCAAAGCACGCTGGTATTCCTCCTTCACGCCATAAGCTTCATCGCAGCCAATATGAATATAGGGACTCGCTTCAAAGACATCCATTAATTCACTCAAAATCGTAGTAATCCCCTCGAAAGCTGAGTCAAGTGTCGCCAACTCAGTGGGAGTCTTCCCAAAAACTTCGGGGTAATGTTTGCGAATCAAAGTGGAATGCCCCGGAACCTCGAATTCCGGAATCAAAGTGACGCCACGCGCCTGACTGTATTTTTCCATCCAGCGCCAATCATCGATTGTCCAGCCCGCCCTCTTACTAAGAAGCTTGGGGAACGCTGTCGAAGGAAAGGAGATCATCTGATCATCAGTGAGGTGAAGATGGAGGTAATTGGTCTTGGAAAGCCACATCATATCTACGACCCGGCGTAAGGTTTCCGGTGAATGGGGATTGCGCCCCATGTCGATCAGGAAACAACGAAACCCGAAATCAGGAGAATCCTTCACCACCACTCGTGGAACCTGCCAGCCTTCTCCTTTTTCCAAAATCTGCAATAGGGTAGCCGTGGCGTGCGCTATTCCAGTCGGACTCGATGCGCTGAGTGTCAGCTTGGCAGTCGAGTCTAGTTCGTAGCCTTCGGTTCCGAAACCGTCCTTCTTCACCAAGCGAATTTCGCCCCATTTCGTGGAAACCAAAATCTTAGCTCCCGTCATCTGAGCCAAACCAAGAGCAAGAGCATCGGCCTGAACTAAGAATTGCTCGTCCACGTGAATCGAAGTTGGGAGACCAATTGAACCGTTTCCGACCGAAAGTTCCTTGGGAGCGGGTAGAATTTCAACCGCACCTACCAACCCGGTCATCACAAACAACAACACCGCTAACTTTTTCAAATTCATCATTTTTTTTCAGTGGGTCTATTCCTCCTACTGAGGCGGAAGGTGACAGAAAATTTGCTCACATTCAATTCCCCCCCTTCAAAAACAGGTAATTTAGCGATGCGTCACTTTATGCGTTGGATTTAGCCTTCGGCGTCAGTGTTGTCACAAGCACAGCTCCCTCTGATGAAACGTCTTCTCATTCTTTTATCCATGATTTCGCCCGCTATTTGCAATGCGGCGGCCCTCTATCAGGACCAATTCACTGGCTCGTCCATTCCCGCCGAATGGAATACCATCGCCAATTCCGCGGTCACGCTGGACAACCCGAACGACCAACTCGATTACAATCACCTAGCCGGAATCTCCAGGCGCTTCCTCAACTTCAACGATCTCCTCACCAGCCAAACCGCTTACCTCAAAACCGAGGTCACAAACTTCACGGGCTCTCCCTCGGTCTGGATCAGTTTTGTGGGGAGCAACTCTGCCAACAATTCCCACTACGCGCAAACTCTGGTTTCAGGGAATCACACCTACGAACTATTCATCAATAATACGACCTCCGTCCAGCCCTTTGACAACGGAGTCGGCTGGAGCGGGACCCTTCCTTCCCACTCCGGGATCTATTCAACCAACGGCCGCTCTACCACCGGCAGTCTCACTCTTGGAAACAACTTTCCCGCTGCCGGCGAAAATCTGAGGGGCTTCGGCTTCGCCAACTTCGGAAATGCCTCCGTTTTCCCAAGCTCATCTTTCAGTATCAATTCCATTCTTATCGATGACTCCCTTATCATTACCGCCCCCCCAAATGAGCCTCCCGTCGTCACGATTGCCACCCCTACCAATGGCTTCAATTTTCTCCCCGGCACTAGCGCCACTTTTATGGGGACTGCAGCCGACTCGGAAGACGGTGATCTCACGGGCATCCTGACGTGGAGGTCTAATCTTGATGGAATCTTGGGCTCAGGAGCATCAGTTTCAACCACCACGCTCTCAGTCGGAAGCCATAGTATTACGGCCTCCGCGACCGATTCCGAATCTCTCAGCGGCACTGCCGCGATCAATATCACGGTAACGACACCGGACAACTCCCCTCCTTCTGTCGAAATCAACACGCCAGCAAACTCAACAACGATTACCGCTGGCGATTCCGTGAATTTCACCGCTATGGCTACCGACACTAAAGAAGGTGTCATCAACGAAACCATCTCCTGGAAATCAAACCTCAGCGGTAATCTCGGCTCTGGAACCTCCATCAAAATCAAAAATCTTGCCGTTGGAACCCACAGCATCACCGCGACTGCTTCCGACGCTGAAGGTCTCACCGGCTCGGCAACTCTCGCCATCACTGTCAAGGCCTCCACCGGAGCTCCCGGTGCGCTGCGACCGAATATCATCGTTATCATTTGTGACGATGCGGGCTATGCCGATTTCGGATTCATGAACAGCGTCAGCGGATCGACCTCGCAGGTTCCAACTCCACACCTCGATGCCCTCGCTTCGCGGGGAGTCACCTTCTCCCGCGCCTATGTCGCCGCAAACTGCCAGCCCACCCGTGCCGCCATCGTCACGGGGGCTTATCAAGCACGCATCGGAAACGAGAATGTGGGAAATAACAACTTCCGAGGCGACCAACTCTTCGAGGGAATTCCAGTCGAAGTCGATACCGTTTGGGATCGCATGCGGAACCTCGGTTACACCACGGGAGCCATTGGGAAATGGCATCTTGGCTCGATCGGAAATACCTCTGATCAGCTGGGTAACCGCCCCGAAAACCAGGGCATCGATCAATTCTTCGGCTTCTGGCACGGCTCCCGTGAATTCATGGCTGGTCACTATAACGAATCAACAGATCCCGACAACTCGCTCCAACTCCGCTATATTCGTGAAGCCCGCATTCTTCCGGATAATTCCAAAACCGATGTTGTGAAGGAATATTCGGACTACTACAACAAGCGCAACGATCCCAATCCTCCCCCGCAATACATCACAACCATCCTCGGGGATTATGCCGAAGACTTCGTCACCGAACATCACGATGACGACAAGCCCTTCTTCCTCTATGTTGCCCACCCGGCACCACACAAGCCATGGACCAACAACTCGCCGGACTACAACGACCCCCGAATTGCCGGACTCACCCCGAACAATCGTCGTCAGGTCGCATCCATGATGATTTCCATGGACCGTGAAATCGGCGACCTCATGAACCGACTTGATGATCCAAATGGCGACGGCGATAGGGCCGACTCTATCACCGACGAAACTCTCGTTGTATTCATCAATGATAACGGCGGAGTAGCGGGGTTCGAAGAACTCCCTGACGGAACCCGCGTTAACGGGACCTCCAACGGTATCCTCAATGGTTTTAAGGGCTCCGCTCATGATGGCGGAATTTGCGTTCCCATGATTATGGCTGGTGCTGGTATTTCGCCTACCAAGCGAGGGACGATTTACAACAAGCCTGTTCATGGCATTGATATCACCCCTACCTCTGTTGCTCTCGCCGGAGGCGATCTCACCGGTAACGAAGCGATTGATGGCGTCAATCTCATTCCCCATATCAATGAAACAAGTTCTACCGCTCCCCATGAGATTTTAGTTCATCGATGGCGGGGAACCTTTGCCGTCGTTAAAGGTAACATGAAGCTCGTCAATACACAGAATACCAATGCCGACTCAAGCCGCTACCGCCTTTATGATGTCGCCACCGACCGCGGAGAAACCAACGATCTCATTGGTGACCCTCAATACGCTGATTTGATTTTAGAACTCAAACGGGCTCTCACCGATCGTGAAGCCTGCTGGGATAAGCCCCGCTATCCTATTCTTAATCGCACCCTCGCGAGCGAGCCACTGAATATCATCGACCATTTCACTTTTCGACCCGGTGTCCAAAACAACTGGTCGGCCGGAATCAATGATTCGACTGCGCCAACAGAACAACCTCAAAATTGGCTTGAAGGCGGAACCTCCAGTCCCGGACACCTCTTCCGCAGCGATGGCTTTAGCGGAGCAATCTTGGAGTTCCCTGTTCACAATAGCAACTACACCTCCAATAACGACTTGAAGCGTAAAACAGGAATGGAGTTCATGCTGAATCAACTCATTCTTAGCGGAGCTCATACTGGCACTCCGCGAACTGCAAACCTATCCGGGCTGCCCTTAATTTTCACAAGAAACATGGCTAGATTAGACCCTGAAATTTCAATTTCCGCCACCGGTGAATTTGACTTCGATATCGATTTCGACCTCATCCTTTTTGACAACCTCAACATTTCCGGTGACGGAACTGCAAACCTGCAAATCGAGGGTAACGTCACGGAACACTTCGAATCCCGTGGTGTAAGAAAAACAGGGAGAAGCGAAGCTGAAATTAGTGGGAAACGAAGCTACTCCGGAGACACTGACGTTTTGGAAGGAACTCTCACAATCTCCCAAGTAAACACACAAGATGAGATCGCCACATATCGACTGCATAACGGAGCGACATTAAATTTAAACTTCCCGGGCACCGACACCATTGGCCGTTTATTTATCGATGGTGTGCAGCAACCCTCTGGAATATATGATTCCAAAATCGATGGCATCGAAGGCACGGGAACCCTCACCGTCACTATCTCCCTTTGAGGCTACACCGCCTGGGCCAAGCAAAACGCACCAGGCGCCATCATCACCAGAGATCACGACGACGATACGGTCCAAAATGGTGTTGAATATTTTATGGGCGAAACAGGTTCAGGATTCACCGTCCTGCCCACACCAACAAATGATGGAATGATTGTTTGGCCTATGGGCGGCACCTACACGGGTTCCTACGGCGACTAATTTCACCTTGAGTCATCGTTTGATCTCGAAGCATGGTCGCCAATCCTCGCCGATGATGTAACCATCGTCCCGGGGTTATCACTGAGCCATCAGCTTAACCCAAGTGAGAAAACCCTTTATATCAGGCTCGCCATACTTGCAGACTAATCAAGGAACCATCCCCCCTGAACGATCTCGTCACCATCACCCGTATGCAAACGATGTCTCGTTCCATTGCGGTGTTGCTGTTGGCCCTCTTCCCCGGCCTTTTTTTACTGGTGGCAGCTGGCGATCAAACTCACCCGCCAGAAAAAGAATCCACACTAATTTCTTTCAGTAAGGGAGATCTCCCCATCATTCTTTCCGCTCCACATGGTGGCCGTCAAAAAATCCCCGGTGTCGAACCACGTGTTGGTGAAGGAATCAAACGCTTCGTAGACCGCACTGATATTTGGACTGACCAGCTCACTCAAAAGCTGGCAAACGAGATCGAAACCTCCACCAGAAAACGTCCTTACGTCGTTGTCGCAAATTTTCATCGCAAGTATGTCGACGCAAACCGTAGTCCTGAGTTGGCTTATGAATCCCCAAAGGCAAAGCTTACTTATGACGCCTACCATGCGGCATTAGCGGAAGCAAAAGCAGACGTTGAGAAAAGATTTGGAAGAGGTCTCGTGATCGACATTCACGGACAAGCATCCCTTCTCGACACTGTGATTCGCGGGACTCAAAACGGAAAAACGGTAGAGCATCTCGTTCAAAAATTCGGTAACGGATCCCACCTCGGAAAGACCAGCCTGTTCGGTCGGCTCAAAGAAAATGGTTTCGAAGTCAACCCATCGGTTGGCTCATCCGACCGGGAACACCCCAAGTTCACCGGCGGTTACATCACCCGGAAGTATGGAAGCATGGACGGAGGAACGGTGGACGCGATACAACTTGAACTCGGAAAAAATCTGCGCCGACCAGAAAATCTTGAAAAGAACACGAAGCGCCTTTCCAGCGCAATCATTTCCTTTGCAACAGAATATCTCCCTTCTAAGGAACTTAAAAAAATCAAGGTCGGCGTCTACATCGACAAGGGGGCCGGCCGCAGCAAAGACAACCTCCTGACTGCACTGGCAAAGTTCAACGATGTCTCGGTTCGCAAACTCACCGCCAATGGAATTGTCGCGGGAGAATTAAACGGTCTTGATGTTCTTATCCAGCCCGGTGGCAGCGGAGGGGCGCAAGGCCGTCATCTTGGCCCCGAAGGCCGCGAAAAAATTAGGAGGTTTTTAAAAAACGGTGGAGGCTTCCTGGGGATCTGTGCCGGCGCTTATCTTGCTTCGGCCGACTATTCATGGTCACTCGATATTCTCGATGCCAAGGTCGTGGACCGGAAACACTGGGCGCGTGGAAAAGGCCTGGTTATTGTAACCATGGCTGAGGATTGGACCGAACCACTCAAACTCAAGAAAGAGACCTCGATCTTTTATGGTCAGGGGCCACTTCTTGCCCCCGCCAATAATCCGGATATCCCAGACTACGAAGCCATTGCCACTTTCAAAACCGAGATCGCCGAAAAAGGGGCGCCTCCCGGTGTCATGCCGGGTACCACGGCGATCGCGCGAGGCCGCTTTGGGAAAGGTCGTATCATTTGTTTCAGTCCCCACCCCGAACTGACCCCGGGGCTCGAGCATCTCGTCCAACATGCCATTCACGAAGTCACTTCGAAATAGAACCTCCAGCCTTTCCCTACGATGGAACCGTTGCTTAACTGCTCCTCATGGCTGACGAAAAAGGGATTCACGAACTCTACGATCAACTTGGAGATAATGCCGCAGAGCAAGTCTGGGGCGACAACTCCGGAAACTCCGTCATTTCACGAAGAGGCTTCCTAACCCGCTCAGCTCTCGGAGCCATGTCAGCCGCTGTGGGAGGGCAAATTATTTTTGGCGATAAGTTCCCCGCGAACCTGATCCCTGCTGCGCTGGCCCAAACCACCGAGCCATTCACCATTGCAGGTAAAGACGGACTCACCGTCCTCAACGATCGCCCAGTCAATGCGGAAACCCCTCCCCACTTGCTGGACGATGCCATCACTCCTAGCAACCGGCTCTTCGTCCGCAACAACGGGCATCCTCCCGAGCAGTCCACTATTGACCCCTTGACATGGACACTGGAAATAGCAGGCCCTGGTGTCGACAAACCTACAACGTTCACCATCGCCGAGTTGAAGAAGAAATTTAAAAACGTCAACCTGCAGGTTTTGATCGAGTGCGGTGGAAATGGACGAAGCGAATTCAGCCCGCCCGCATCCGGGAATCAATGGACAACCGGCGCCGTTGGTTGCCCCAAATGGACCGGCGTTCGGATGAGCGACGTATTAAAGTCCTGTGGAGTGAACGACAACGCGGTATACACAGCCTACTACGGCAAAGACACTCACCTCTCGGGTGATCCAAAGAAAGCTCCCATCTCTCGCGGTGTGCCCATCGCCAAAGCTCTCGAGGAGCATTCACTCATCGCTTGGGCAATGAATGATAAAGACATTCCCTGGATGAACGGCCACCCGCTTCGCCTCATCACGGGCGGCTTTCCTGCGTCGACTTCAGGAAAATGGATTCACCGTCTTGAAGTTCGCGACCAGATTCACGATGGAGCAAAAATGACAGGTTCCTCTTATCGGGTTCCCAAAAACCCCGTGGCTCCAGGCACCAAAGTTCCGGAAGAAGACATGATCATCATCGAATCCATGCCAGTGAAATCCTTGGTAACTTATCCAAAGTCCGGAGGCTCTGCACCAGTCGGAAAAACGTTCTCATGCCGTGGCCAGGCCTGGGCTGGTGAGCTGGCGGTGAAGGAAGTGCACACCTCCATCGACTTCGGCAGCACTTGGCAAAAAGCAACTCTTGAAGAGGCTCCCAATCGATTCGCCTGGCAACGATGGAAACAAGACGAAATCAAGTTTCCGGAAAAAGGATATTATGAAATTTGGGTGAGAGCAACCGACGAGAACGGCAAAAAGCAGCCCATGATTCTCCCCGGCTGGAATCCCAAAGGGTATCTCAACAACGCCTGCCATCGCATCGCAATCCAAGCAGTCTAGGCTCGATAAATTACGATGAATCCAATACCAACTTTAAATCGAATAGGAGCAACACTCGTAGGAGTCGTAATTCTTCTTTCGATCAATGGATCTCCCGCCGACACCCAAAAGGCGGCTTCCACGCCGGCACCTAAAAAGATCGATCCCGCCAGTGGGATGATCGTAGACAAAAATTGGCAAACCGTCCGTGCGATGTGTTCCTCCTGCCATTCTCCCAAACTCTTCACAAATTATGGCGGAACCCGGGAGACCTGGGCTGGCTTGATCGATTGGATGCAGGAAAAGCAAGGCCTCTGGGAGTTCCCCCCGGCGATTGAGAACCAAATCCTCACTTATCTTTCTGCCAATTATCCTCCCGGCGAAGCCAGCAGACGGCGCAACCTCCCCGCTCATCAACGTCCGCCAAACCCATACACGAGCGACGCCCGAGCCGAATACGAGAAGAAACTCAAGGCAGGACAAATCAAGTCACCCGCTATGAAAACCAAGGAAAACGGCGAAAAGTAAACTTCTCAAAGATCCCCAGAGATCGCAAGATATCCTACTCGCATTTGCGTATAACATTAATCAGCGACCATTCTTCCACCATGAACATACAGATTCTCACCTTTTGCACCATTCTTCCGTTGGCTGCTTCTGCTGCCAAATTCTCCGTGACTTCGAAGCCTTTTGGCGAAGTCGACGGGAAACCTGTTGAGCTATACACCCTCACCAACGAATCGGGAGCCAAGGTTTCCATCACCAACTATGGTGGCACCGTGACCTCTATCATTGTGCCGGACAAAAATGGCCAGATGGGCGACGTTGTCCTCGGCTTTGATACGGTAGCCGAATATGTTGAGAAAAGCCCCTACTTCGGTTGCATCACCGGACGCTACGCGAATCGGATTGCAAATGGGAAATTTACGCTCGATGGCAAGGAATACACCGTAGCCACCAACAACGAACCCAATCACCTTCACGGAGGCGTCAAGGGCTTCGATAAACAAGTTTGGAAGGCCAGGGTTGGAAATAATGGCGACGCTCCGAGTGTGACGATGACTTACTCTAGCCCTGACGGCGAAGAAGGATATCCCGGAACCCTGAGCAATTCGGTCACTTATACGTGGACCCAAGATAACGCCCTCCGCATCCGCTACAAATCCACCACTGACAAAGCAACTGTCCTCAACCTGACCAATCACAGCTATTTCAATCTCGCCGGAGAAGGCAGCGAGACCAATCTTGACCACCGCATCAAGATCAATGCCAAGCACTATACCCCCATCGATGGCACCTCCATTCCGACAGGCATCGCTTCCGTCGAGGGAACTCCATTCGACTTCGGCAAACCCACCCGGATCGGCGAGAGAATCGATGAAGAAAATGAGCAACTCAAAAACGGCAAAGGCTATGATCACAACTATGTCCTCAAGAAAGAGGACGACGGGAAGCTGATGACTGCGGCAGTCGTCACGGAACCCACCAGCGGCCGGATTCTTACCGTTAAGACGACCGAACCGGGAATCCAATTCTACACCGGAAATTTCCTCGATGAGGTAAAAGGAAAAGGCGGTAATACTTACGCTCACCGCTCGGCATTTTGCCTCGAGTCCCAGACCTTTCCCGACTCACCAAATCAAAAAGAATTTCCTTCACCGGTTCTCCGACCAGGTGAGACTTACACCCAGCTCACGATTTACCACTTGGGCCTAAGGAAGGATTATAAGAAAAAGAAGGTCAAAACTCAAATTGAGCGCAAGAAATAGGAGGGCTTATCTGAATTGAAACCCCATTCTTCGACCAGTTGATCCAACCGAAGGGCCTGCAAGAATCACCATCAACCCAGCGTTTTGACCCTATGTTCTTTCGCTCTCTTTTCTTTCTTCTCCTCTCTCCTGCCATACTCGCTGAAGGACAGCAATACAAAGTCCAAGCTCGTGCTAGCAAGATCGACCCGACGGTAAGATCCTATCCCAAGATTGGATTTGTCCTCGAGGACAGCAAAGGGAAGCCTCAGGATATTCAAAATGCCAGCGTTGACACATCGGTTGCGGCTAAGGGCCAGCTTGCAATCTGGCTCATGGCTCCCAATCTGGGGTTACTTGATCGTCTGAACTCGTATGGTATTCATGCCATTCAAGTTCACTACGCGCGGCAGTGGTTTTCAAAATGCTGCCAGCAGCGTCCCGTATCAAAACATTGCCGGGGCAACATGCGTCTCGAAGCTGCCACAGGCGAGGATCACAGCAATGAGGCCAGCATTGCATTTCGCGACAGCATCAAGGGGCGCGCTCTCAACTTCGTGAAATATCTCGAAAAGGAGAACCCCGAAGGAAAATGGGGGCAATTTCTCACCCCTAACAAAAAAGATCTCATTTGGGAGAAAGTCATCCTGACCGGTGCCTCACACGGATCCACGACCGCCTCTCGTTTAGCCAAGCATACCAAGGTCGCCCGCGTTGTCGCACTCTGCGGTCCCCGCGACCAATACCAGACCTGGCAGGGACTGCCTTCCAAAACTCCCACCAACCGCTTCTTCGGATTCAGTCACGTCAAGGACATGGGCTGGGAGCAATTCCACTATCAACGCTCTTGGGAAATGCTCGGTCTTCACAAATTCGGCCCCATTGTCGATGTTGATGAAACCAAAGCGCCTTATGGTAATACCCGTCGTCTTGTAACCGCCTTCGATGTCAAAAATGACGCCAATCGCGCCCATAGTTCGGTAACACCGGGTAGCCGATCCTTTAAAAGTAAGGACGGTAAGCTTATGCATGAGCCGGTTTGGCGATATCTATACACCCATCCGGTCGAAAAAGTCGGCAAGTCTGCTTCCACGACAAATGCCGCTAAGAAGATCAAACCGCAAAAGGTAAAATAAACCATTGCGCCCGCGGCGTGTTCAACGATTCTCCCCTCAACAAAGTCATGCACGAAGAAGTCAGCCTTACCCGCGAAGTCGACGCGATTCAAATCCCGTCCGGAGACACCATCACCCTCCCGACCGGAACTCCGGTTGTAATCACTCAAACATTGGGAGGGACTTACACGGTAGCAACATCAGCAGGTTTGGCCCGAATTTCTTCTAGCGATGCCGATGCTCTCGGTGTTGATCCCGACGAGAAACAGGAAAAGCAGGCTGAAGCAGACCGCCTTGCCGATGCCAGTCTCGAGGAACAGGTTTGGCACCAAATGAAGCAGGTCTTCGACCCCGAAATCCCGGTCGACATCGTAAATCTTGGTTTGGTTTATGACTGCACTCTTTCCGAAGTCGACGAAGGCACTGATGTCGATGTGAAGATGACTCTCACGGCGCCCGGTTGCGGCATGGGACCGGTCATCGCAGCCGACGCCCAAGCGCGGATCATGTCGCTCAGCGAAATCAATGAGGCTCGCGTCGAGCTCGTTTGGGACCCACCTTGGAATCAGGACATGATTTCTGAAGAGGGCAAAATGAAGCTTGGGATGATGTAGGCTGTCAATGTCCTAGCGGCGCAGCGTTTCCTCTGATTGGAGGATCATATCCAAGGCATAACGGCAGGACTCATCAGTCACTTCCTCAAGAGCAAGAAGCTCTCTTGCTTCGTGCGCAAGGCGAATCAAGATTTCCGTAGTCCGGGATTCAGATGCCGCCCAGCGGGCGAATCCGCCAAGGACAACCGCTGCTCTAAAGCCTGCAGAGGAATCTTCTTCGATTCGCTCCGAGCCATAGATCGGAACATAGCCAGCTTCACCGACATCGGCTGAAATTGAAAATGAGCCCAGTTGGCCCTCGTCCTTTTTAACTTCTAATTCGTATAGAAAGATCTGTGAGCTGCTAAATCTCCCTTTGTTAGGGGCCTCAGTTTCCGGAGCTCCACCACCTCCAACCAAGCGGGCACTCGTCACCAACTCCGGATCGAAAACCAATTTAGTCGTCGGGGAAACTTCACGCCCATCCAACGAGCGAAGATTGATCATCCAAAGTGACTTCGTAGAATCCCATGGACAAGGACCGCTCTCGAAATAGCCTTCAAGCTCCGCCATTTCCAGAAGTGGATCAAAATCAACCACCCCAAGGTTCACCCAATCAGCTACCTTAAACTGATGACGTGCCGGCAATTTTCCATCTGCGAGGAGAGATCTCTCCACAAAAGAAGGGTCTGCTTTTGAAATCCCAATGGGAACTGCCACACCATCAGACGACGAAATCTTAACCTCTCCGGGAAGATCTTTAGAGCCCCCCGCCGGGGTCACTCCCTCAGGAATTCCCCCTGTATCGCCCCGACCGCCATTAACCACGACCGTGCCAGCCGGTTGATCCACCCCGGACTGAGAAAGG
>JBDNAG010000250.1:0-6201 GCA_039768565.1 Akkermansiaceae bacterium | reverse complement strand
TTTCCATCCACTTTTCGATCGTTCAGATCATCGGTATCCACCCACGCTCCCCGGGGATGACTTTCTGCGAATGCTTTTTGAACCTTCCGAATGTTCAGACGCCCCTCAAGCCGTTTTGGATTATCGAGGCCACTGTCACTAATCCTTCCAATGACGATATTGATCTCCTTAAACGCCAGATCACTCTGCAGCTGCTGCAGTAACTCTTTGAGATAAGCACCATAAGCGGTGTTGTTGAGATCCGACTCACCCTGCATCCAAACCAAGGTCACAGTTTTCAAAGACTTCTCATCAATCGCGGCCTTCACCTTTTTGATCAGGGGATCATAAAGCTCTCCCCTCACCTTCGGGACACGGCCTCGCGTGGGAGGTGGATCCTCATGATTGGTTTTGGCCCAACTGCGAATCGATTGTCCGCTACTGGCATTTTTCACCACGATGACCCCATCTTTCCCAAACGCTTCGGTCACACCCGGAGTGAAAGTCAGAGCCTCATCCATCCCTACCATGTTCGACTGACCGGAGAGAATGAAAAGGTGCTTCCTTTCACCTGCTCCCACACTAACCGTGAAAAATATGGTAAGAAAAGAGGCCCTCACCACAGCCAACAACACATTCATGCCCCAGCATGCGACTTTACAGGCTCACTTCCAGATTTATCCCAACACAATCGCTCCTCGACGGACCGAAGCCCGATGTTTACCCAAGGAACCTCATGAAGTTCTCCCGCGCTCTCCCCCTGCTCGCCGCCACCGCTCTTGTAGGCTGCCTTCTCCTGACCAATCACCAGGGGATGGCTGATGAAGTGAAAACAGTAAACTCCGAACCATCGGAAGAATTTACCTTCATCCAGATGTGCGACACCCAGTTGGGCATGGGCGGTTACGAGCACGACGTGAAAACCTTCGAACTCGCGGTCGACCAGATCAATGCCATGGCTCCCGACTTCGTCCTCATCTGCGGAGATCTGGTGGGTAAGGCCAACGAAAAATCCTTTGCCGACTTTAACCGCATCAAGAGTGGTTTCACAATTCCCTGCCACTGTGCCGCCGGCAACCACGACGTCGGAAACAAACCCACCACAGATTCACTCGAAAACTACCGCAAGCAAATCGGGAAGGATTACTTCACCCTCCAACACAAAGGATACACTTTTGTTATCGCCAACACTCAACTTTGGAAAGCACCCCTCGAGGACGAGTCTGAAAAGCACGACGCCTGGTTCAAGGCCGCTTTAAAATCAGCCAAAGAAAAAGGCAGCCCGGTCGTAGTAGTGACCCACTACCCGCTCTTCGTGACAGCCCCGGATGAGAAGGAAAACTATTACAACATCGAACCCACGAAGCGAAAGGAATTGCTCGACCTTTTCAAATCAAACGGAGTGGTCGCGATGCTCGCCGGCCACACCCACAAGTTGGTCGTGAACGACTACCAGGGCATCCAAATGGTCAATGGAGAAACCACCAGCAAGAACTTCGACAAGCGCTCACTGGGCTTCCGAAAATGGACAGCAAAAAAAGAGGGGGAACTTAGTCATGAGTATGTCAAACTCACCGGGAAAATCCCCGGAAAATAGACCAAATTTCCGATGGCCGCTACACCAGAAGTGGTCGCCCCCATCTACAGAACTCTGGGAATGTCTTCATACAAAACGGCTCATTCAGCCTCTACCCGATCGAACCTCTCCGTGATCCTAGCTCCTGCGACTTTCGCAATTTTTGGCGATCGTCACACTACTCCTCTCGACAAGGCACTATCAGTGATCCCATTGCAGAAATAATACTCAAGCGCAGTCCAACCATCACAGCAGACTCACTCAAACTGTACCACTCGATAAAAGCGTTTCGCCCCGTCGACACCGCTTTGAATCATGGTTGTCTCCGGCCCGGTCGCAACAACATCGTCAACGTCGAGCCAGTTTTGTTGAAGGTCGTCCGAATATTGGAGAGCATAACTCAGGCCACTCTGCGAAATCCAAGTGACGCGGATGGTATCAGCTCCCGGATCATAATCAAAGTTTAGAATACGCAACTCAGGGGCGGCGGAAGGAGCTTCACCATTGATGAAGCGCGCGTCATCTACAATGATATTGCCGTTAGATCCAAACTCGGCACTAAAACGGAACTGGGTGGGTGGCGCCGAAACCGTGGCATTCTGAAATCGAGTAAGCCCCTCTACAGAATGTATCAACGCGGTCCCTCCCGGCTCAGAGAGAAGGAGATCATAAGTCGGGGTTGCCCCACCCCATTCGTGCCCCACAACCCGCATTAAGTAGACCTCCCCGGGTTCTACTGCAGGCAGGGCGAGTCCTGCTCCCCATAGGTCATTCGCACCGGCCGGGTTGTTATCAAAGGCGTTCCAGACTTGAGCCGCACCGTCAGACGTTCCTTCAAAGCGAATATTGATATTTCCAGAAGTCGCAAAGATTCGAAAGTTAAACGCCCGGGTATCTGTCTCGGGCGCTACGAAAAAGAAATCGGTATACCAATCGCTGGCACCATCCACATTTTGAAAGACCGCACCACCGGCCGCAATGTTTACCGCCACACTGGAATCCGGAGCGACTCCCGCAACAGCCGAAGCACCGGCACCGTTGAGATTGACCAACCAACCAGGCAAAGAACTAGTGTCTGCTTCAAAGTTACCGTTCAGCAACAGGTCATCTCCTTTCTGGCTGAACTTGGCGCTCAGCGAGACCGCCTGGACAGTGTCCGGTGCGTCACTTTCAACCATCAGGTTTGCAAGGTAGATTCCCGAAACGCCACCCGAGTCGAAATCAATCGCAATATCAGCACTCGTTCCAGCAGCAATGGTGAGCGGAAAACCTTGCGCAGTTGAAAACGCATCCGCGTCCGGGCCATCGATCGCCAACCCCGAAACTTTGATCGCGATTGCATTTCCTGTATTCTCCAAAGTGAGAATTGACGAGGCACTTGTTGGCGTGTCGACAAGCACAGGAAAGGACGGGAGAGCGACTACTGTCAACTCTGCACCGGGAAGCACCGGATCAACCGATTTCGTGACGACGTCGAAGGCGTTCACCGCATCACTCACTTTAAGATTGTCCAAGAGCGCAAGCCCACCACTCGGGTCCCCTGCCGGGTCATCCTCGCGCACTGCTTCGTATCCCAGAGCCGTAATGGGATCGTTGGAAAAATAGGATCCGGTATGCACCAACGCCGCTGCCCCAAGACTGGCCTCGCTTGTTACATCGAGCGGATCCAGCCAAAGCGAAAGAGTATCGTCTCCGTCGGCACGTTCGATTTTCACCACGAGCAAATGCGCCATGCCATCAGTGGCCACCGCGTTGTCAATCCGCTGCGAAAAATCGACAACATTCGCGAGAGCATCCTCATTCGGCAGAAGAAAGCCAACAGCACCGGGCGTGCCGTTATCTCCAAAACTAATCGAAGGACTTAGGTCAGCTGATCCACCTGCCTCTATGGGGCCACCATTAAAATTGATGGTCCCTTCCGCGTCGCTTCCACTCAGACTAAAGAGAGCCGAAACCCAGATGGTATTATTGATGATCGGAACAATCGCACGAGTCTGCAAACGCCTTGCCCTGCCACCGAAACTATGGCCAAGGGCGATACCCGTTCCAGTTTGACCAGAAATATAGTTGCTCCCTACTGGTGCCAACAAATCACCAGCGATCGCTTGAATGAGATCATTTTCGAAAGGCCAGTAGCTCTCCGAAAATCCGATTCCGGTATCGGCTGGCTGACCTGCGATTTGACCAATTGCCCCCAAATTTAGATCATTAAAGTCGGCGATCACGGTTCCGGCAGTCGCCGGCACAAGGGAAAGCAAGAGAAGGTTGAGAGTGATTGGAAGTTTCATCGTGCACCCTCACACTAACAATCTCATTACGGTGTGGCAATTACCGACATGGAGACAACAATAAGGAATGCCTCGACGCCTGACTTTCACGATCACGCACTGCCTTCTCTGTGGATGCCTGTTAACCAGATCAGTCGCAAATCCGGTCGAAGTGCCCTACTCAACTGATTTTTCCACCAGCTTCGGCGACTTTTATGCGCCTACTGGTAGCGGCTACAATTGGAGCCACAACTGGCAGACTGGAAAATATCAAAGTTGGGTGAGCGTCTCGAACCGCACCGTTTCGGCGACGATGCAGGCGCGTTCCCTCGCCGGAAAGAATTTCTTTCTCAAAGCCACCATTGATCCGGTGACACTTTCTGGAAGCGGCCATTCAATTGGCTTCGGAGCCTGTGGAAGTAGCCGCACCTTTGGCTCATATTATCTAGCAGACGTCAAACCAGGCTCCAGCACCTTCCGCATCATCCGCATCAGCGGGGGCAACACGAACATTGTCGCCGAGCAGGCAGTTGATATCGACCTTTCCGATCTCGAGCCATTCGAACTGGAACTCGCCGGAACCCGGTCCGACAACAACCTCCTCCTTCGCCTGACCGTGCGACGAAACGGGAAAACCAGCACTGTCTCCGGCACCGACCCTGCTGCGTTGGGTGGCTCCTACTTCGGGCTACGCGGACGAACCAACGGCGGCGGAACATTTGAAAATCACTTTGACGACTACGAGTTGCGACCACTCGAAGTGGCAGAATTCACGAGCGAACCGGATCTATTCGCGCCGGTTGGAGAATCATACAGTTATGTGCCCAACGGCGTGCAGGCCAACCAGATTCCCGATTGGTCGGCCGAACTCCCATCGGGGGGATTCCAGGGCACACCCACGGAGGCGGACATCGGCCAACACTCCGTGTCTTTCACCGAGTTCGCGGGAGATCATAGTGCCGAACTAAACCGCATTGTGACCGTGCCAGCGCCAGACGATGTCATCATCAGTGAATTCATGGCCGACAACGACGACACTCTACTCGACGAGGAAGGCGAGTCGTCCGATTGGATTGAACTTTTCAACCCGACTTCAAATCCAATCGATCTCACTGACTGGCACCTCACCGACGATCCAAGAATCTTGAACAAGTGGCCCCTACCCGCTGGAACGATTTTAGCACCCTTCGAATTCAAAGTCATTTTCGCCTCGGCAAAGGCTCTGCCCGGACATGCCAATTTCCGACTCGATACATCAGCCGGCGGCTACCTGGGACTCAACCGGGCTGACGATAGTATCGCCTCCGAATTTGTCGGCTACCCAGCGCAGAAGGAAGACATTGGCTACGGTGTTCATGGCGACTACACGCAGGTTGGCTTCCTGTTAGAACCCACTCCCGGCGCCCCAAACGACTCGGTCGGCTATTCGAATTTTGTCAATGATACAAAATTTTCAGTGACACGCGGATTCTTCGATTCCCCGTTCAGTGTCGATGTCACCTGCACCACACCCGGGGCCACCATCGCCTACACCACCGACGGCTCGCCCCCGTCCGCCACAAACGGAACCACCTTGAGCTCACCGGCACAGATCTCCATCGACGAAACAACCGTTTTACGAGCAACGGCCTTCACGCCTGGCCTGGCTCCGGCCAATGTCGATACACAAACTTATCTCTTTCTCAAGGACATCCGCACTCAGGACCAGGCGCACGCCCTCGCCACCGGTTGGCCTAATGGGAGCATCAACGGCCAGGTCTTCAACCATGGCATGGACCCTGACATCACCAACTCGATCAGCGAAACCAAGTTTGAAGAAGCGATGAAAGACATCCCGTCGATTTCCTTTGTCACCGATATCGCGAACTTCACCGACCCGCTAACTGGCTTCTGGGTCAACGCCGAAAACCGGGGCAGCGGTTGGGAGCGTCCGGTCTCGGTTGAGCTCATTAACCCGGACGCGGAACCCGGGTTTCAGATCGATGCGGGCGTGCGCTTGCGCGGAGGCTTCAGTCGTCAAGGGAGCAATCCGAAGCATTCATTCCATCTCTACTTTCGTTCAAGATATGGCACCGGAAAACTCGACCACCCGCTCTTTGGCGAGAGTGGAACCAGCACATTTGACGCCCTCGACTTGCGAGCGACACAGGGACGCTCGTGGCATTTTTCCAATAGCTCGGACGCCACCTTCAACCGTGATGTCTTCGCTCGCGAGACCCAACGCGACATGGGCCAACCACACACGCGTAGCCGCTACTACCACCTCTATATTAACGGGCAATATTTTGGCTTATTCCAATCGCAAGAGCGCATGGATGCAAACTATTCAGCCTCTTATTTCGGCGGAGAAAAAGCGGACTACGACGTGATCAAGACACG
>JBDNAG010000249.1:0-4160 GCA_039768565.1 Akkermansiaceae bacterium | reverse complement strand
TCGACTTCAGGAAGGAGGCCGGGGAGGTCTTTCTGGAATCGTTGGGAAAGACAGCCTGCGACAATAATTTTTTGCTTCTCGCGGGCGGGGTCTTCTTGTCGGGCGTTGACGGCCTCGATGATCGTTCCGACGGATTCGTCTTTAGCGACATCGATAAAGGAGCAGGTGTTGATGATCAGGGCATCGGCCAGTTCTGGATCGGGGACCAGGGTCATGCCTTCATCTTGAAGGTGTCCGAGCATGATCTCTGAATCGATGAGGTTCTTGGCACAGCCAAGTGAGATGAGTCCGATTTGGGTAGGCATGATATGAGGTCGTTTGAGACTGTGAATTTAAAGGGAAGCGGGCAGCGTTCCGGCTTGATTGGTCGCGCAATAGTTGATGGTGTCGCACATTTTCTTTTTGCAGATCATGAAAAGGATAATTCCGACGGGCATGAGAATCACGGTGATCATACAGACGAAGGCTGCGATAAACATCCCGCTGGAAGCTTGCGGCGCGCCTTGAAGATTTGAGTAGGAGCTTCTGATTCGGGTCCAATCCGTGGCCCATCCTGCGTAGACATTGAAGATCCAGTAAATATTAAAGAATGGAATGAAGCAGAAGCCTACGGCTTGCCCCGGGGTGGTGCGAGCACCTCCTGGTTGCAGAATACACCAGGCCCGATAGAGAATGATGTATGCGTAAATGGCTGCAAAAACAGAAATGATCCAACCAAGAACGAGGCCTCCAATGCCTGCTCCCAAACCAGCTGCAGATCCTCGAGAATCTGTGTTTTTGTTAATTTCGTATTTCTTGTCGATAGCCTCCCGAGCTTCGAGAATTTCTTCTTCAGTTTCGGCTACGCTCATCTTCTTGCTTTCCTCCAAATATTCGGGTGTAGCAGGTGCTGCCGCGGCGAGGACAGCGACTCCAATTACCATGACGATCAGGGATGCAAGATAGGCGCCAATCCAGAGAGCGAACGAGGTCTTCTTGACCTTGGGGATTGGATATTGTCCGCCAAGAGGGGCGGGTTGAGCGATTGCCGGAGCTGAGTAAGGACTGGATGCCGTCTGGGTTCCGGAATTAAAAATGCCGGGAACCGCGCTGGCAGCGGTCCAACTGGCTAGGTTCTCATTCCAAATCAGGGTATTGGGCTCAATTTGACCATTGGCCGCCATTTGTTGGACCTGCCCATAGTTGAGAGGCCCTTGCTGTTGCTTTTGGGCGTCGGAATAAAACCATTGGACGTTTGACATGACTTCTGGATGCAAGTTGGAGAACTGAGGCGAGAAAGGCGAGGAGATTTCCGTCGAATTGGCCGGTTTGAGGTTGGACCGGACGGCTTGATTGAGGATGCTTCCACCATGCCCGCAGAGATCGTTTCCTTTCCTTTTTCGAAGCCTTATGGGACGGCTGTCATCGATTGGCTTCTAGAAAAAAAAGGGGAATTGCCGGGGATTCTGGTTTTGGTATCGACTGCTCAAAGTGGACGGCGATTGCGGCAGGGGCTGGCGGAACGTGGAGCTCTTCTTGCGCCGAAAGTGATAACAACAGGCGCATTGCTTCAGGTTGAGGATGCTGCGGCGGATGCGGTTGAAGTCCTCGCTTGGGCGGAAGCTTTGGAGGGAGTTCAGGATTGGGGAAACTATTCTGCCATTTTTCCTGAGTCTCCGGCTGGTGAGCGCGCTGGATGGGCAATGGGCTTGGCAAGGGCGTTCACGGACTTGCGCAAGAGTCTTCAGGAAAACGGGCTCATGCTTGGAGCCGCGGCCGGTCAGGTTGCCGCGCTCGAAAGTGAACGGTGGGAACAGTTGGCCAGATTGGAGACAGTGGTGGAGAGGAATTTGAAAGTCTGGGGGTATGAGAGTAAATCTTCGATGTTGGTAAAAGGGGCGCTGGAGTTTCCAGAAGGCGTCCGGGAGATTGTGATAGCGGGCGTCATGGATCTTCCTCCGATCGTTGCGAAATTCCTCGATGGTAAAGCGATCCCGGTAACGGCGCTGGTTCCTGATCCAAGGGTCGACGAATGGGGGCGACCGGGCTTGGAATGGAATGAAAGAGAGATTTCATGGCCGACCAATGGCTCCGTAACTTTGACAGGTAATCCAAGTCAGCAAGCGGACCTGACTGTTGCCAAGATAGTCGAAGGTGATTCGACGAGTGAAGAGTTGGGCTTGGGCACGGCCGATGAAGAGGTGGCTGTCGAGTTGGTTCGATCTTTTGGGAGAGCAGGTTGGACTATTCATGATCCTGGAGGGTCTCTGCCTTCCTCATTGGGAGGTTGGTTGAGTTGCTGGCGGCGTTATTTACAAAATTCTGGCGTTAAGGAGGTCATCGATATGCTGGCATTTGATCAGGGGAAATTTTTGGTGGAAGGAATTCGATCTTTGCAAGTCGACGCGCTTTCCTCGTTGCTGGACTCACATCTTGTGCGGGATTTGGACGATGTCGTCCGGGCCCGGCAGTTACTGGCTGCGGGGCTTAAGAATGCCACGCGAGAGAGCGAACAAAAACGATTGGAGTTTCAACTTAAATCAGCTGAGGTCGCGGAGGAGGTGATGTCGGGATTTGATCAATTGCGAAAGCGTTTTTTAAAACAGGAGTTTCACGCCGGAATGCGATCAATGCTAAATAGGCTCGATCGTGACGGTGAAGCAGGCCTGGAGGATTGGCTGGAGTCAACAAGCGAGGCTGCGAAGTTGGTAAAGCGTTCGCCGGGCTTTTGGATTGAGCTTCTGTTACACGATCTCGGGCCGGTTCCAGAAGAAGCTCCGGATGGTCGGGTGTTGGATGTGCAGGGGTGGTTGGAACTCCTTCACGACCCGGCGGAGCATCTTGTGATTTGCGGGATGAATGAAGGGCGCGTGCCCAGTCGGCCGACTACGGACCCTTGGCTTCCTGAAAGTGCCCGCGAGGCGCTGGGGCTTCCTTGTGAAGCAAGTCGGGCGGCACGCGATGCTTATTTATTACATTCGCTTTTGGAGATGAGACGGGAATCCGGTCGAGTTGATTTGATCGTGGGCAAGTCTTCAGCTGGAGGGGATGTCTTGATGCCTTCGCGTTTGCTTTTGACTGCGAAAGGCGAGGAGCTGGCCCGGCAAGTGAAGGAACTTTTTGCCGATGTTGAACCTGCGGATTCGGGAACGGCTTGGGAGGTGGAAGATCATTGGAAGTGGAAGCCTCGAATCGAGGAGCCTCGGAAGAAGATGTCGGTGACGGCGTTTTCGAAGTATTTGGCCTGTCCGTTTCGTTACTACCTGCAGCGGGTTTTGGGAATGAGTGAGCCGGAACCGGAACGGGCGGAGTGGAATCATCGCGACTTTGGAAATATCCTTCACGATGTTTTGGAGCAATGGGGCCGGGATTCGAAGGCACGTGATTCGGCTGATCCCGAAGAAATCAAGCGATGGCTTCTTAAGGCCTTGAATGATCTGGTGGAGCAACATTTTGGTGAGGTCCAGCCGCTCGCGGTTTCCTTGCAAGTGGAGTCGATGAGGCTGCGATTGGGATGGTTTGCGAAACGACAGGCGGAGATTCGTGCGGATGGCTGGCGGATTGAAAAGGTCGAGGAAGACTTCACGCTGGAGATCGCGGGAGTCACGGTGACAGGGCAGATTGACCGTATTGAGCGACACGATGACGGGCGAACGCGGGTGCTGGATTATAAGTCGAGCAAGGAGGCGAAGGATGTCATCAAGGAACACCAGAAGACTTTTCGAGCTGATCTACCCGAGCATCTTCAGGCCGAGGAGGTGATGGCTCCGGGCGGAGCGGTGTGGACGAATTTGCAGGTTCCTTTTTATGCCGATGCTCTCGGTGAGGTGGACGAGATCGGATATTTCGCGCTCGGCCAGGATGAGGCGAATGTGAAGATTACTCCGTGGCTGGAATTTACGGACGAAGATAAGGCTTCGGCAAGGCGCTGTGCGGAGTGGATTGTGGAACAAGTGCAAGGCGAAGTCTTTTGGCCACCGGCTGAGAAGGTGCAATATGAGGAGTTTGAGGATCTGATTTACAGGCGGGACTTGAAGGATGCTTTTGATTGGAAAGGAGGTGCCGCGTGAAGGATATTCTGGCCAAGAACCTTTTGATCCTCGCTTCGGCAGGATCAGGAAAGACGTATCAACTTGGGAATCGTGTCATTGGAAAGATCGGACGGGAAGAAGTTGATCCAG
>JBDNAG010000248.1:0-30135 GCA_039768565.1 Akkermansiaceae bacterium | reverse complement strand
CTCCGATGGAAAGAAGGGAGGTTATCTCGGTGGGATTTTTTTCGTAGTGACTACGGGAGTTTTCGTACATTCGCTTGGTGATCGTCATTTCCTCCGCTTTTGGCTCACGGGTGGTAATGAGTTTGAAGGCTGCTTTGAGGGGCGAATCCTTGTCCATGGAGTAAACTCGATAGGCGATGCCGCGTGCGGCTTCGATATAGAGAGGATCGTTTAGAGTCGCCAAAGCGTGGAGAGGAGAGTTGGTAAGGTATGTTCCAACTTCGCAGACTTCTCGTTTGGCGTTGTCAAAAATCATGGGCGGTGCCGAGATGCGGCGCCAAAAAGTGTATAGAGTCCGCCTTCTCAGATTGTTGCCGGTGTCTGGAGTATACTGCTTTTTGCCAAAAGTGACCTCGTTCCATAGCCCCTGTGGTTGCCATGGTTTGACCGGAGTTCCTCCCAGTTTTCGAACGAGTCGTCCGGAGAGGGCAAGGGCTTGATCCCTAATCATCCAAGAAGGGAGGCGATAGCGTGGAGCTCGCGCGAGAAGTCTGTTTTCGGGGTCTCGTTCAAGAGCAAGGGAGTCGACCTGTGACGATTGTTGGTAGACTTCGCTGGTCACAATGGTTTTGAGAAGCTTTTTGAAGTCCCAATCAGATTGCATGAAGTCTGCGGACAACCAGTCGAGGAGTTCCGGGTGAATCGGAATCTCGGATTGTATTCCAAGATCCTCCGGTGATTTAATGAGCCCAATGCCGAAAATTTCCTGCCAGATTCGATTCACGGTTACTCTTGAAGCTAATGGGTGTTTGGGGGAAACCAGCCACTTGGCCAAATCGAGGCGATTCTGATTCTCTTTTTTCGCGAGGGGAGGGAGGATGCCCGGTGTCTCAGCTTGGACCTCCTCTTCACGCGTCTGATACGAGCCGACTGCAAGGACGTAGGTTTTTCGAAGTTCCTTGCGGTCCTCCATGACCATAACGCGGGGAGCTCCTTTGCGGACCGCTTTGATTTGAGTGTCCAGAGCGGCTACTTCTGAAGAGAGTTTTTGATACTCGGGGCGGCTGGCGAGGAAGGTTGAGTTGAGGAGTTTTTTTTGATCCGGGTTTCTCTGGTCGGGTGCGATAGCGAGAAGTTGATTAATGTCCCGGTCTCCTTCCTTAAGTGAAGGCGTATTGTTGTCTGTCACGGAAATCTTAAAGCGACCGAGGTAGTGCTTCGCGTGATGGGAATCGTGCCGAAGGACGATCTTGATTTGATCGCCTTCCTCGGAAGTCAGCGGTTTACCAAGATGGAAGATCGCCGCGTGATCTCGATCAACCAAGGTCCCATTTAAAATGGCCCAGCCCTGGCTGTTTCCTTCCTCCAAAGCGGCCGCGATCTTGTAGGGGCCTTGCTCGAAGGTTGCGATAGGGCGTTCAAGGGGGAGGCGTTGCTGTTTTTCGTCTTTGCGAACGAGGTAGGCTTCGAAGCCGGTCATAACAAAGTTTCCGCTATCGGAGCGGGCGATTCCGCCGTTCGTCATTGAAGCATGGCGAAGGGCGTCCAATCGAATTGCGGTGAGTGGCCCCTTGGGGAGAGGTGCCGTAAGTTGAAAAGTCGCTTTGTTGGGATTGCTTCCCGAAGTTAAGAGCGATTGGTCGGGGAGTTCTTTAAATTTTATTCCTTTGTCGTTGGCCGTGATCGAGGTTGCTTTGAGGCCGTGCCATTGCGAGGTTTGTTGACGTTGTTTTTCTTCCCAGGCCCCTTGTTGAGAAGCCAACTTTCCGCTGAGGGCCCTTTGCCGTACTGAGATCTCTGCTAATTTACGGTTAAGCTTTTTTTCTTCGTCGACTTGTTGCGGAGTAGGAACCTCGAGAACGGGTTTGGTCTGTGGGTCTCCACCTCCGCCACCCACCGGGGTTTGGTTGAAGAATGCGGTGAATGAATAATAGTCTTTTTGGCTGAGTGGATCGTATTTGTGATCATGGCATCGACAGCAATTAAAGGTTAGCCCCATCCAGACAGTCCCAACAGTTTCTGCCATATCAAAGACGTAGTTGACGCGGTTCTCTTCGGGAATTGATCCTCCTTCGCCATTGATGGCGTGATTTCTGAGAAAGCCGGTTGCAAGCTTCTGCTCGAAGGTTGCCTCGGGGAGCAGGTCGCCGGCAATTTGCCAGATGGTAAAATCATCATAGGGGAGATTACGATTGATGGCATTGATAACCCAGTCGCGCCAGGGCCACATTGTGCGCTCGCGATCGCCTTGAAAACCGTTCGAGTCTGCATATCGGGCCGCATCCAGCCACGGCCAGGCGAAGCGCTCCCCGAATGCCTGGTCGGCTAGGAACTGGTCGACAAGACGTTCCCAAGCCTTTGGGGATTTATCTTTAAGAAAAGCCAATACTTCTTCGGGGGTGGGAGGCAGGCCGCGGAGATCAAATGATAGTCGCCGAATGAGGGTTTCTTTGGATGCGCGTGGGGAAAGGCCCATTTTAAGTGCCTGTAGTTTTTGCCTGACCAATGAATCGACAGGGTGTGGGGCGATGTTCGGAACGGGTGGTTTTTTCACGGGGAGGAAGGTCCAGTGTTCTTCGTACTTCGCCCCTTCCTTGATCCAACGGTGAATGAGTTTTTTCTCTTCGGTATCCAGTTTTAGGAGATGGTCCGCCGGAGGCATGACGTCATCGGGGTCATTAGAGATAATTCGCTTCCAGATGAGTGATTTGTCAGGCTCGCCTGGAATAATGCCAGCTCCTGATTTGCGGTCGGCGAAGGCTCCTTCAGGAGTGTCGAGACGCAGGTCTGCCTCTCTTGAGCTAGGATCGAAACCGTGGCAGGCGAAACAATGATCTGAAAGCAGAGGCCTGATATGGCTGTTGAAACCTATGGGTTCGCCTGCGGCGGTAACAATTAAAAGAAGAGGCAGAAAATATCTAAACATCGGATTCGAACGGAGGATAAGAGTAATTTCGTCAAATAAAAGATGTCCGAAAAATTCATTCGGCCCCTTTTGATACGAGAAAGCCTCGCCCTCTCTTACGCATTGCTCTGCACAAGAAGGGTGAGGCCCGAGCGATTGATTGAAAGAGGCTAGTTCTCAAGTACTACGCGGAAGAAGCGATCCGCATTTAGAACGGCTCCCAAAAACGTCGTAGTGCCTGGATCTCCGGTTTGTCGGGTAACAGGTGTCCAGATTAATTGATTCAAATCAGTGGCCGATTCTACTCGGTAAGTTGCTCCTTGAGTGGAGTTCCAGGTGATTTCAACATCGCCGAAAGTTGGGTCAAAGTTGAAGGCGCTGACTTCCGGGACGATGGGCGGGGCTGGGGTTCCAATCCGAATATAGTCAATCTCGACGATGCGGTTGCCAATGTTTCCCGGGTCCACACGGAGGAGGTCAAAATCACCGACCAGAACGTCTTCGAATGTGACCTGATACGTGTGAAAACTGCCATCATTTTGGATTTGATCTCCGGGGATACTGGTTAGTCGGCTCGGAGCCGGGCCACCGGTGTCATCGGCCCAGAAGAATTGAACAGGCTCGTTGTCGCTTTGGCGAAGTCGGATTTCGATTGTTAGTCCTGACGTGGTGTCGATGAGTCCGGCGCGGGTCATGATGGGGTCGCCTCCGGTGGTGTTGGCGGTGAGAATACCGTTGGCGATGTTTGCGTTGAGCCGAGCGAAAGCCCAGCCATTGGAGTCTCCATCGGTTTCCCATTCGCCTAGGCTGGTGAAGTTGGTGAGGAAATCATTGTCCCGGCCAAGGTAGATAGGAATGGCGCGGGTTCGGATGGTGATCGTGAATTCGGCGTCGGGCGTATTGGCATAATTGGCGGTGACGAGGTAGTCGGTCGCAGGAGTGACTTGGGAAGGTGTCCCGGAAATTGCGCCGGAGATCGTATCAAAGAGAAGTCCTGTGGGGAGTGCGGGAGTGATCGTGTAAGCGGTGGGAGCTCCGCCTGCCAAAATAGGCTCGTTGAGATCAATCTCGGCTCCGATTCGATAGATAGGGCGATTAGTCCCATAGCGAATGACCCCGGGGTTTATAGTGGTGAGAGTTAGTTCGAAGTCACCGCTCACGCCGCCTCCGAAATTTGCAGTGATGGTGTGTATTGTCTCTGCACTCGCAATGATGGGCGTCCCAGAAATGGTCCCTGTTTCGGGGTCGAGAGCGAGACCCGCGGGAAGGGCTGGGGTCACGGTGAAGCTCACGGGAGTTCCAAATGCGACGGTGGCGAAATTATCTTCAATGGGATTGTTGGTCACGTAGGTGGCAATGGCTTCTGAGTATCCAGTGATCGTCGGAGCGGGAAAGTCATTGATGTCGTTGGGATCAGTTCCCGCGACAACTTCATCGCCATCGATGTAGGAGTCGTTGTCGGAGTCATCGTTATTTGGATCGGTTCCGGTATTGCCGGCATCAATAAAGACTCCGGTGTTGGTTTCGACGTCATTGGCGAGTCCGTCATTATCGTCATCAGGGACGATAGATCCGATGCGGATGTAGTCGATATCCACTCCGATAGAGTTGGCTTGGTCTTTCGAGGGGTCGATTCTCAGGGCAGTTAAAGTCCCTGTGATGAGCGAGCCGATGGGGTATTGAATGATGTGGAATTGTCCATCATCCGGGAACACCGTGTCTGGGAGTGAGGTTCGTCGGGTCGCGGCAAATCCTCCGTTTTCATCTCCCCAGAAGAGATCGATTCGGGAGCTGTCTCCGACTTCGCGGCGAAGGCGAAGTTCTACGATGTCGGAGTCGGGGGCCGTCGTGTCGATGCTGAGCTTGGTGTTTGCAAACTGAGGGTCTCCGCCGCTGGTTAGGCCGATGAGATTTCCTCCCGCGACAGAAGTGGGAACAATGTTAACGCCGTTCCATCCTTCCTGATCTCCATCGGTATTAAATTCGCCCAGTGAGGTGAAGAGATTAATGGTTTGGTCAGGGTCGACAGTTGGTCCCAGGTTTTCGATGCCAAGGCGGACGTAGTCAAACTCGAGAAGGGTCCCATTTTGAGCTGAGCCGTCGAGGCGTAGTCCACGCAACTCGGTGTTTACGTTTTCCAAAATGAATTGGTAAACATGAGGGCTACCATCGGCGGGGATTTCAGCGCCAGGTAGTGATAGACGCCGAGTCGCCGAAAATCCTCCGGAAGCGTCGTTCCAAAAAAGGTCGATGCGCGAGCTGTCGGTGGCGGCCCGGGTGAGCCGGAATTCGACAGTGACGATGCCAGGCGTGCCCTTGGCAATAGGGGTAGCGAAAGGATTGTTAATGATCTGGGTGTCGCCACCATCAGTTGTTCCGCTGATGGTTCCTCCGGCGATGGTCGGGAGGAGTTGATTGGTGTTCCAGCTTTCAGAGTCTCCGTCGATATTCCATTCAGCAAGTGAAGTGAAGTCGATAAGCGGGTCGATAGGGTCGATGATGACGCGGCTTTGCGCATCTGCGCTCATGCTCAATAGTGCAGCAAAGGCACTGGCTCGAATTGTTTGCTTCATAATTTGTCGGGGAATGTTCAGTGCGTGATGATCCGGAAGAATTGAGTGAAATTGCCGGTTGGAATCGGAAAGCCCAGCGCGTTACCGGTTCCAGCGATAGGAGCCTCCATGGTTTTCCAGTTTGAGAGATCAGATGAAATCTGTATTTCGTAAACTTCGCCCGGATTCGAAGGGAAGGTGATGAATGGAAATGCTATCGTGACTTCGACAGCCTCCCGGTCCGGGGGGATGCCGTTGGTCCGTCCCGGAGTCGGAGACAATGAGTAGGTAAAGAGATCCGATCCATCGATGGTTCGGAGCCGGGCTATCCCCGAGGTTTGATCAGCGAAGGAAACTTCGTCGATTTTACTGGTGTCGGGGGCAGTCAGGATGATGGATTCACCGGCCGCAGAGATCTTGAAGTTGGTGTGTATTTCCTGCCGGAGAGTAGGGGCATTTTGAAGAGGCTCATCGTCTGCCCAGATTAGAATGAAGCCATTTGCAGGTATGATGAAGCCATCCGGGATCGGGAACTTCAGACGTTCCGTGGGATCATCACTGAGGTGCCAGCCATCGAGTGAAACGGGGGCGGTGGTGGGGTTGTGAATCTCAATCCAGTCTTCTGCATTTTGATCGACGGGGTCGAGGATTCCAGTGGTGGCGGGATTGGCTGCCATCCATTCGTTGATCTTCAAGTCCGCCCACTGGCTGGTGCCGGTGAAGGTGATATTTAGAATGCTGGATCCCAAAGGTGTTTGGCCTTGATCCAGAGCTTCTATGAGAATTTCGTTTGATCCTGGTTGGAGCGCCAAATCGGCGGTGAAATTGGTGATGGTGGAGTAATCCGGGGAGAGGGGAATTCCATTTGCGGTGATTGTCGTAGTGGCCAGGGGGAGCGTTCCGGTGATTTTGACGAATTGACTTTGTGAACTGGCGGGCGCCGAGACGAAGAAGCCTGAATCTTTCCCGTTCAATTCATTTTGAATGAAGCTGCGGCGCTGGTTGATCCAGTCATCAACAGCCAACCCGGCGCGACCGCTTGGAACAAAAGGCGAGGTTACTGCGGCATCGTTGGCGACGAGAACGTCATAAGTTTCTTCAAGAATTGATTGGACGTCAGATCCGGCTGAGGCGTTGAAGAAGGAATCCAGTGATTCGTCCAAGGCCTGCCAGTAATCGCGAACAAGGTCTGGTTGGTCGAAAAGGCGTTGGACATTTGGATCAACATTGGGATGAAAAAGCGGGTAGGTGACGGGATCGTTGAAGACGCCAAGACCTACATCCATGTCCCAGATGACGATACTCGATTTCCCGGTTTCCAGCGATTCAAAGAGGTAGGCATTCTTGTTGGCCTGATTCCCAAAGGTATCCCAAAACGAGCCAAGATCGTTCATGGCGAAAGTGCGCATCCACTGCCGCATATCGGCCTTCTCATTCATACGATTGAAGAGTTCATCAGCTGGCGCTTGGGCTGCGTCGATGAGGTCGATGATGCCCGAGAAGTCATTGCCGTCGTCATGTCCGGCGCCATGGGTCCACGTCCAGCGGTGATGGGGGAGCTTGATTGAGCCATCTTCCGAAAAGAGATGGCGGAGAAGATTTCGCTCGGTGCCGGCGCTGAGAATGGCGTTGCTATTTCCGTCGAACTCCCACCAGGGCGCGGTCTTGGTGAGGCGGCCTTCATCCTTGAACCATTGTGCCATGATTTCTCGATTGGGCTTCTGAACAGATTCCATGATGAGCTGATCTCGCTCGATACCGTTGAAGAAGAAGTGAACGTAGCGCCGATGGAGATTGGGGAGCTTGAGCTTTTCAAGGAACCAAAAGAGAAGGCGCTCGCGTTGGCGCGTAGGGTCCCGGGTGGTTTCACGATCAATGGTCAGGTTTTGGACATTGAGGAAGACTTCGTCGTCCGGAATTTTAATATTGTAGCCGGTGGGATTTCCGACGGGTGAATCGTAAATGGAAACTCCATTCTGACTACCGGCGTAGTAGGCGCCGACGTTGTAAAAAGCCCGGCCTTCGGAGACGAAAGTAACATCCAGTTCAAGGTTGCTGGATCGAGGCCGGTTCCGCCATTCGACGAGGGTATCATTGGTTGCCCAAAGATGCATTGTGCTAAAATTACCGTCTTCGTTTTGTGAACCGACCCGGAGCAGGCATCCTCGTTGGGGGGCTCCCGTTGGGAAGTTTGTTATGACTTTTGGGACTGCATTATCAATTGTGAGAAGATGAAAGTCGATCAGTGTGCCGGCAGGCTGGGCTGGGATTGTAGCTGTGTAAAAACCATCGCCGGCATCGCTCATTACGATTTGGAAAAGCGAGGAGTTGGGATCAATTCGATAGCGGACGCGGGCGCTGAGGACGGAATCCGGGTCAGTGATGCGGGCCCTGATTGTGATTGGGTCCCCGGCTTGGGGGAGGAGGGGTGAGTGAGTGACTTCGGTGATGGTGGGGCCGGTATTGCCAACGCCCTTGTTCGCTGCTCCCGGTGTTCCAACTGAAATTGGAACGGGCATCTTCCCGGGGGCTTCCAAGTATCCGCCATTGAGGCCAAAAAGAATGTCGGGTGTGCCCGCGACCCAACGACAGGTAGCCCTGATCGTGACTACGCTGCCTGGAGGAATGGGCGTCGTAAGGTTGGTTTCGACGAGGTTCGCGAGGTCACCTTCGTTGGTTGCGACCAAGTGCATGGAGTTGTCTTCGGCAAAGGTTGGGTTGTGGGTTCCAAAGCGGTTCCAACCGTTAAGATCTGAATCAAAGTTGGCGTTGCTGACCAGGTTGTTTCCATTCACGAGGACTTCGACGTCATCAATGATGGCCTCACCGGGACCGTGAAGCATGATGAAGAATCGAGTTGCCTGTGGGGTGGCTCGATGGCCGAAATCGAGAGTGCCAGTGTGTTCAATGACGATATTACTCGCTGCTGCTGATTCGCTCGGGGCATGCCAGTTCGAGGGGGCATTGTTGTCTGATCCGGGATCACGGAGTTGGAGGGAGCTACCTCCTCCATCGGCTAGAGAGGGCCAACGTCCTCCGTCGAAGTAGGTGACCTCGTCAACGGTGCGCTTGTTGGTGTTTTCCAATTCAATGCGGTCCGACTGGTTGGAGAGACTTCCCGAGAAATTTCCAAAAACCGTGCGGGGATCGAGACCTGGGTGCAGGCTGAGGAGTGTGTCGCGATTCTTGGCGATGATGAGGAATTCCCCGGCTTCAATTGTGGCATTGGGGAAAGTGAAGTTGATGCCATCTTTGAGCTTCCACCCGGTTAAATCGATCGCGCTAGGTCCTTGATTGAGGAGTTCGATATACTCCCCTTTGTTTGTGCCGTCGATGGGGTGATAGTGAATTTCGTTGATGACGAGAGGGTCATGAAATTCGGTGGCGTTGCGTAATCGGGGCGTTGACTTCGAAAGTTCCCGCCAGCGGGTGAGCCCACCCCAGGGGCGGTCTTCGGCTTGGCCAGTGAATCGGCGGTGCTCAATGATACGGAGCCCATCGGGAGCGCGGAGAATGATGGAATCACCGGTGCGGTCGAAGTTAAATCCCGCGACGTTTCCAGCAAAGGATCGGTAACCTCTGGGGGCGATGATTGTTCCCTCGGGGATTTTGTATCCATTGAAAGAAGGGTTTTGGGAGAGGAGGCAGTTTGAGAGGTCAGCAGGGATTGGCCCTGGGTTGTGGAACTCCACGAAGTCTTCAGCGTCCTCTTCGCTGTTGGCTCGAATTTCACTAATGATGATTTGATCGAGTGCATCGGTCGAAATTGGATCGAAGGCTCCCGGCGATCCACCATGGTTGTAGCTCGGGGCCCACGCTTCTCTGCGTGATTCCCCGTATGAGGGATATTGCAGAATGAGAGAATGACCTGCGCCATCAGCGGAGGCGGGCCAGCGGGTGTTGTCCTTGTAATTTGTTTCGAGAACAATTCCGCCGGAAGCTTTTCGCAGGCGAACGCGGCCTCCGCCATTCGAGAGAGTGCCCGCCCACGGGCCGAGTGCGGCCACTTGCTCACTGGCGAAAAGGGATGGATCAGCGGCAACGATGAGGAATTGATTTCCCTCTAGTTTTGTCCCTTCGGGGAAATCGTAGTCAGCATCGCCACGGAGTTTCCAGCCAGAGAGGTCGACACTGATCGGGCTGGAATTGTAGAGCTCGATGAACTCGCGATTTGCGATGGCTTCTCCCGGGGGGTGGTAGTGAATCTCCGAGAGAACAATGCTGCTGCGCCGCGAGCAGGGGCCGGAAGTCAATTGTGCATCAAGAGAATGACACAAAAAGAGGGCTGTCCCGATCAGCAATAGTAAGCGAGAAAGCTTCATGGGAAGATTCGAAGTATAAATTGGTATAATCCCCAAATTGCTTCAGATTAATGTTAATAAAAGGAAAAAGTAGGGACTTGCCTTGAACGAATATGGAAGCAACACCAGTAGTTGGCGGCCTTGAGTGGCGGGGGCTGTTTGCCGGCGCTATTTGACTGGCCCGCCAAAGAAGAGCGGAAGTCAGTTGTGTTTTGGGCGAGTTTTGGAGGACTGGTGAAGATGATGTTCTTCTTCCCATGGGCGTGATGGTTTAGCTCCAGATCGGCCGGCCAGATTGGGAACGAGGGATTCTGGATGCGGTAAAGTCGGATGCTGAGATTTGAAGTGTGATTGTAATCGAGTGTTTTAGCGAAGGTAGAGAAGAGTTGCGTTTAAAGTGGAATATCTGCCTTAAAGCAAAGCGCAGTGGAAGTGATGAAAGTGGAAGTGCCACAGGGCTACCTCCGTTTTTGGCGGGGTGCTTTGCCTTTGTGGATTTGAAGATAAAGTCGGAACTGGATGCCCCAATCTTGATTCGTCAAGAAAATGTAATACAGCTTTCACTGGCTCGGTTAGCGATTTTTTCGGCTCAAGTGGTCGGGGGAATGGTAAAAGTGGGGTGATAAGGGCGGAAATCGTTCAGATTTCGCGATTTTCGGCTTATCGGCGCAGCAAATCGGATCTATAAAGAGCCATCCTACGATATGAGTAACCTTCGACTCAAACTTCAGCGCAGCCTTTTGTCCGGACTTTTGGTTTGTGGAGCACCTGCTCTTGCGCAAAATTCCATCCTTTCCAGCGAGACCGCAGCCCGATCGGCTGATGCTCGTGATGCTTACACCCTTCTAGAGGAAGGTGATAATGCATATCTCGAGAACGACTATGCAGCGGCCATCAAAAAGTATGCCGAAGCTTTATCTAAGCTCCCAAGCGGGGCCAAAGCGGTTGAAGGTCTACGTGCGAACGTGGTCCAGCGATTTTCGCAAGCATCCTTGGTGCAAGCGCAGAACTTGATGCGCAAGGGGGATTCGAAGACAGCCAGAGCTTTACTTGATGAGGTTAAGATTGTTGATCCAGATAATCCCCAATTGACATCTTTTCTGGCCAAGATGGATGACCCGATCCGATACGAGGTATCCTTGAGTCCTGAGCACACCGCGAATGTCGACCGGGTGCGACGTCTTCTTTACGAAGCTCAGAGTTACTACGATCTGGCGCAGTTTGACCGCGCCTACATGACCTATGAGGACATTTTACGGATCGATAAGTACAACAAGGCGGCGCGCCGTGGAATGGAGCGGGTAAATTCGGCGAAGACCGGTTATTCGGAAGCAGCACGGGATCAGGCGCGGGCCAAAATGCTCGAGGATGTTACAGGGGGATGGGAGCAGAAGGTTCCTCCCAAGGCCGGAACCCCGTTCATTGGTGGAGGGCTTATCGATGGCGTTAGCCGCAGTGCCACCATTCAGGAAAAGTTGAACGGTATTAACGTTCCCCTGGTTGCTTTGAATGGAGCGACTCTTGATGAGGCTGTTGATTTTTTAAGGGCAATTTCAAACCAGCTTGACAAAACTACACTAGACGATCGTCAGAAGGGGATTCCTTTCGTAATACAGTTGGGGGATGAATCGATGCCGGCTGTGCAGAAAATCCGTGATGAACGTATCGACCTGTCTCTTCGTAATGTTCCGCTCGCTCAGGTTCTGAAGATGATCACCGAAGCATCGGGAACCACCTTCCGTGTTGATGATTTTGCCGTTGTGATCAATGCGGCCGGATTTTCAGATCCCACCTTGGTTCGCCGGGAATTTCGAGTTCCCCCTGATTTTTTGACCAGTGGATCTGTTGGGGAGATCGAGGAAAATGATGATCCCTTTGCCGATAATCCCGGGGAGGGAGGGTTAATTGCAAAGAAGCTTTCTGCAAAAGAGAGACTTCAGACTTTTGATGTGAGTTTCCCCGAAGGGGCGACCGCTTCCTATAACTCGAACACAAATTTGCTGATCGTCCGCAATACTGCGGCGAATATACAGCTGATCGAGGCAATTGTAGCTGATTTGGAGAAAGGGGAACCTTTGCTTGTGACAGTTCGGACGACAATCGTCGATATCAGCCAAGACCAACTTGAGGAGCTCGGTTTTGATACGGTGTTGGGGAAGTTAAATGTGGGTGAATACGGAGCGCTTTCGGGAGGAACGACCGGAACAGGGACCCCAATTACGGATACGATTTCCGGTCGCCCGGTTACTTCTGGAATTCGGAGTGGAGATCTTTCAGGAACCACAGAAGGTCTGAATGCTTTGTTAAACAGGAAGTCTCCACCGACGGCCTCGGGGGTTTTGGCTAATGACGGTGCTGGTAATTCAACCGCGAATATTCAACAGCCTGCGGTGGCTGATAGTTCGGGCGCAAGAGCACCCGGTATCCTTAGTCTTCGCGCGATCATCGATAATTCTGCTCACGAAATATTGATGAGGGGACTATCCCAGAAGAAGGGAGTCGATGTTATGGTTCGCCCGGAAGTTGTGACTCGCTCGGGCCAGAATGCGGTCGTTCAATCTGTTGTCGAATTTCCATATCCAGAGGACTTTGAGCCTCCTCAGATTCCCAACCAAGTTTCTGGTGGTGGAATTGTGACTCCAGCAACTCCTACGAATTTCACCTACCGAAACTTGGGGGTCGAACTTGAGGTTCTTCCCCAGGTCGGTCCGGACCGGAGGATTATTGAGGTTTCGGTGAATCCTGTCGTCACTGATTTTGAAGGATTCATCAATTATGGCACTCCGATTGTTGGCTCAAGTGATACCACAACAATTGATCTAGTTAATCAGACCGTGGCAAGTCGAAGTGTTTTCGGCGAGATCACCGCAAATGCCATTCTTAAGCCTCTATTTAGGACAACGCGAGGAAATACCAGCGTGCGAGTGGTCGACGGGCAGACCATTGTGATGGGAGGAATGATCGAAGAGCTTCGGAAAGAAATCCACGACAAAGTCCCTATTTTAGGTGACCTCCCATTCGTTGGGCGCATGTTCCAGAGTAATGGAATTTCGTATGAAAAGCGTGCCGTGCTCATCTTTGTGAATGTCGAGTTGACCGATCCTGCAGGAAATCCCTATCGAGATCGCTGATGAGCACGAATATCCCCCCCCGTTCCCGCCTTCCAGAAAGTCATCCTGAATCTGCTTCTTCAGGGCCGGAGAAAGGACAGTATTCGCTTGATGAAATGATGAAGGCGCTCCGTGACAAGGAGCGTGAAAAAGAGGCGCAAGGTGAAGTCGTAACCCGCTCCGATGGCAGTGTCGCGCGCAAGGTGAAGCGGCGCAGAAGGCGCTCTGAACAACCGGATCAGGTAACTCCCGAGCGGGAGAAAAAGCGTCTTCTTGTCAAGGTCGTGATTGGGGCAACCCTGATCTTGTTTCTTTTCTTGGCAGTGCTGTTTTTGATCCTCAAGCAAAATAGCAAAGGGCATCGCGATCATTTGGCGCAGCAGGCTTCTGATTGGAGCGGTGCCGAGGTCGAGCTTAAAGGTTTAAAAAGAATGCCATTTTCGGTCTCGATCAAAGAAGGCAATTTTGAGTGGGACCAATCCTTCTATGTGCGGAAGTTATCACTAAATAACATCAAAGGAGATGTCCGGTTCTTGAATTATTTGGGAGCAAGACCAAGCGGATTACAGGTCGGAGGAAGCAAGGGACAATTGATTCTCGCGATGCCTGCCGCCGCTCGCGGCGAATCGGGTGGACCCTTGGATGAGGAAGATTTCCCATTCGACTTTGATCAATATTTTTGTGATTCGCTCGATGTTCTGTTTGGGAATGACGCAGCTATTGGTTTCAGTGAAGTTGGGGCTATTTTTTCCTATGTTGGAGGTGATGGTTATCAGGTGACTCTCGAGGAGGGTTCATTTCGCGTTGATGGCTGGGAGGAATTTCCGGTATCCAAGGCAATCATGCGTTTCAAGGACGGGGTGTTGAGTTTGAAGCCCTTGTCGCTCAAACATCCAATCGAAGATGGCACTAAACTTGCGTCCGACCTTGAACTGAGCGGAGAGATTTTGTTGGAAGATGGGAAGGAATCGACTTTGGATATCACCACTGAGAAATTCCCGATGGGCTCTTTGATTGGGAAGCAGCTTTCGCGCTTCTTTAGCGGTTCGGTGGTCTCTTCTACCGGGAAGGTTCACTTTAAAGTTGGCGACGACTACTTCGATGAAGTCGTGATCGATATTAAGGCAAACTCGGCTAAAATTGACCGATTACCGTTCCTTGCGAATCTACATGCCCTTTTCCCTGAGCACAATCTGGACAATCTGGAATTTCACGAGGGAATTACTAATTCGCCGATTACGGGGACGGTGAGGGTGAAACGTGGGGGCGTGGCTTTGGAGAATTTCGAACTTTCCGAAAAGGGGAAGATCTCTTTAAAGGGTAGCCTTGTTGTCGCCAATGATGGAAGAATTGGGGGGAAGATTAAGATTTTCATCAATCGTTTTTATCTCTCGAGCCAAGACCGTTTTAAGAATAGCCCACATTTGGTGGGATCGGATACAACCGGGCTCGTTAGCTTTAGCTTTGATGTTGGGGGTACAGTTGAGCAGCCAACCGATACTTTCCTTCAGGTGATCGGCGTGGATTCCACAAGCCTTCCGATTGAAGATCCAGCGGGCGGAACAGGTCATGAGATTTGGGATAAATTTTTAAAAACTGAGGAAGAGGATCCGCTTTCTCCTGATTCCTTCGATCTATTTGAAGGAGAATAGCATGGTTTCCTTTTTAGGAATTGCCTGAGCCATTGAGATTTCAAGCAGAAATGAATAATCCTTTCAGTTCCAATTT
This sequence comes from Akkermansiaceae bacterium, assembly GCA_039768565.1. GTDB lineage: Bacteria > Verrucomicrobiota > Verrucomicrobiia > Verrucomicrobiales > Akkermansiaceae > SW10. The sequence continues at coordinate 15,560 of JBDNAG010000248.1, read as the reverse complement.
CGAATCGTTTGAGGGCCCAATGAGTCCACTCGTGGAAGGTCTGCATGGAAATGAGTTTGATCAATTGAAAGCCCTGGCCAGAGGGGAAGAGGGTGCCTTGATTTCCCTCCGTGCTCCCCGGGCTGGGTATGGTAAGACAATGCTTCTGTCACGATTGCGTGAAGAAATGAAAGGGGCAGCCGTGATTATTCCAGTTGAACTTTCAGCTGATTTCCGCATTGAGGAGAAAGATATTTTGGGCCGTATTCTTGATCGGCTTACAGCGGTGATTCCGGGAAAGAGAGACCTTACCGAATTAGATTTCAGTGTGCGGCGCATTCTCGCAAGCGCCCTAATCCCGTTAGTGGAATCGGGAGAAGTGCCGAGTCCGAATCGCACCGAGTCCTTGCGAAGTCTCCGTGAACGTCCTGAGGAAGTCTTTGATTTTCAAAAGGAGTCAGCGGCAGTGGCCCAGTGGGTGAAGGTCCAGTTCTCGGCTCTTTCTCCGCGGTTGGTTTCTGTTATTGGCCAAAGGTGTGGTGGGGCCTCCGGTGAATTGTCCCAGTGGTTCTCAGCCTTATCACGATACGCCATGACGCCCACAGAAAAGAGGGGGCGAAATCATGATCTTCTCAATGAGGTTTTTGGGGCAGACAGCCAGTTGCAAACTGGAATGTTTAGCCATGGTGTGCTCACGTCTTTTCTCAAGTTAATTTCAACGACCGAAAATGTGGTTTTGGTGGTTGATGAGGTAGATGGCTTGTTCGGTGATAGCGAAGCTGCACTTCGTGTCGCGAATACGCTTGTAGCACTTCGGCAAGCGGCCCCTCGAATAAAGGTGATTTTTTCAGTCAATGATGATGTTTGGGAATCTACGTTTGCCCGGCGGATTCCGCTTGGAATGCAGGACCGATTCGAAGATTCAGTGATCCGGCTAAAGCATCTCGATGAAGAGCGCGTGATGGAGCTGTTAAAGACCCGCCACGCTGATGGGGCAGATGAACTTCGTCGAAAGATTCAACTTGATGGAGGTTGCTTGTATCCGAGAGCTGTTCTTCGGGCCGCCCGTGATGCCTGGGGCTCGCAATCAATCGTAGAGGAGCCCGCTTCAGCTAGTTTTGTAACAGCTGATGCCAGCCTGCCCCCAATTAAAGACATTGGTTTTGCCGAAGTGCGAGCGAAGAGGATCGTGGAAACCGATCTGGCTGAGTCTGGAAAGCCCGACATTCCTTTCGCCTGTCCCGTAGTGAAGAACCAGTATCCGCCAAAACCTGTTCGGAGGGCTGAAATTCCTCGCAAATTTTTGGTGCAAAGAATCCGACAGGGAGATGACTTAATAAAGGTTCCTCCGGTGAGTAGCCCTCCGGTGAGTAGCCCTCCGGTGAGTAGCCCTCCGGTGAGTAGTCCTTCGGTGAGCAGTCCTCCGGTGAGCAGTCCTCCGGCGAGTAATCTTCCTGCGAGTGCTCCCTTTGAAAGCCCCTTTCAGATTGTGGAATCGTCCCAAGCAGAGAGTTCTAATCAGGCTAAGACAATTCCGCCAACATTTCCTGGGGGTGAAGGAGAGTCTCCTCCGAATCCGAGTCTCATTGATAGCGATAGTATTGACGATTTGCTCCGTAAATTTCGTGAGAGGAAGGATTCCAAAGACCTTTACTAATCGAAGGTTTCTTCTAGCGACCAAGTCATGACGCGTTTGATTTCCTCCATGGAAACGGCACGATTGATTTCACTTTCAAGACTTGTCATTGAAACTCCGTCAATTCCGCATGGTGTTATCATTCGAAATGGTGGGAGTGAGATTTTTTGTACATTCAGCGCAAAGCCGTGAAGCGTGACCCATGAACGAACTCCGACCCCCAGTGAAGCAATCTTTCGATCCTCGACCCAGACTCCAGTTAGGGCGTCCCGTCGGGTCGCCTCGACTCCAAGGGTGCTCAGGGCAATGATGATCGCTTCCTCCAGATTCCTAAGGTGAAGGTGAAGGTCCTTTTTTCTTTTGGCGAGATCGAGGATGGCATAGCCAACGAGTTGGCCTGGTCCATGGAATGTTCCTTGTCCTCCGCGGTTGATTTCGACGACAGGATGGGGGAGATGTTGGTGAACCTCGAGGCTGGTTTTGTCCCGGGTTCGCCCAATGGTGTATACGGGGGAATGCTCGAGAAGGAGAATGGTATCCTCGATTTTTTGATCTCGTCGGCGCTGAACCAAGTCCTCTTGAAAGTTCCAGGTTTCTTGGAAATCGAGGCCGACCCCAAGGTCTTGAATCCTGGGGGCGCTCATCGCTTTGATTTTGGTAGAGCCAGCCAATCTCGAATCTCTGCCAAGGGTAGGCAATTCAAGACATCTTCGCGGCGCAGCCAACCTTTCCGGGCCAGACGCGCACCATAGGCTAGAAATTGAAGTTGTTCTGTCGCGTGGGCATCCGGATTAATCGAAGTGAGAACGTTTTTGTCACGGGCACGATGCCACCAACGCCAATCCATATCTAGTCGCCACGGGTTACAATTGAGTTCAATGACTGTTCGGGTCTCAGCCGCGCAATCGATAATCTTCTCCATGTTTACCGCGTAGGGATCGCGCTTCAGGAGAAGGCGTCCGGTAACGTGTCCAAGCATGGTGACGTGTTCATTTTCCATCGCCCGGATCAGGCGATCGGTCATCTCGCTTTCTGGAAGATTGAATACGTTGTGAACGGAAGCCACGCAGTAGTCGAGTTTGGCGAGTAGGTCGTCATCGAAATCAAGAGAGCCGTCCTTGAGAATGTCGACTTCCGAGCCGGGAAGAATCGCAAAGTCTTCGAAGTTTTCATTTAATTTTTTAATCTCATCAATTTGCTGGTTCAGTCGTTCTTCGCTTAGGCCATTGGCCTGAAAGGAAGATTTTGAGTGATCAGCGATACCGAGATATTCGAGTCCGTGGTCTTGCGCCGCGGCGGCCATTTCCTCGAGGGTGTTCTTTCCATCGGAAGCGATGGTGTGGTTGTGAAAGGTTCCCCGCAAGTGAGTGAGGTTGACGAGATCTGGAAGTTTCGAATCGCGCGCAGCTTCGATTTCACCCCTGTTTTCCCTGAGTTCGGGCGCGACCCAGTCGAGGCCGAGCGCGCGATAGATGTCGGCTTCTTCTTCGACCTCGGGGATCTCACCTTCACCGGTGAAGTCATATTCGTTGAGAGAAAGTCCCTTTTTTAAGGCAAGCGATCTAAGGGCCACGTTATGCTCTTTACTTCCGGTAAAATACTGAAGCGCGAAAGGGAAGTGAGCATTGCTAACAGCCCGGATATCGCACTGGAGGCCATTCTCAAGTCTGATGGAGGCTTTGGTGTCGCCATGAACGATGACTTCGTGAACTTCCGGAAAGTCGGTAAAAAATTGAGTGAGTTCGGCGGGCTCTTTGGTGGCTACAAGGAAGTCGAGATCATGTAGGGTTTCCTTTGAGCGCCGGTAGGAACCGGCAATGGCAGATCGATTGACCTTGGGGTGGTTTCGAAGGCGCTCGAGAAGGGTTTCGGCGAGAGGTGCGACGTCACCAAGTCTAAAACGATCTGAGAATTTCTCGCGATTCTCGATAGCTGCGAGAATTTTTTCCACGGTTTTGGCACCGAATCCTGAGAGATCGGAAATTTCTTTTCCCTGACAGGCTTCCTTGAGCTCAGTAACCGATGAAATGCCAAGTTTGTCATAGAGTGCCTTGATTTTCTTGGGGCCAAGACCCTGCAGCTCGAAAAGCTCGAAAAGGGTCGACGGGAATTCGGCCCGGAGATTTTCAAAGTATTCAAGTTTGCCAGTCGAAGCCAATTCATGGAGCTTTTGTTGCAAGGCATCACCGATACCCTTAATCCCTTTGAGGTTGTTTTCGGCAGCCCGGGCCACGATGTCACCATCAAAATTTTGCACTACTTCGGCGCCGTTCCGATAGGCTCTCGTCTTGAATGGATTCTCTCCTTTGAGCTCTAGCAAGAGGGCAATTTCCTCAAGCGTGCTTATTAGTGATTCGCGGGTGACGTTAGCCATTTGTTTTAAGGATGCTTCGATGACAGCGATTTGCAAGACTAAGGCCTTCGCGGATGGGCTTGTATCTGATAACCCTTCGCCCATGAGCACTCCGAATGTGAAGTACTATAATGCGGCCATCGATGCAGCCCAATCCGGTGATATTCCGGCGGCCCGAGCTGCAATTGAATCAGCTCTTACTGAGGATCCCAACGATGTCCAGAGCTGGCAAATCTATGGCGTGGTTTTGAATGCCCTAGGGGAGACCGAAAAAGCGGAAAAGGCTGTCGCCAAGGTGAAGGAGCTTGGTTTGAGTGAGGTGGATGAGTTGATCATGAAGGCGGCGGATGCGATTGGGCAGAATAAGTTCGGTGTGGCCATTACCTGCTATGAGGATGCTCTCGAGTTGGATCCAAACCGCCCCGAGGTTTATGTCAGTTATGCTTTGGCGTTAATGCATGGGAATTATCCTTCCGATGCAGAGGACGCTGCCAAAAAGGCTGTGGAAATGTCTCCAGACGACGCGTCGGCTTATTACGCCCAAGGGCGAATTCAGCGCCTTCGGGGAAATAAAATCGAGGCTCTTACCAGTCTGCAGAAGGCGATTGAACTTCAAGGCTCTCTGGTTTTAGCGCGATATGAATGCGGAATGATACTCGCTGAAATGGGAGAACTTCAGGCTGCCCTCGAGTGCTTTGAGCAGGTTTTGGTTGATCATCCCGAAGATCCCAATGCCATCGAGGCCAAGGCAGCCATTTTGGCAAAAATGGAGGAGAAAAATTCCTAGTTGATAAGGATTGCATGCGGGAGCCGGAAAGGCAGGATGCGCGTAGCTTCAGGAAGCAGAGAATTATGAGTCGCAAAATTTGGTTGGATGGAAATATCGTGGACGAAGCGGATGCGAAGATATCGGTCTTCGATCATGGCTTGCTCTATGGTGATGGTATTTTCGAAGGGATTCGTTTTTACAATGGACGGGTCTTTCGTCTGACGGAACACATCGAACGACTTTACCTCTCGGCCAAGGCCCTCCTGCTTAAGATGCCTTGGACTCTCGAGGAGGTTTGTGAAGCGACTTTGAATACGATTCGGGCCAATGGCTTGACCGATGGCTATATCCGATTGGTCGTGACTAGGGGGATCGGTGATCTGGGACTGAATCCTTATCTTTGCCCGACTCCATCGATGTTTATCATCGCATCTGGCATCAGTTTGTATCCAGCGGAGCTTTATGAAGAGGGACTCGAGGTCGTGACCTGTTCGACCCGACGGCCGACCCCGGCAAGCCTGAGTCCCCAGGTCAAATCGTTGAATTATCTCAACAATGTCATGGCGAAGGTGGAAGCCTTGAAAGCGGGTGCCAAGGAAGGCCTGATGCTGAATGAGCAGGGGTATGTTGCCGAGTGCACTGGTGATAACGTGTTTATCGTGAAGAAAGGTGAAGTCATTACTCCGCCGGTTTCGGATGGAAGCCTTGATGGTATTACGCGGCAGGTGATTTTTGAGCTGTGTGCCGAATTGGGAATTACCATTCGGGAGGCATCGATGGCCCGCTACGATGTTTACACTGCTGACGAATCATTCCTCACGGGGACTGCGGCCGAGACCATTCCGATGGTGAAGCTTGATGAACGAGAAATTGGTGACGGCAAGCCGGGACCACTCAGTCTCAAATTGATTGAAGCCTATCGTCAAAAAGTTCGGTCCGAAGGAACTCCGTTTTAGGAACTCGCCAAGGCAAGTCTCTGACGATAGATTGGATGGATGAAGCGTTCATCCCTAGCATTTCTCTGTCTGGCTCAATCTGTTTTTGCAGCTCCCTTTGGTGAGCAGGTCAGTAAAACGGGAATTAAACACTCCTTTCTGATCACCGGAACTAAAACTGCAATTGTTGATGAGAATTGTGAGATCGTCTGGGAGGTTAAAGCCAAGTCACGTGATGGAGAGGTCCTTCCAAATGGAAATGTGCTCGTTGCATTTGCAAGAGAAGTGAAGGAATTCACGCGTGATAGCAAGGTGGTGTTTCACTATAAATTGGCAGAGGGAAACAAGGAGATCAGCACGGTTAAACGACTGAAAAGTGGCAACACCTTGATTGCTGAGATGGGTTCCAAGCCTCGAATTCTCGAAATCACGCCTGATGGCAAAGTGGCTGTTGAAGTCCCGGTGAAGCCCGAGACCAACAACACCCATATGCAGATTCGGATGGCCCGGAAGCTGGCGAACGGGAATTACCTTGTGCCGCACCTCTTGGCATTTTCGATTAAGGAATACTCTCCGAAAGGAGAGGTGGTTCGCACGATTAAAACCGATTTACCCGAGTTGGGTGGTCGCCCTAAGAAGAATTGGCCTTTCACAGCCATCCTTCTCGACGACGGGCGAATCATGGCGAATCTGACGAATGGAAACAAGACGGTGATTTTCGATAAGGACGGCAAGGTGAACTGGGTCTTTGCAAATCCCCAGTGTGCCGATCCTTGTGGTGGCCAGTTCCTCGGGAACGGAAATGTGGTGGCTTGTCAGTATGGTTCCAAGGGAGATGCGATGCCCGATGCGATCGAGATCAATCCCAAAAAGGAAGTGGTTTGGGAATTTAAGGTTCCAAAGTTCAGAGGCGTTCACGAAATTCATGTTCTAACCACGAACGGTAAGCCTGCCGGAGGGTTGCGCTAGCCATCGTAAGGCCAAGGGGGGATTTGGCTCACTCCGATATGGTCACCTCGAACGAAGGCGTGTGCCTCAAATCTCAGAACCTGGTGTCTTAGGTTGGAAACACGGTGGGCCAAACCGTTATTACGCTTCTTTCTGTTTTATCTGGGTTCCTATTTGATTCTCTCATTTTTTGGCAGCTACCGCTTGGTTTACCCCGGACGGTTTAATGATGCGAATTTAGTTCTTCTGGCGAATGACACCTCGCTTTGGTGTCCGGCCTTCGTCCGGCACAAACGTTATGTGATCGGCGATGAGAGCTCTTGGCGGATATCCTTGGATATTTCTACCACCCGCTTGTTGTTCTGGATCGAGAGCAATTTCATCGATCCCGCGACTATAACTGGGAGATCAGAATGTTGAGTAGGCTTGGTGAATTTCATTCAATCCCAGCCTCCAAAGCTTCATCAGTCGCTCCGCCGGGGGCGGGCACTCATAATGAGTCGGACAGCCGCGATGGGGAGTAAGCCAATCACCGCGGCGGCGGCGGCGACTTTGAGACCAGGATAGATTCGGGGCCGATCTTGAAGGAGAGCTCTAATAGAGTCTCTCACGACCTTTTCAGCGGAGACGTAAAATGATTCCTGGACTGGAAGTTTGCCGTCGATCCCGCGACGCGCGACGTCCCCGAAGCCGGTCTTTACCGGGCCTGGGCAAACTGCAAGGACCCGCACTCCCTGATCTCGAAGTTCAAGGCGGAGGGCTTCGCTGAAGTTTGTCACGTAAGCTTTGGTCGCGGCATAGACTGCAAAGTCGGGAATGGGTAGAGCACTGGCAAGTGAACTGACATTAAGGATGGCACCGCGACGTGCCATGATGCCGGGAAGAAGGGCGTGAGAGAGATGGGTAAGCGCCTCTATGTTGAGGTGGATCATTTGCTCGGTTTTCGACCAGTCAGAGGAGCGAAATTCTCCGTAGTCTCCCATGCCGGCATTGTTGATCAAGCAATCAGGATAAAGGTCCGCTTGAGAGAGAGCATTGAGGAGGTGGTTCCTGCTGGCTTCTTCCACGAGATCTACGGCAAAGACCTTGACCCGAAGGTGGGGAAATTTAGCCACCAAAGCGGTTGCAATTTCTTCGAGAAGTAATTCGCGCCTTGCTACGAGAATTAGGGTCTCAACGCGAGGCGCAAGCTGGCGGGCATATTCCAGACCCAGCCCGGAGCTGGCCCCTGTGACGAGAGCGCAGCGGAAGTCAGGCGGTGATCCGGAAGTCGACATGGCCCTTGAGGATTAACTTTGGGAAGGTTGTCTCTGCTGGTTTTCATCCACCTTAATGATGCGAAGGGGGAGACGTTGGATGAGGTCGTTGTCAACGAGAATATCGACCGAGTAGACTCCGGGACGGGGGAAAGTAAGGCCCTGAAATCCGACGATCAGGTGACGGGTCATGAACGCGACGCTGTCAGGCATCTGGACTGGCATGGCTCCTTTGATGGGCATCTTTTCGTTGATGGCCTTTCCATCTTCGTCGATGATCGAGATCTGAAGGTCGTGGTCGCCATCGTCCTCGGGAGTGAAGCAGAAGCGCATGGCCAGCGAGCACTGTGGATGCACGATCGGAGTGGCCTTAGCTGCGAGAGCATCGAAGGTTCCGGAGATGACCATTTTGCCTTGGTATTCGGCGGCGAAATCGCAAAGGGTTGCTACTTGTAAGTCCATAATTATGTTTAGAAAAAGGTGCCGGAGATGGCACGCCCTCTACGTGCCTTGTCCCGCGGCTGAGGTAAAGGGCAAAGCCTCAAATTAGCGGTCCGTTGGAGTTTCCGGGAGCCTGCGGGGCGCGTCTCCGGGGGCCTCTGGCCTTTCCGGAGTCACTGGAATCGCGCGCGGAATGACTTCCTCGCCGGGGACGGTCGGAACTACAGGATTTGGGTCTGGAGTATTTGCCGGGTTGACCGGAATTGCTCTGGGAATATCCGCTGGGATTTCGACACTCCCTGGAGTCGGCGCAGGGATGTCAGGAGCGGCCATTAATGCCTCCTCGTCCTCAACGATGATAGCCTTTGGAATGGTGTCATCAGCAACGATTGGCTGACCGTCTTCCTCGCTGATAATCATGGCGCGGGCCGCCGGTTTTAAGTTCTCCTCGATCTCAGTTCGAAAATTTTGGAAAAAGCGCTGCACCATTGGTGCGGCCTTTCTTCCGCCACTTACGTTTTCTCCGGGTGACCCTTCGTAAACGACCGCAAATGCGTAGCGTGGACTGTTATAAGGGAAAAATCCTGAGAACCAGGCAAGGCCTTGATCCGGGTTATCTTTCCACTGTGCTGTTCCGGTCTTACCGCACATTTGAGTGAATTCAAGGTAGGCTTGTTTTCCGGTTCCGTAGGGTGCATGGACAACATCAAACATTCCGGCATGTGTTGTTTTAATAGCATCGGGTGAAAGATTCAGGTCGTTTAGTTTTTTAAAAGTGGGTGCTTCAATAACCCGGCCGTGGAAGTCCTGAATTTGGCGTATCAGCTGAAGTTTCATAAGCACGCTACCATTGCCGATTGCGGCCATGGACTGCGCAACTTGCAGAGGAGAGGCAAGCATCAGGCCTTGACCGATGGACAAGTTAGCGGTGTCGCCGTTGGTGGTGCGTCGACCCATCTTCTTGAGGATGGAATTGGCATTGGGGGCGTTGCCAGTAGCTTCCCCAACAAGAGGAAGTCCGGTCGTGGATCCATAGCCGAGTTGACGAGCGACAGAAAGAAATGCTTGGGGCCCCGTCTTGATTCCAACTTGATAGAACCAAGGGTTAATTGACTTTGCGAGCGCGCGCCGGGCCTCGACCCAGCCTTGATGTCCTTCTGAGTGGTTCCGAAACCATTTATTACCGATCTTAATTTTGTAAGGGCAATCGAACTCTTGGTCTGGCCGTATCGTGTTGTTGTTGATCGCGGCGAGCGTGACGACGGGTTTGAAGGTGGAAGCGGGCGGGTAACTTGACTGGAAGGCCCTTCCAAATAGTGGGGCCGCCGGATCGTCTTGGAGCTCCTTATATCGTGCCGTGGAAATATAAGGAACGAATTCGTTGAGGTTGAAAGTAGGTCGAGATGCCATTACAAGCACTTCACCCGATTGGATGTCGATAACCACGAATGCGCCCCGTTTGGAACCTTCGCGAAGAACCTGCTCTGCGTATCGCTGCCAGTCCAGATCCAAGGTCGTGACAACATTGCCACCGGGACGGGGGCGTGTGATTAGTTCATCAAGAATTTTGTCTCCGTCTTTGTTGAAGATCATTTTCTTAAGGCCGGGTTCGCCACTGAGTTTTTGGTCAAATTTTTGCTCAAAGCCTGATTTCCCCATCACTGATTGAAAGAGCGGGTCGCCATCGTTGATAGGGCCGGATGGCAATACAGTCTTGGCTCCGACATATCCGATCAGGTGTGCCGCGAGGCTCTTCTCAGGATAAAAGCGCTGATATACCGGAAATAGGCTCAGCCCTTCCGGGATTTTTCCTTCGAGTGTCTTTGCTTTGGATTCGCTGATGATTTGGGAGACCTTCCGAGGGAGCCATCGGCGATGTTCGTAGTAGGTTGCCAGCTTTGTGTCGCTGTAGGCTTCATCGCCATCGACGAGAGCGTTGGCTTGGACGATTTTTTTCTGAGCCCATTCGACGGCAACTTTCGGGTCGATTGGGCCCTTGTAAGCGCTGAAATCCAGTGCGAGATGATACGCCATTTTGGTCTGAGCGAGAGGGCGGCCCTCTCGATCAAGGATCAACCCACGGGGTGCGGGAATCGATATGTTCATTGTTCGCGCCAATCCTTGGTTGAAAACTGAGGCGTTGGAAGCGGCTGTGCCCTCTTTCTCCTCTTCTTCTGCGGGGGCGTTGGACGGGGGAAGGCTAGGTCTGACCAGAAGGGGAGGTTCGGTAGTCTCTTGCGCGCTCGCGAACAAGGATACTGAGATGCCGATGAAGACAAACTTTAAGAACATACGATCAGGATATTCTGGGATTATCGAATTTACCAGTCCCACTCGTGGGGATTTCCCCGGAGGCTTTCGACGATTTAACCGGGATTAAAGATGCTCTCGGTCTTCTATTTCGACTCGGGTCCCAGTAGGAAAAGAAGTAACTTTGATTTTTTTCCCTTAGCGCAAACGCTCACATTGAGGTGGAGTTCGAACTCACAGTCATTCCGAGGGAGAATGACGAGATTTCTGGGGATTTTAAATTTGGCGACAGCTTTGCCTTCTTCTCCGGGAACGGGAACAAATCTGGCCTTAGATCCAAGATAGTTCCCTCGATAGTGCTCATCTCGGTTTGTTTTTTTGGTGATACCCCGGGCTTGATTGCAAACCTTGAATGTCATTCTTATCCTCGGATAAGAGTGAGGATCGCGACTTCTTCGACTCCGCCACTACCTTTCAGGACTTTGGCGCATTCGTTTGCCGTTGCTCCAGTTGTAAAAACATCGTCTATGATTAGGATCTTCCTCCCTTCGATGATAGAACCGTATTTTTTTCTAAGCTTAAAGGCGCCACGGAGATTCAAAAGCCGCTGTTTTCGACTGAGCTTGGTTTGGGTGCTGGTTGGGCGAACCCGCTTGATTGCTTCGATGGTTTGGTGACCACTCAGTTTTGAAAGCTCTCTGCTTAACTCATAAGCCTGATTGCCTTGACGCCATTGCTGCCTTCGCCAGTAAAGTGGGACTGGAACTAAAATGGCGTCACGGAAATCGGCAAAGCGGATATCGTCCTCAAGCGTCTCCTGCATAAACCCTGCCAATTCACGGGCGAGGTAGAATTGCCGTTGATATTTGAGTCCATGGATAAGGTGGAAGGAGAGGGTCAGGCCCTTTAGAGAGGCCCGAGCGAAGTCGAAATCAAATTTTAGCCCATGACAATTTTGACAGCGAAAACTGTCTTCGATTTCGCCCTCGAAGGCTTCACCGCATTGCCCGCAAAACGGAGAAATAATTCTTGGGAGCTCATCGCGGCAATCATCGCACAAGGAATGCCCCCGGGTTAGCGGACTCTGGCAAAGCTCGCAAACCGCTGGGTAGACGAGGTCAAGAATCTGGGAGAAAATTCCGTCTGCGTTCCTATTTTTTTGCCACATGGTCTATGGAATGCGCGTTAATCATCCTACTGTAAGAAAAGTAAAGTTAATCATCCGGTAAAGCCAGCAGAGATGACTGGGAGATTTTGTGGGCAAGGGCCCCACTAGCAGCAGGGTGCGGTAACGAAAAACGAAAGTTCACAGTTGGTTTTCGTGTGAAAATGAGAAAACTAAGCGCATGACGAGGCACCAATGGCGGGGAGAGGATGGCGAAGAAATTCGTTTTTGGCGGGCGAATTACCATGGCGGTTGCTTCGAGCTCTATACCAAGACAGATGATGATGATCGCTGGGAAAAGCTTGATCCCCCCTCGAAGGAAGTTTGGGAAGCCCTCCGCGATGTTCTTTGGCGAAAATATCAACGGAAACGTTGCGCCTGGAACCTGATCGCCAAAGTCGACAAAATCTTGGGTAAGCCTAATGAAGGACCCGGTGAATAAGTGGGTCGCGGCAGATCATGCTCACTCGTGGCATCCTTTTACTGACCAGGAGATTTGGGAAAGTGAGCCGCCAGTGGTGATTTGCCGGGGCGAGGGAAGTTGGCTCGTCGATGTCGAAGGGAAGCGGTATCTTGATGCCAATTCCAGTATTTGGACAAATATCCATGGGCATAGCCATACGGTTATTGTTGGCGCGATCCAGGAGCAGGCCGCCAAACTCTGCCATAGTTCATACCTAGGGTTGGCTAATGATAAGGCGAGTGAGTTGGCCGAAAAGCTGTGCTCGTTTTTTCCGGGTGATCTCGACCGGTGTTTTTTTTCGGACGATGGTTCAACCGCTCTCGAGGTTGCTTTTAAGATGTCCCTCCAATGGCGTCAGCAAAATGGTGAGACTGGTCGAACTGGGATCATTGCTTTTGAGAATGCCTATCATGGCGACACTCTGGGGGCGGCTTCAGTTGGCGGTGTTTCCAGATTTATTAAAGGATACGGCGAGGCCGGATTGGAAGTTTACCGGGTTGGTTCGCTGGCGGACCTGCAAGACTTACCGGAAGTCGTCGTTCAGACCGCCTCGGCGGTGGTCATCGAGCCACTGATTCAAGGAGTGAATCAAATGCGACCATGGCCAAAGGGTATGCTGGCTGATTTGCGTGCTTGGGCAACAGATCATGGAGTCCACTTAATTCTCGATGAAGTGATGACTGGATTTGGTCGAACCGGAAAATTGTTTGCCTGTCAGAAGGAGGAGGTGATTCCTGATTTTCTCTGCCTTGCCAAAGGGTTGACCGGAGGCGCGATGCCGCTTGCCGCGACCTTGACCACGAGAGCAGTTTACGAGGGTTTTAAGGGACTTGATCGGACATTTTATTATGGTCATAGCTACACTGGCAACGCTCTTGGTTGTGCAGCAGCGCTTGCTAGCCTTTCGCTTTTTGAAACCGAAGATACTTTGGCGGGGGTCGAAGAGAAGGGGGCTTTTCTCGAAAGAAAGCTGGGTGAGATTCGGTGGATCCGGGAGATACGGAGGATCGGGCTCGTGCTTGGATTTGATATAGAAGGCTGTGGTCAGGAATTTTGCCGGAAGCTTAGGGGGCGGGGTGTTCTGACAAGACCGATTTTAAACACAATCGTCATCATGCCGCCGCTTACGGTGACGATGGAGGAACTTGAGTTTTTGATCGAGGCAATCGTGGGGTAGTCGAGCGTTCCCGCCATCCGATTATGGTAGGACCAAAAGCTGGAACTTTTGGTTACCTTGTCCCATCAAGGTGATAACCTTCTTTGTCCCCTCGACGTGATTACCATCGGTGCGAGGGATATGTGGGTATTTTGCCGTAATTAAAATGGCGATGGCGCCTGTGCTACATTGACAAGACTAATCGAAGTCGGGTGCTTCGAGTTCCTTGGATTGTTTTCTGATCAGCCCCTCGGGGCCAAAGAGCCAGGCTAGAAGGAAGAGAAAACCAGCGGCGGTTGCCATCATTCCTGAGCTCGTTGTATCGGGAAGTCCCAATAGTGCTGGAAGATGAGAAGCCAATTGTCCCAGGATCGCAGAAAGAACAGCAACAAGTAGACTGGCGGCGATCAGGAAGGAGAGGTTTCGTGTGAGAAGAAATGCAGTGGCCGGTGGGACAATGAGCATTGCGATGACGATGATGGATCCAACGGCTTCGAAGGCGGCAACAGTCGTGACAGCGACCATGGTCATGAGGAGGTAGTGTATGAGCTGGGGGCGAAAGCCCTGGGTCTCGGCAAGGCCGGGATCAAAGGAGGCGATTTTGAATTCTTTATAGAAAAGGGCGATAATCAGAGCATTAAAAAGGAGGGTTGCTCCGATAATGAGGGCGGCGCGGGGAATTGCAAAGAATGAGGTCTCGTTTTCGAAGAGAATGACCATATTGAGAGGGGTGTATTCGAGGGCTCCATAGAGAACGCAACCGGCATCAAGATCAACATGGTCGGCGGCTTTACGAATTAGGACGAGCCCAATGGCGAAGAGAGTTGTGAAGACAATGCCCATGGCGGCTCCGCGTTCGACCTTGCCAAAGCGGGTGATCCATTGAGTAAAGAGAGCGGTGAGAACTCCGGCGATGGCCGCGCCGAGGAACATCCAGATGTTGGCACGTGAGCCAGAGATTAGGAAGGCGATAGCCAGACCTGGAAGGACCGCATGGCTGATGGCGTCACCCATCATGCTCATACGGCGAAGGAGGAGAAAGGTGCCCGGAAGTGCGCACGCCATGGCACACAATCCTCCGACGAGGATAATGTGAAAGTCGTTGGCGGTCCAGTTCATGAGTATAAGGCTTTAGAAGCGTTTCGTGAACCCAGTGAAACATCCAAAGTTTTCCGAGTCGCTGTTGAGCCCGACTTGAACTCCGGCGTCGAGGACGAGGTTTTCGTCGATCCCATATGTGAAACCTCCTGAGTAGTAAGACTCGTAGCGATCCTCGGCGATGACGCCGATATACTCGGTGTAGCCGCCGAGGTTACCAATGATGGAGTAGCCGATGACAGCTGTGAATAGGAATTCCGTTTCGCTTCCGGTTCCGTCATTGACGAAGTCGAGCTGGCCTTGGAGCCCCAGGCTAATGTCATCGGTGAGATCGGTTGCCCATGGGACAATGATTCCGCCCTGCCAATCCTCGCTGCGGGTGGGGGCGGTGACATAGGGCATGATGGCAAGAGCGGAGTTGCCTCCGTCGTTACCCCAGAGGTTGTATTTGAGTCGAATGGTGAGATCGCCAAAGGTTGTCCAGTCGCCGGGTGTTTCGGTGCGAAGGTCGATAACGGCCTGAAGGTCGATGTTGTGAGTGAGTCCGGCTTTCAGGTTAAACTGTCCATAAATGAAGGTTTCGATTCCGTGGTCCCGACGGTAGTCGAAGAGTGAGGCCTCGATTTGGTAGCGCCCGGCATCGACTGTGATCGGCGATTCGGTGGCGTCCGGACGATCCGGTGCCAGACCGCGGAGCAGGTGGCTTGGAGTTGGATTAAAGAGATGGTATTCGGTTTTGTCGGAAGTTGAACTGGCTGGGATTCCGTCCAAAGGGTGGATCAACCCGCCTTTCGGACTGGCCGGGATGCCGGGGATGTGAATCCGATTTACGGTTTGAATGAAGTCCTGGTTTGTTCTGCTTTCTCCCGCTTCACTTGAAGGTGTGTTGAGATATGATGGCATAAACGCGGTCTTTTTTTCGTCTGCGATTGTAGAGCCAATGAGGCCGATGGTTAGGATGGAGGTGATTTTCATATTCGGAGTGAGGGTAGATTTACGTTGTAGAATCGGACGAAAGTGTCCTAGGCACATTTGATCCAGGTTCTGTTAATTCGATGGTGTGAGGTGAGTCGATGGTGGGCTTGGAGAGGTCGAGTTCAGCTTCAAGCTG
>JBDNAG010000044.1:0-28912 GCA_039768565.1 Akkermansiaceae bacterium | reverse complement strand
GTCCGGTTTAAAGCCAGATTCAACGCCCTGCTGCCAAAAGCGTTTCTCTGGCAGTCAGCTGAATTACTGATAGGATTTTACATCGCTCTCTTCTGACCCGGTTTCCATGAAGCGAAAATATCTCCCGCTAAGCTATCATAGAACCGCCGGATGAAAATTATGGGCGTAGTTAAAAACCTGATAAAACGAGCACATCACACAGCTCACCTCCCGCATCGATGAAATGCAAAAGATGTTTTTAGTTAATCATGCTTGAGAGCATCAAGGTAGGCCTCGGGATCCCGATCACGGAATCCATAATCGGCATTCACCGTAATCAAGGCTTCGAGGAGTTTGGCGAAATCAGGGAAGAAACCCCACTGGTATTAAATCAGAAAACCACGACCAAGCCCCCCCCTTGGCGACCCGTCGAAATTCTCGACCACATCCTACTCCTTGAGCACTGAATGAAATCAGCCTAAGGACAGCCTCTAAACGCGACTAGAAAAGATCTTGGTTACGCGGATTGGGATTCTACGCTATCGGTCCACCAAGACGGTGGTGATGCATTCCGACACAAGAACATTCCCTGCAGTATGAACGAACTCACACTCTCCTCACCACTAGATATGCACCTTCATTTACGTGATGAAGAAATGCTCAAACTCGTGACTCCACTGACAACTGAGACATTTGCTGGTGCCGTGATCATGCCAAACCTCGTGCCTCCAATCGATTCATTACAAGCACTTGAAGAATACCGAGATCGCATCACGCTGGCCCAAGGAAATCATGTCTTTCATCCCTACATGACCGCGTTTTTCCGAGACTATACTGAGGACGAACTCGCTGAGTTGAAACACGAAATCCTGGGAATTAAACTCTACCCGGCAGGAGCCACCACAAATAGCGAAGCAGGGGTCAAAGCACTCGATGCGGTGGAGCCAACTTTCAAGATGATGGAGGAAATTGGGATCCCACTCATGGTGCATGGTGAGACTCACGGATTTGTGATGGACCGAGAAAAGGAATTTCTCGCTAGTTATGAATACCTCGCCAAGAAATTCCCCAAACTACAAATCACCATGGAACACATCACGACCGCAGACGCGGTGAAACTGATGGGACGCTTCGAAAACCTCCGAGCAACGGTGACCCTTCAGCACCTCATTATCACGCTTGATGATGTCGCTGGCGGCATGCTCAATCCTCATTTGTTCTGTAAGCCGATTGCAAAGCGACCGGAAGATCGGGAAGCGCTGCTCCACGCTGCACTGGATGCAAATCCCAACCTGATGTTCGGCAGTGACAGTGCACCCCACCCCCTGAGCAAGAAGGAATGCTGTGGATGCGCCGCCGGGGTCTTCACCTCACCACTCGCCATTGCCAGACTTGCACAGCTCTTCGATCAGCATGGTAAGCTGGAGAATCTTCAGGCTTTCATCTCCGATAATGCTCAGCGTCTCTATGGGATCAAACCACCCGAAAAAAAAGTAGTATTGAAGAAAGAGGCCTTCAAAGTGCCTGCCGATTACAAGGGTCACGGTCAGCACGTGGTCCCAATGCATGCGGGCGATACTCTCGATTGGACGGTAAGTTCAATTTCATAGTGGCAACGTTGCTTACGCGCTGATCTTCCACAGTCATTACAAATACCACGCCACCGGCGACGGCACCAAACAAGCCCTTGAACTTCGCAGCTCCGCTAGATACCCCCC
The DNA here is from genome assembly GCA_039768565.1 of Akkermansiaceae bacterium. Classification (GTDB taxonomy): domain Bacteria; phylum Verrucomicrobiota; class Verrucomicrobiia; order Verrucomicrobiales; family Akkermansiaceae; genus SW10. The sequence continues at coordinate 27,215 of JBDNAG010000044.1, read as the reverse complement.
CAAACTGTCGGCATTATCCTCACCCTTATTTCCCGGACTAATTTCACTCCACCTCTCCAATGATTTTACTTTCCGGAAAAGAGCGCAGCGACAAATCCTTCCTCTTGATCAGATGGTAATAACCTGTCTGAGCAATCATAAATTCCGCTGTGAATTCTGCAAACAGGATACTTATGGAAGGGCAATTTGTACCCGATAGAATCGCCGGACTAGGATGGTCGGGGATAGGACTTCAAATTCGAGCAGGCCACCATTGCCAATGACAGGATCACCAATATCGGTCCACGATTCTGTTCTGAGATTATCGCTGAATTGCAACTGGTAGATTTGTCCGTTGCCGGAGTTAGGGATAGGAAGTGTAAAGGTCCCAATAGCTTGATCGAGATTGGAAACGGAAACTTCTCCGATGAGGAGATTCTCCGGAGTGATGGGATCAACCGGCGGCACGGTCAAGGACAGGGCGAGCCAGTTGAGGTTCATGATGCTTGTATTGGTCGAGGAACCGACTTCCCGAAAAACGAGATAGACGTCATAAATTCCAGCAATGTTGGTCAGGTTTGTTTCGATGGTTTCCCACTCCTGCCATCCGTCGGTAACTGGGACATCTGCCGAGCCAACGATGGGGCCGGTCGGGCTGTTGAGGCGCACTTCAATTCTGGGTTGAGCAGTACCTGAAGGACGGGCGATGCGGAAACGCGCGAAGGAATTTTTAGCGAGGGAGAGATCATCGAAGCGAATCCAATCACCATTACTAATCCACCCGACATTTTCTTTACCGTCAATATCATTGGTGGTTTGGGATTTCACACCGGACTGTGCGGAGTAGCTTTCGGCCTCCATGCGGGTGACCGGGCCGCCAGGCGGGTCGAGGGGGATCTCGATACAACAGAGCGATTCGGCGGGAATGCTCGCAAAAACATTGCCAGCATCGTTGGTGATATGGGAGGCGATTTCACCCTCAATATCGAGCCCCACTTTCCAACGGGTTTTAACGATGGTTTGGTCGGTCGCGGTTCGACCGTTGAGGTCGAGGGAGAGGTCAACAGGTGAGCCTCCCTGGTTGATGGCCCAGACAGTGAGGAGATTATCTTTGATGAGTGCGGTGATGTGAGAAAGCTCATCAGGAGCATCAATGTCGAGTGCCTGCCCACGATGAGAGGTGTTGGTGAGCTTGTTGAAAATGAAATACTTCACGTTGCGCCTCGGGGTGCCGGAGGGGTTGAGAATATAGCTGTGGCCCTGATTAGTGGTGCCGATGGCGAGCCAGCCGCTGAGTCCGGAGAAGCCCGCGTTGATTGCTTCGAGCATGAAGGAGAAGGTGAGAACCTCATTGGCGCTGGAAGTGCTTTTCCAGCCGTGAACTTCAGTATTCCAGATTTCAGTATCGGCTCCAAGAGTATCGATGACGGCATCAGCAAACTGCTGGGCGGTGCCGGTTTTATCGGTATTATGTGAGGCGGCGATATCGACTGCGTTTCTGCGGCGGTTGGTATCGAGGTTATTGATCCACGAGGCGCCTTGTACGAAGTTCCATGAAGAAGGCGCAATAAAAAGAGGGAGGTCGGCAGGGTCGAGATTGGCCTTAAGGTATTCGGTAATGTCACGAGCATCAGCTTGAGTGAGACGATCGCCCCCATCGTTTGTCTGCCACTCGTTTGTGAGATCTAGGTAACTGATCTTAAAGCCATAGGATTTCATCAATAGGATATATCTCTCCAGATATTCTGCACACTTCTGCCAATCAAAATCGAAGTTGCCGTTCCCGGGGTCACCGGTGACCCACCGTGGGTAGGGTTGCCAGGCCGCGCCGCTGACGGCTTCATCGAGCGGACGCGGGGAGGCGAAGAATTTGATATCGGGATTGGCTTGCTGCATCTCCCGCATCAAGGGGATGATCTTATTAGTGTAGGCAGAAAGGTCGTAGTTCCCCTCAGTCAACTCATATTTACTGTTAATAGCGACCCTGATGAAATCGATATCGTTGTCGACGACCGACCACTTTGCAATAAGGTCGCGCTCGGAGGCGTTGAGCCCTCCGGTCCAATACCACAAGCGTTCGTAATCCATGCCGTAGCGCATTGTTTGCTTCGGGGTATTACCCACGAGAACGGAGATGGGCTTTGGGGTTTCGAATGAGAACCAGTCAATATTATAGAGGGCTTGGGTATGGGTGCCAACGAAGTTAAGGCGGATAGTTTGGGGACCCGAGGTCGTGAAGGTGGCCTCGCCACTGAAAGGCTGCCAGTTGTCCCAGCCGCTCGTTTTAGTTATAAAAACGGTGCCAATGGTGACGTTGCTGGAAACGATCTCGACGTTGCCTCCGTTGGTATTTGTGGCAGCATTAAAAGTGAAGCGATAGGTCCCGGGCTCGGGGACGTTAATGCGGTAGTCGGCCCAGTCACCATCACCTATGTAGCCAATACTATCGGAGGATACTCCTTTGTCGGGTTCGATTTCAACACCACTCATGGCATTATAGTTTTCCGCTTCGATGACTCTGGGAATCTCCCGGAGTTGGATCGCGTTAAGCTGCGCTCGGCTTTTGTTCACACGGCCATTGAGTTCCCCGGCAATTTCGAAACTTTGTATATTACTGTTGGCGATAAAGGTTCCGATGATGGAGTCGCCGCTTTCTTCGCCGGTGTCGGTGGCGCTGTCACTGTTATTGAGATCAGCTCTGCCCGATGTTCCATTTACGATGCTGGAGGGAACGTCAGAAGTCCCGTCGCTAAAATTCATCTTATATCCATCGTGGCGAGTGCTGCGGGCATCGTTGGCTAGGACCTGGATGGCGTAGGATGTTCCGATGGTGAGACCGCTGAAGGAGACCGTGGCATGGCCGTAGGTCGCGCCACCAATGACATTTGCGATATCAGTATTTCTAGAGAAGGTGCCGTCGCCGAAGGTGCTAGGGCCGGCGAGTCCACTGACACTGTCTCCTGCGGAGTCAGGGCCGATGGTGAGAGTGACACCATTGGCGGTGACGCCTGACTGGAGTGCAGAGAGATCAGCACGAAGAAAGTTGACACCATTCAAGGTGATTGTTCCATTATCCGGGGCACTTGGATTGACAGCGAGAACCTGAGCGCCGGTAGTGAAAATAAATTCTGTATTTGTCGCTCCCTGATATAGGTCGGTGGAGGACTGCCAGGTGATCTTGGCAGCCGAAAGTACGGCTATGCTGAGTAAGAACAAGGTGAGGAATTTTTTCATCGGAAAACGAGAAATTAGTAGCGGTAGTCGGCGCCGTCCCGGCTGAGCTGGCAGCTCTTGTCGATTTCTTCAAGCGCTCTGGTGAGCTCTTCGAGGCGTTCGGGCTCTTCTTTGGATAGGTCGTTCTTTTCGTAAGGGTCTTTAGCCAGATTATAGAGTTTCACGCGGCCGTCTTTTTTTGCTTCCCGGAGGATCTTATAATCCCCGCGAATGAGGGCCATGCCACTTATGCCCTGATAGAGTCTACGATAGCCGAAGAAGAGATCTTTGGAGCGTTTTCTTTCACTTTCCTTAACGATAGGAAAAAGGTCGATACCGTCGATGGGACGTTTCTGTTTGGAGGAAAAAGAATAGTCCACCACGGAAGCGATGGTGGGAAAAAAATCGACCGTCGAGCAACGAACGTCTGTGGTCGCTCCCGGCGAGATAACACTAGGCCATTCGATGCACGCGGGGACGAGGATACCACCTTCATACATGGTGTGCTTGTGGCCTTTAAAAGGGCCGGCTGAGGCGATGCCCTTCTTGGTGGCTCCATCGGAAGGACCGTTGTCGCTACAGAAAAAAAGGAGCGTATTTTTCTCCAAGCCAAGCTCACGGAGCTTTTTGCGAAGACGCCCTACTTGCTCGTCCATCGCGGTGATGCAGCCGTAGTAGTTTTTCCGTTTGCTGCCAAACTTGGTATCAGCATAGAGGGCGAGATGTTTGGGGCCAGCCACGACTGGTTCGTGCGGGGCATGGAACCAGACGGTGGCGAAGAAATTTTGCGCTTTGTTTTTTTCGATGAAGGGGATGACCCGATCCATGATGATGCGGCTGTCATCGCCTTTCATGTTGTCACTAACCGGATTGCCGTTTTCAAGATAAGGAGTTCCGCCTTTCCAGGGCTCACCGGGTTTGTTTCCCCAACTCGTCCAGCTTTCGGGAGTGACGGTGGGATTCCAGGTCGGGACGGCACTGGTGGTGGCGAAGTAAGATTGAAAGCCGTGATGGGAGGGCGGCGAGTAGTGTCCGCGAGAAGATTTAAGATCGGGCTCGAGCCAACCGATGTGCCATTTGCCAAAGAAGCCGGTTTGGTAGTCTTTGCTTTCGAGCATCTCGGCGATAGTGATTTCACCTTGGCGCATTCCGGCTGTGTGGGCAGCGAGAATTCCGAAGCGGAATGGGTTACGGCCGGTGAGGCAACTTCCGCGTGTCGGCGAGCAGAGCGGAGAGGCCGCGTAGAAGCGGTTGAACTTCACCCCGTTGGCCGCCATGGCGTCGAGGTGAGGCGTTTTAAGATCCGGGTGTCCGTTGAACCCAACATCACCCCATCCCTGGTCGTCGCTCATGATCATGATGATGTTGGGTTTGGTGGTGGCCTGACTGCTCGCCGGGACAAGGAGAACGAAGGCAAGGAGGAGATTACGGAGTGGGGTCGGAAGTGTCATTGGGACAAGAGGTGTTGCGTGCAATTTCTCCACAAGCAGGTCAAGCGTTCTTCCCCCTGAAAGTATCAAAGAGGTTCAAGGAAACGATCTCTAAGAGTGACTACTCTGTTGGGGTTGGGGGGACGTCAGCAGAAAAGAAATGACAACGCATTGTTTCCGTTGATATCACCAGTTAGCGTAGACTGAGGAATCGTCAGGCTCACTTTCTCCAAATCCCCTCGAAATCTGGCACGGTGATTTTCAGGAATCAGGCCGCTCGGAAATTATTTCATGTCCCCTATCGCTCGAGATCCAAGATAGGATTGGATTCTTTCCCAGCGGGAGATTCCCTTACTTGCTGAGACGACCCAACAATCAAATGCAGTGCGCTTTCACTCAGATTACAACAGGGTGAAGCAATTACAGGGATGATAAAACGGCCGATTCCACATCAAGTGAAATCGGCCGTTTATAAACTAATCTCTCGCTAGCGACTAGCGCCGACGGCGGACTACCAATAGTCCACCGAGTAAAGCAAGCAGGCTACTTGAAGGCTCTGGGACGGGTATGATCGAGGTGGTGGAAGCTCCGGCAGCCAAGGCTCCAATTTCAGAAGGATCAAGGGCAACATCCCAAATCGCGAACTCATCGAGACGACCCGGCATACTTAGGATACTGTTGAACTGGGCACCCACAATAACTTCATTGGTAAAGCTGGGCACCGCAGCTGCGCCGGTGAGCTGCTCGTTGATCATGTCGCCGTCGAGCCAGATCTGCTTGTTCCCATTATCGACCTGAAGAACGAAGTGGTGCCACGAATCCAGAAGGGAAGTCGCACCTCCTGGAGGGGTCAGGTTGCGACGATTAGCTCCTCCACAGCATGGTCCGCCATGGTCAAAGTAAAGCTGGCCGTTACTCCAAGGAGCATGACTACCGATTCCGCGGGTATCAGCGCCGGTACTAATAATCCCAAAACTTGATGACTGCGCGTTACCTCCGGCTCCGTTACCAGCATTGTATTGCCAAAAGCTGAGAGCGAAAGAGTTGTTGGCAGTAGCAGAAGACATATTGACTGTTGAAGTCATGCGCTGATGTGGGTCTGTGACCACATTTCCGCTGGCCCCGCCCAGATCCAAGGCCGAATTGCCGGGAGCTCCGTTGTAGCCCTGACCGTCAGCAGATATAACAGCTCCGTCAACCAGTGTTCCGGTTGCACCATTGCCGCTTCCATCGTTCGTGCTTCCATTAAAATCGTAGAAAGCGAGCAAGTTGCCTGCCGTCACCGCAGCATTTGCGCCTGCGATTGTGAGCGCAGAAACCGTGAGAATTGTTGCGAATTTATTCATTACGTGTGTGAGGTTCGAGAAAGACGTTGGTTTCAAACTAAAATTCACCGCGGGTATACTTGATTTCGAGCCCGTTTGGCAAGCTTTGATTAGATTCCCTGTATCATGTGCATTTCTATCTGGTGATGGAATTTAGCAGCATCCGATTTGTGTGATCTTTTTTGAGTTTTAAAAATTAAGGGGAAGAGTCGTCAGATCGCTTAGGAGATCATCTAGACGCTTCATGTCGCTAACAAAAGCCAATCAAATCATCAATTTACTCGATGTTACAACTAATAATGATCGATTAGTTTGAATTATGATCTGGGCGCATAATCCGCCCATGATTTTTCTTTTAGCCGCCATTGCCCTCGTTCTCATTCTCATCGAACAGATCTGGCCAGGCAACAAACTCCCCTCTTCGAAAGCCTGGTGGCTCCGCATTGCGGTAATCAACACCGTGCAAGTTGGAATTGTCATTCTAGCCGGGCACACCTGGGATCGCTGGTTCCAAAAAGCCTCCCTCTTTCACCTCGGCGAAAATCTCTCTGTCTTTTGGGGTGCCGTCATTTGCTATGCCATCTCCACTCTCATCTACTATTGGTGGCATCGCATTCGCCATGAGTCCAAATTCTTCTGGCGTCTCTGTCACCAACTTCATCACTCCCCACAGCGCATCGAAATTCTCGCCAGCTTTTACAAGCACCCTGTCGAGATCACCATCAACTCCCTGATCTCGGCGACTCTCACCTTTGCGATTCTCGGGCTCACCGTAGAGGCTGCAGCGCTTTATACATTCTTCACGGCCATCGCGGAATATTTCTACCACTGGAACATTCGGACCCCGCAATGGTTGGGACCAATTTTTCAACGTCCGGAATCTCATCGCGTGCATCACATGTACCAACATCACACCCAGAATTATGCCGACCTTCCAATCTGGGACATCATTTTTGGGACTTACAATAATCCCAAGTCCTCACCTGAAAAATGCGGATTCGACTCTAAAAAGGAAGACCGCTTCGGTTCCATACTCTTTTTCCAGGACGTCCACGCCCTCTCACCCACCTGCCTCGGCTGCAGCAAGCGCTGGGCCTGCTATTCACAAAAAGAACAATGCTCAAAATCATGAAACAAACTTTTCTCACCTTCCTCATCGGAGGAGTCGCCTGCCTCCAAATGGTCGGACACTTCACTGATTCCCGCACCCTCCGGGGACTTGGTCTCGCCACCGGAATCGCACCCTATCCAAAGGTCTTTTGCGTAGCCAAAGGCTACGAACCCTTTGCCGCCCAATTCACAATCACTGATAACAACGATACCGAAATCCCTTTAACCGCCGAGCGCTATTCCCAGCTCCAAGGCCCCTACCAACGACGCAATGTCTACGGTGCTGCGCTCGCCTACGCACCAAGACTTCCCGACCAACTTCGCGATCATCTCTTCGAAAAAATCCTTTCCGACGAATTCACACTATCCCGGGAACTCGACTTCTCCGGGCTGAATGACCCCACCATCACTATCACTCCGCGCCCCGGAGAAAAAACCGATCACTATCAATACTCCCTCACGAAACCATGAACTCACAATTTGCCCTCTTCCGAATCTTCTTTGGAGCCTTCCTGACATGGCACTTCATCGCCCTGATCCCTTACGGATCGGAGCTTTTTTCCAGCGAAGGAATTATTAGTGATCCTACCCTCAACCCAACCTATGGCATCTTCCCAAATCATCTCTACTTCTGGGACACTCCCATGGCGGTGACCATCACTCTGGGGATCGCGGCCCTGGCTTCCATCACCTTCGCCCTCGGTTGGTGGCGCCGAACTTCGGCAGTCATTTTATGGTTTGTCATCACGGCTTTGTTTCATCGAAACAATCTCACCGCCAACCCCTCGCTCCCTTACCTCGGATTGATCCTTATCCTAACGACCTTGATTCCGGCCGGAGAAAACTTCTCTCTCGGCAAGAAGAACGAAAACTGGTTCATGCCCAAATGGATCATTCCCGTCGCAGCCTTTCTGCTGGCCTTAGGATACACCTTCAGCGGTTGGACCAAGCTCTCTTCTCCCAGTTGGATCGACGGCAGCGCCATCTCGCATGTCCTCGGAAACCCCCTTGCCCGCCCGGGTTTCTTCAGGGACTTCCTGCTCACCATGCCCGATGGGATCCTTAACTTTCTCACTTGGGGAGCACTCTCTGCCGAGCTTCTCTACCTTCCGCTTTTTCTTCGTAAAAAGTCACGCCCCTGGATTTGGCTCGCCCTCCTTGGGATGCATCTCGGCTTGATCCTCCTCATCGACTTCGCCGATCTCTCAATAGGCATGGTCATGATCCACCTCTTTACCTTTGACCCCAAATGGCTAAAAGCAACAGTTCCCGCTCGCCTTGCCTTCGATGCTGATTGTCTCATGTGTAATCGCTTTCTCGCCTTTCTGGCTCGCGAAGATCAAAAGCAACTTCTCACCTTCGAAGCTCTTCCAGATGATGCAGAAAAAACGAGCATGATCGTCACCCGGGAAGGGGTGGACTTTCAACGTTCCTCCGCGGTCATCGCAATCTTTGAATCTCTAGGTGGACATTGGAGGGCTCTCTCCCTCATCGCACGGGCAATCCCCCGCCCCATTCGAGATCTTCTCTACGATTTTGTTGCGAGACACCGTCATCGCTTTGGATCAAAAAAGACCTGCAACCTTCCCTCTGCGGCAGTGAGACAGCGAATCGTCAAAACGCTCGGCACACTCACCGTCCTCACCTTGGTCTTCACCCTCACCTCCTGCGCATTAGTCGAGCGGCCACCCGGAGGAAAACATCTTGGAACCGAGGAAGCGGCTTTCCGCGAAATCCCCGGTACTGACAAATCTCTCATCCAAACCGGCGACGTCGTGGCATTCCACATGACAAAGAAGGAAGCGAGGGCTCACTTAAAAAAAGGACACATCCAAAAACTCCCATATCAACTCTTCAGATACGGCCATCTCGCGCTTATCGTCGAAGGAAATGGAGAGAAAAAACTTCTTCAACTTGCCATGAAGCAAGCTGCCAATATTGACGACGGGCTGGAATACCTCGACGACAAACAATGGACTATTTTTCGGCCAACCTCCGACCTCAATGAAGATCGGCTGCAGGAATTCGTCTCGCTCTCCCTGACTAAACTTTCCAACCCTAAGAAAGCCTACGACTACTCGGGCGTGCTTGGTGTTCACAATCGGAATACCACTCCTAACACACCCGGGGAAATCGATAAAGAATACACATGTGTCACTCTCATTCAGGCTGCCTTACATTACGCCGGTCACCCCACTCGCTCAATTCACCGGAAAGGTTTTCTGGATATTGTGACTCCCGCGCAATTGATCGAAAGCAAAAGGCCCTAAGTGACATTATTTCAAGGCCCCTTCGCATCAGACCACCTACAACTTTGTTCATACAGTCAGGGGCTCACACCTGTCACAAACACAGAAATGCTTACGGTGTGCTTCACCCCTTCCGCACTCTTCCGTCGCCCATACTCTCAAAATAACCACAAGCTTCAAAAAGAGCATATTCCCAGATAAGGCCGCAATCCCCTATTCCCCGCACGGACGCCGTGTGCCAGTCTCGAGATAGAGCAGTGCCTTTTGGTAACTAGCTCCCGTGAGAAAGTGGTCCAAATTCCCATCAATCTCACTTCGGTGCGCTTCATGCCAGGAGACGATTGCTTCGCTCACACTCTTTAAAGCTTCGAGGTGAGCAACCGGATCCCGATCACGGAAATCATGATCAGCAATCACTACAATCCGGGCTTCGAGGAGCTTGGCTAAATCTGGAAAATTCATAACGAGGTCGACTTAAGTTTTCCGATAAACGAATCCACCGGCAACTGAAATCGACTGAACCTGGGAACGTGCTTGAATTTTGCACCCGTCTTGAATCCGCATCGAAGATTCCTAGCAGACAAAAAAGCCAAGGTGGAAACAGACTCAACACAGGGGAATTTTAGATCCTGCTAAACCAGCCCCCTAGTTGAGTTCCACTTTAAGTCGGTAATACCTCTTGGCATTTTCAGCACCGGAGACGGAAGAGCGGAAGGTTGCATTGATCGTACGATCAGAATTTTCAACCGCTGAAATCTCTTCGAAATCCGAAGTCACATCAATCCAAGACTTGAGGTCGGTCGTTGTTTCAATCTTCAACTCGACGCCGATTGCAGCTGGATTAAAGCGGTATGAGAATGTCGGATAGAACACACCACCAAGCTCACTGAAACCTGTTGCCACAATTCCACGATCGGCATGATCATCGCTAGTCCCAACGGCATATTCGAGAAGCGCAGAAAATCCGTCTTTATCAGCATCCGCCTCTGGATCTCCAACAAAGACTCCGGACTCACCCTCACCCGGCGTTCCTCCCACCAAATCACTGGCACGCCAGCTTTCAGGCAACGAAGGATCAGGACCAGTCTCCGGAGCTATCAAAACAAGACTATAGCCATCGGTATCAGGAGATGTCGGCCATGGAGCTTTGTCGTTGTATTTAAATTCCCTAATTGTTCCACCTTCCGCATCCTCAACTTTTATCGACTCCCCTCCATTACTGAGACTGCTGTCTGATTCAAAAATTCCGGCGACAGGGAGGCCATCGGAATGAGCCGATTCAAATGCGGCCATGTTTTTCACGACTATTACCCTCTCCCCTGGAGCCAGCGAAGTCACAGCAGAGCCAGTGAAGTCAAAAGAGATCCCCTCAGTAAATGTCACTCCGGTCAAATCGAGCGTGATACTCTCGCTGACATTCATCAATTCGATAAACTCCGCCAACCCCTCTGGCTCGGGGTGATACATCACTTCGGTAATTGCGAGATACTTCTGGGCATCGGATGGTTCGCCAACGTAGGTCACCACCGCATTCCTAGCTCCCGAGGTATCACTTAACACAATGGTCTCGCCGAAGCTGGAAAGATGGCCTTTGTAGCCGCCCACGACCAGGTTTCGCTCTCCACCGGTGGGGCTCTCCGCACGCGCGCGAAATGACTTCACATTCGGGCTCACATAAAGAGTTGAATTCGGAGGAATCACAGTGCCTGCGGGAAGATCAAATTCAACACCTCCCGAGAGTTTCCAATCAGAGACATCCACCCAAATTCCATGGTTGTTTTCCAATTCAAGATACTCTTCATCCTGATTGCCTGAAGCTGGATTAAAGTGAACCACCCCAAATTCGATCCCGGGCTCAAGGCTTGCATCGGATTCGCTCACCCCTCCAACCAGTTCCGGCAGAATTAAAAAATCCGCGCTTCCGAGAGTCCGGTTCATTCCGTGAATTGCCAGAACATTGGTGCCTGCTACCAAATCTCCAAGCGCATGACTCACGTCGAATACTTCATACTCCGCGGCGTCTGCTTCATGGCTTGCCGTTGCCAGTGAATCCCAGACAGGTTCAGCCGGTGAAAATCTTTCGTGAATCTTCACCCCGTTCAGGTAAGCAACATACCCGTCATCGAATTTCATCTGTAGTTGAAGTTTTTGAAACGCCAAGGGATCTGTGAGATCAAAATTGATGCGGAGATAAACTCCAGCGCCCCAGTTATCTCCCCGCATCTCATCGGTCGTATCATAACCAATCAGCGGTGGATACTTCGCAGAATTGTCGAACCCAATTCCAGTCGTCCCAACAGTCCAGCCGGAATCATCATAAGAAGGTTGCATCCAGGTTGCATCGTCATCTCCATTCAACGGAACGTTAATTTGCACGATTGCGCCGGGAGCAATCAGGGTCGTATTAGTAAAGACACCCTCCCCGATCTGCCGATCTGGAATCAGGCCATTCGAATTGATATAGGCCCGACGCCCGGGAAGATACTCATTCTTCCAACGGTCGACAGCTTCTACCATGGACTCCACGTGAGGGTGGGTATTTGTATAAGGGACGATGGTCGTGGTCCCAATATTGTCTGAAGCACCTTCGCCTTGATCAATCCACGACCCCCACTTTTCGAAATCCTGTTGTGCATCAGATGGGTTGATCGATGGTGGGTCGATGGTCGCGAGCATTTCATCAAGTCGCCGTTCATAGTAGCGCTGGTCATAAAGTGTCTCCTCAGAATCCAAAAACTGATCAGCCAAAGTTCGAATTCTCCGATGAATCATACTCCGGACTTCTGGACGATCCCAAATGATGTCGAGCAGATCCACCGCTGTTCCATGCTCGATCACTCCGGTGGTGAAAATATGGCTATCGAAATACTTATCCGTGGAATTCCACTTTCGCCCATGCGAAAGATCGAGATCCCACGGAAGCATCGCCCACTCATCACTCTGCCCTGAATCACGATAAAAATACCAGTTCTTCCGGTGTAGGTCCGTTGCACGCATTACCGAAAATGAGGCTGCCAAATTCACCATCATGGGAAGATTCACATTATCATAAATGAATTCCCACTGGCTGTTTGAATTGGTGGGACTGGCATGCAACCCCGCGATAAATGCTCTCAAATCGTCGCGATTTTCATCCCTCCGGTTTTTCTTTTCCGCCGCGCGACCAGTCGTGGTATTCCCGCTCGCATCAAGGTTGTCGTCATTGGTGAGCTTGGCAATATCAACAGTCTCCAATCTAATATCGTACATCTTGTAGAGGGCTCCCTCCGGATTTAATCCAGCTCGCTCCAAATAGATGTCATCGGGATCCTCCACAAAATCCAGAACACCGAAGAACTCTCCATTCTGTTGGAGACGAATAGTAAACGCCTCGTGAGCGTGAACTCCGGCTTCTCTCATCACTTCCCAAGCGAGCACATGCCTGGCCTTCGACTTATCCGCCCAGTTGGTCAGGACATCCATATCCTTGACCCGCCTCTCACCCTCCCGCCACAGAAAGCGCTGGGTCTTATTAAAATCAATGTTGAAACTCTTCTTCGCAAACAACACGCCACCGGTCGACTGTCCGTGCTTATTCATGAAAACATTATCGTAGAGCTCGCCAAGATAAAAGACCGCCCCCCGGGTTCCATTGTCTGTCTCGGCAGCCGATGGGGTTTGCAGAAATCTTTCCAAAACCGGAATCAAACTCTCGACCGCGGGATCGGTCGCGACTGTTCCGACATATTGATGCGAGTCCAATGGGTCCCGATACAAAGGACTTCTGGTTTCGAATCCAAGTCCGTCAGTCGCCACGAAACGCCAACGAATCATTTCACCATCGTCGAACGCAGTTCCTGGAATCACTCCGGAAAAGAGCCCATCACCAGCCACCAAATCCGGAGCTACTCCGTCGTCAGCCATATCCACACTCTTCTCACTGCCAAACATCACACGGTATCTCATTTCCACTTCCGAAACCGGAGAAGACACTTCGGACAACCGAGCTGTGACGACCAGGTCCACGCCGGCCGTTGGGCGCTCGAACTTATCTTCCGCCGAAACAAAAACAGGGCCGGATGGGTCCCCTCCGGAATTACTTGAACCAGGGGTCGGTGAATTTAAAAAACCACCCCGCTCGGCTCCCCCTGAATCGACGATGCCGTAGGAGCGGTCCTCATACTGCTCCGGATAAATCGGACCAAACTCACTAACAACTCCGCCGGGCCCAGCGAGAGCCAAATATCCACCACTCGCAGCGAGTTTGAAATTCGCATGTAATTCACCGGTTGGATCGGTTCGGTTCTTATTCGAGGCAAAGACGATCAAATACTCTCCTGCTTCAATCGTAACGTCCGGAAACTCCCAACGGTCCAATTTACCGGCATCATCGGTTATAGCAAAACCATCAAGATTGATTGGCGCCGCATTCGGATTGTAGATTTCGATCCAGTCCGAAAATTCTCCGTCCTCATCCTTCAAACCACTATCATTTGAAGCGACAAACTCACTAATCACCGGAGCCCCGAAAAGGCAGGTAACGAGAGAGAAAAAAGGACAGAGGCAGAGGGCCCATCGGGCTTCAATCTTCATCATAGGGACAAGCAGACTAACCTCTCAGGTTGGTATGTCGACATGAAGTGTCACTAAAGAAATCCGTGGACCTTCCCAGCCTCAAACAAGTGCCCTTGGTGATTCTAGAGGTTACGCTGAAAATGCCTTCGCTCTCCAGGCTCAAAGCGAATATCGCTTCTTCATCGTGAGGTAGGACTTGTTGGAAACTTCGCGGATGACATTGCCACGGCTTCTAATCCAGGAGCCATAGGACTTGCTGCGATTGCCACTTTCGATAATGCCGATTACGACATACGGGTAGGAACGGCCGTTACTTCCACGGGCGACCAGGATACCCATGTCTCCACAGCACATCGCAGTGCTTCCGGTCTTATTGTAGACTTTGGTTCCGGAGGGAACGCGCTTCGCGCTTGAGTAGAGACGATCTCGTCCAGGCAGCCCCATGAGACGAATCATTTCATCGGACGAAGGGATTTTTTTCTTCCACATCGCGTTAAGGAATCGCCCATAATCGCCAGCCGACAAACGATTGAGATAGGTTCTCCCGCTACTCGGAATATATTCCACGAGGTGAAGCTGTTGGCTATAAGTGGGATAGTGACGCTTGAGCAAAGCACGAGTTGCAGCCGGGCCACCAGTTTGACGCATGACCCAGTTCGTCGAGGTGTTGCTACTTTTTTGAATCATCAATTCCATGTGCCGGCGACTAGTCGAGCCGTATTTGAGTTTCCCTGCCCGAACCTGATGGAAGAATGCCAAAGCCAGTAGGGGCTTAATCATGCTTGCTGCTTGCAACGAAGCGTTCTCATTGATGCTGGCGAGCTTTGTCCCGGAGGTGATGTCGTAAACAAGCCAAGCCGTCCGCTCATCGGTCTTGATAGCTCCTTTTTGACGGAGTGATTTTACGTATTGTTCGATCTCCACTTCCAACACACTCCCCGTTCCTGCTTGGCTGGATTGCAACGAGAAAAAACCAAGGATGAAGGCTAAAAATGGAAGGAAGAAATGGGCGAGATAGTGACTCGTAAATGGAATCATATTTGAAAACTAAAAGACGAGAGGACATTACAGACCTCCTAATTAATTTCACGTCCAAAATTCAGCCACTTACTGCAGGGGCAGCCAGCTAGGAAGAGAAGCTTGTCAGGATAGATTTCATCAGCCTTGGCCCTCATCTTTTTCATTAGGAGCGACTTCTTGATCGATGTCTCGGGTTTGCCGCGCTTGCCCGTCACCACCTCTAGTCAAACGTCCATAACTAAAATTTTAAACGTCTTCCCCGCTCAGGAAAGGCGCTATTTCCTACGATTGATTAAGATCTCCCAAAATTAATCTTCAATCTAAAGTTTTGGTCGGTTCATCCTGTCCAGACGGCGAAGTTGGCATTGGCATTCCTGCAGGCAATCTCTCAGACTCGCGTCCATGCGACGACCCACTGCAAAAGCCCTCATCTTGGGACTCTTTTTCAACCTATTCCTCTCCTCCCCCCTTCTTCATGCGACGGAGATCCTTTGGAGCCAATATTGTCAACACCTGGGCAAAATGAAACTTCTGGTTCATCTGGACTCAGACCCCACCGCGCCGGTGCCGGAACAGGCTGAATTGGTGAAGCTCTGGATACGCGGGAATGACAACGACCCGTGGACGTTTTCCGGTTCGCAACCCGTCGACTCCTTGACTGCAACCGCACTGTTCAAAATCCAATCGTGGCCAAGGCACTCCCAAAGGCTCTTCAAAATCAGCTGTGGCGATTCCCATTGGGAAGGCACTTTTCGGGCCGAACCGAAAGAGGGTACAATCTTAAAGTTGGCTGGCTTATCCTGCCATAAAGACATTGCTTGGCCGTGGAAGGAGGCCATCACGGAGCTTATCGCGCACGACCCTGATCTCGTCTTTTTCTCGGGCGATCAAATCTACGAGAACGACTACGGCAGCCCCATGTTTCGAGCGACCACCAAGAAGGACGTTCCCCGGGGAATGAAAAACTACCTCGAAAAGTATCGCAAATTTGGTGAGGCCTTCCGCGAGCTCATGAAAGATCGGCCTACCATCATGATCACCGATGATCATGATGTCTTTGCGAACGATCTTTGGGGTAAGGGTGGACAACGAATGAACGGACAACGAACCACCGGGGGCTACCCCACTCACATGGACTGGGTCAACGCAGCCGAGTTCACCCAAACTGGCAACCTTCCCGACCCCGTCGATCCAGGCCCCCACGGTGATGGAGTAAAGGCCTACTACACTTCTCTGGAATACGGGGGAGTACACTTTGCCATTTTGGAAGATCGTAAATTTAAAAGCGCGCCATCGGAGGTCATCACTGAATTAATCGCGCCTCCCGGCTTCCAATGGCCTAGAGAAAGAACCACTGATTTTGAAATTGAAGTCGTGCTGGATCCTAAATTCGACTGCACCAAACTTGACCGCTCCGACCTTCATTTACTCGGTAGCGACCAAGAAACCTTTCTCAAAGACTGGTCGAGAGAACTCAAAAAATCAGGAAACATCGGAGCAGTTCTTTCCCAAAGTCCTTGGGCACATGTTGCGATGTATTCGCCAACATCCGCCGACACAGATTCCAACGCCTGGCCTCAATCAGGAAGAAACCGGGCCTTGCTAGCGATCGGCGATGCTCCCGTCGTCATGCTCCACGGAGACGTCCATCTGGGAACGCTCGGGCGTCATGGAGTTAAAAACTTTAACGATGGTCCCGTTGCATACTCCCTGCCCTCATTTTCCTCCAAAGCAAGTCGCAAGTGGAATCCTCTGGAAGCAGGAAAGAATCGTAAACCTGGTGCTCCTGCAAATACCGGGGAATTTCATGATCGATTCGGAAACAAAGTCACGATGTATGGAGCGGGCAACGGCCTCAATGGATATGGGATTATTCTTTTCGACACTACCAAGCATCAAATTGAACTTCAATTTCATCCCATGAACGAGGAGCGCAAACCGATTAAAACCAAGGTTCCGGGCTGGCCGCATACCGTGAAATTCTAACACCAGGAACCCGCAGATTCTGTCGAACCTTCCTGCCACGATACCATATCAACGTCGTGCCTTTATCCTTTGCAATCAGCATACGCATCTCCCAGATCAAAGCACCCGTCCCGAAAAAGGCCAATCCGGCGGAGATCAGGAACACACGAATGGGCTCCTATGCGAGAAAGATTGGATGCACCTATTGTAATTCCGTATCAAAAGCATACAGATCCAACAGTCACGAAGACAATCCGACTATCGCTGACTGTCCGCCACGATCTCCACTAAGTGTCTGGCGAACGCCTTACCCAACTCGATTTGACCATTATGATTGTAGTGGCCTTTGTTGATTCGCTCGAACTTGTCGGTATCGAAACAAGCCACATTCTTTAACTCCTTCGCCAAAGCTTCCTGCGCAGCACGCACCAGCGGACCATTCCCCTCGGGCTTATCAAACGTCGGCAAAATCCGCCCCATGATAAAAGGCATCTCTTCTTGCTTAAATTTTTCCCGCATGCCCTTGATAAATGCCCTGAGACTCTTCTTATACTCCGCTCCTTTTCCCTGCGAGGCATCACTCTCTCCCTGCATCCACAACATACCATCGATGCCGTATTCCACCTTTTTGTTGTCCAACCCCTTAAGAGCGGCCTCAACCCGAACAAGGAAACGCCTCAGCAATGGACCACCTCCATTCTCAATCGTCCAATGCTTGTGCATGGACGTCCCCCCCGCAGCGGTTTTGATCAAGTAGATCGCATCCTCCGGATAGGCCTGTTTCATCGCTCGCCCAAACGCAAACTCCGGACCAAACCGCCCCTCGTTGGCAGAAACCCCGGGTGTGAGCATCTGCCACTGATTTTCGTGCCAGATTTTCACTCCTTCAGGTGGATGTTGCTCAGTATTCTTGAGCTGATCATAGCGTCCTGCACCAGACATATTGGACTGCCCGGCAAGCAAAAAGACCCGGGCCTTTCCCGATCCATTCACCATCGTAAAAGCCCAAAAAACAAGGCTTACAGCAAAGGAATTCATGAGCTTGCCGTTCATCTTCATCAGCGGAAAAACTAAACTCCACGCAGCCCAACACAACGACTAAATTAATTGGCCACACGATATCGACACCACTTCCATCCCTGCTTTCAATGACGCGATCTCAAAGACCAATAATACTCATAACAAAGCGCATTGAGCCAGCGCTGCCCTTATGTCTTCTCGGACGGAAAGCCCTTACATTCACACCAATAATGATAGGATCAGTGAAAGATAATCCGAACTTTTGCTTTCCCCATGGCAGCGACAGCCAGGCACTTCGATGCCACGCGTATAGTTCCGATCAAGACGAATATCCGGATCGAAACCATTGAATTGCTGTAGCCCCGTGAGCCATTTCCGTTCAGGCAAATAGCCTTTGCAGATAGAACCCAACAAGTCAGCTTCAACTGAGACAACAGGCGGCACCTTAAAAAACCTGAAAACTTCCCAAGCATTGGGAATGACCTATCATGCGAAAATAATATGATCAAAACGTTCCTCTCCATTGCCATTTGCCTATTCCCGCCCGCCGTCTTATCAGACGAAAAGACCGAGCCCAAACGCAACTACACTTTGAAGATCGGGGATCGGTCGTTCCAGATCTCTGAAGGGGTTCCTTTTGACCTTAAGGCCGGAGACAAGAATCAAAAGGCCACCTTAACCGCTTCTACCTACCGGACATTTACCCATCAAAACCTGAATTTCGACTATCCCGCCCACTACAGCTTCGAGGCAGACCTCACCAATCTTCAAGCCAAGAGCTGGACCCTTTCCGGAAACGATTGCACCGTCATGGTCTTTGGCATGGGCGCGCGGGTAACGCACACTGAAATGGCAAAGGAAATGGCCAACGGCTTTGGGAAAAAAAACTCCAAAACGCGCAAGACTCTCCTGGAACTTGGGAAGAAGGAATACAATGTCTCAATCATTGATGTCACAATTGCCGGCACCGACCTCAAGCTCGAGATCTTTGCCATCGAACTTTCACCGAACAGCTCCACCTTGTTCATTATTCAGGACAGCCTGGGAGATGACGGAAAACATTCGAACGACTATCAGGTTCTGAGAAAATTTCTCGACCGGTCCTTCTCCCTGAAAAAATAATACGGGGCACAGGTTTATCTCCAATTGGGTCGTAGCCTTGGTTGGCGGTTTTAACTCGGATCGACTCAAGACTCCATTATTCTAACGAAAGCTGAGTGACTATAAAGCCCCCCGACTGAGGTCAATACCTCTCCGCTCGACAAGTTGCTTGGGATGAACGTTTCCGTGCCTTGAATCATGGATCAGGTTCCCAAAAAAATCTCCAGCTATAGAAATCTGGTAGATACTATGTCAAGCAACGGCATACGCACCTCATAGCCATGAGAAAATGTCATCTGAATAGCCGCCATACCTGTGAACGTGAGAAGCCAATACCGTTCGAGCAAAAAAACCGCCATCTCAAAAGATCTAACAGGTCCATCGAAAAAAAATCTGGGAATAAATTCAAACCATCGCTCCAAGACAGTAATTTTATGATTTCCATCAAAAAGCAAGCGAGGCAATAGTGGTAACGTTATAAGCCACTGGCAATAGACATCCACTTCCTTTACTCCCGTGAAAAGCAAACTTTCCTTCTTCCTGACACTCACAACGCTGACGATCTCCCCTCTCTTTGCCGATGACGCCCAGACCGAACTCCCACTCGTCTTCAGTGAAGACTTCGAAAAAGGTTTCGAACGCTGGGAACCCACCGACCAACAAGGCTGGACCCACCGCGAGATTGAGAAGAACCACGTCTTCGGAATCAACGCGCGAAAAAACAACTATAAGCCCAAGGTTCGCAGCCCTTATCACATCGCTTTGATCAAGGACATCAAGCTCAGCGACTTCATCATCACCTTCCGTGTCCGCAGTACAAAAGACACTGGAAACCATCGCGACTGCTGTGTCTTCTTCAACCACCAAGACCCGACCCATTTCTACTACGTCCATCTCGGTGCCCGCCCCGATCCCCACAGCGGACAAATCATGATCGTGAACGGCTCTCCACGCAAAGCCATTACTGAAAACAAAAATAACGTCCCTTGGGACAACCAATGGCATCAAGTCAAGATTCAGCGGGACTCCCAAAAGGGCACGATAGAGATCTTCTTCGATGATATGAAGAAGCCCATTATGACCGCCACTGACAAAACCTTTAGCAAAGGCCGGATCGGAATCGGCTCATTCGACGACATGAACGACTTTGACGACGTCAAGCTTTGGGGTCGCTAGAGAGAATAAAAAATCAAACGAACTACGACCATGAATGACGACGAAAAGCTAGGGAAGGAGCTTCACCGGAGATCAGTCCACTATTACTGAAAAATTAGTGCCCCTCACTTCCGATGGAAAGAATACTGTGAGAGGGATTGTGACCGTCCGCAACGGTGTAGAGACATTTGTTACAGAAACGATCGAAGAAACCGCTGGAGACCCCCAAAAATACGACAACAGATCCATGGAGCTTTCTATGTAGAATAATGATGAAGGAACCTCGCTCGAGGCCATTTTTTCAGATCTAAATATTCCAAAAAATTTTAAGGAGAGCGTTTGAAAAATGCAGGAGGAGTTCCGCTACATCGAGAAGCGTCACGGCATCAAGGAAGACAAGCCTTCAACATTTTCACTTCCCCGCTCATCTAGGGTTTCCAAAACAAACGCCAACCCGAAAACTGAGGTATGATTCTATCATTTACTGCGATAAATCTTTCACTATACACCTGATATTCTTCGGCTATCCAAACAAGAATATTACCCTTGCGAACCACCTTTCACAAATAACTGAAGATTAAAAGGGGGAGTTTGATTACTAAGGACAATGAGAAATAATAACACCCCATTAACGAATCGGATTTGACCAGTAGAGGGTTTTCGTATTGGAATCCCAAATCTTCATCTTATGAAAAAAGCTATTTTTGTTTCAGTGTTACTAAGCGGCTTGGTTGCGCAAGCTCACGAGGGTCATAAACAACCGCCCGCAGGCAAGGTCGTGACAAGTGCCCAGATGACTGGCAATGGAGCCTTCAGATTCGAAACTGTTCCTGGCTTTGGTGTCATGCCAAATCACGTAAATGTTGGACCAACACACGGCGGCGTGGCTGTTGACGGCAAAGGAAATGTTTATGTCAGCACGGAGGCCGGTCACGGCGTCGTCAAATTTTCTCCGGACGGAAAATTCCTCAAGGGGTTTGGCCCGAACACCAAAGCCTTGCACTCACTGGCAGTCGTGAGTGAGGGAAAGAAAGAAGTCTTGATTGGAGCTGCCGTTTCAGCGCAGAAAATCTTAAAGTTGGATCTCGATGGCAAACCTCTCATGGTTATTCCCAATGATAATACAGGTGTCATCAGCGGAGGGCTCAAGGGAGTCACTGCAGTCGATGTGGGCCCGGATGGGAACATTTATGTGGCCTGCGGTTATGGCTCGAACTTGATTCACAAATTCGACGCCACAGGAAAGCTAATTAAAACTGCAGGTGGACGAGGCACTGGTGACGGCAAGTTTGTCACCTGTCACGGCCTGGCAATCGATTCCCGTAGCGGGAAGCCATTGCTGTTGATCTGCGATCGGGAAAACCGTCGCATGGTTCACTTCGACCTAGAGCTGAATTTTATCGCCGTTCACACCAAGAATCTTCGACGCCCTTGTGCAGTCTCCATTCGGGGGGATTTTGCCGCAGTGGCAGAGCTCGAGGGACGGGTGACCATTTTAGGGAAAAAAGGGGAATGCCTCGCCTTCCTTGGCGATCAACCTGACCGGAGCCTTTGGGCCAAAAAGCCTGTTCCCCAAGAGAAATTATTCGATGGCCTCTTCACTGCGCCACATGGATTAAGCTGGGATCACGACGGGAATCTCATCGTGCAGGACTGGAATGTCACAGGTCGGGTGACCAAGTTGAAGAAGCTTTAAACAACTTCTAAAGTTAGTTTAACAGTCAGGGCGGAATTTTCTCGTCCTGACTTTTTTATTGCGCCCAGATTCGAACTGAATGTGTATGCTGAAGACAAATCAGGTCTCTTCGATTCTATGCAAAAGCTAATCTTCCTTTTATTCACTCTGATGGGAATTCCTTCTCATTGCGCCGAGCCTCCGATCCGTATTGGTATGATTGGTCTTGATACCTCCCACGTCGCCGCCTTCAGTAAAATCATCAATGACCCCGCGGCCAAGAATCATGTCAAAGGAGCCAAAGTAGTCGCGGCTTTTAAAGGGGGTAGCCCCGACATCGAGTCCAGTGTTTCACGGATCGATGACTTCACCAAAATACTGAGGGACGAACTCGGCGTGGAAATCTGCAACACCATTGAGGACCTCTGCGGAAAGGTCGATGCCGTAATGATTGAGAGCGTCGACGGACGCCCCCATCTTTCACAAGCAAAGCCTGTCATTGCCGCAGGCTTACCTCTTTTCCTGGACAAGCCGGTTGCCGGAAGTCTCAAAGATGCCCTTGAAATCTATCGACTGGCAAAAGATGCAGGGATTCCAATCTTTTCATCATCGTCGCTTCGTTACGGGGAAAGCACTCAGGCCGTACGGGGAGGGAGCATCGGCAAAGTAACCTACGCCCGGTGTTCCAGCCCTGCCAAAATCGAGCCTCATCATCCAGATCTCTTCTGGTATGGCATCCATGGCTGCGAATCGCTCTTCACCGTCATGGGAACCGGATGCCAATCCGTCATTCGCAAGAAAACTCCAGAAGGCTTGATTGAGGTCGAAGGCACTTGGGAAGGAGGTCGAACCGGAATCTTTAGAGAGGGCAAAGGCTACTCCGGCATCGCCAAAAATGCGGAGGGCGAAGAGGTCGCAGTTGGGGCCTATGACGGTTACGCGCCCCTAGTCGTCGAAGTGATCAAATTTTTCAAAACAAAGAAACCTCCTGTTTCAGCGGACGAGACCATCGAGTTATTCGCGTTTATGGAAGCCGCCGACGAAAGTAAACGTCGAGGAGGCAAATCTGTGACCATCAAAGAGGTTCTCGCCAAGGCGGACAAGAAATAGGAACTACCCCTTAGACAACTTACCTCCCCTTCTCTTTACCGCCAGGCACAGAGCCCATCCAACTTTCCCGATCGACCCGATAAGCATCTCGCTTACCCGAAATTCGCTCAATAGAAACAACCAGACAGAACTAATAAACAAGCAAGAAAATGGGATGATGAAAGTTCATCATTAAAAGTTTGGTCATTAGACTACGACCTCACGGATTATTTCGAGCCCATCTCAAAAATCTGCAATCAGAAATGCTTTCCCCATACTATTCCATCAGCCAGTCTTCATTCTTCCCACCTCACACCGTGTATCTGAGCACCTCTATTTGATTGCCTCGCTCTCAATCTTTTACAAGATGGCAGTCCCCATGATTCGCCTTCTTATTTTTTTCTTCACCGGCTCCATCCTTCACTCGGAAGAACTCTCTCTCTTCCCATCAAATTCACTTGATGATTGGACTACAGTAGGTAGCGCCAAGTGGTCCTACCAAAACGGCACCCTGTCAGGCGGGCAGGACGGCGATCCAAAGCGCTCCGGCCTCCTGCTCTCAAAAGCCAAGTTTCAGGACTTCGACCTGAGCCTCGATTTTAAAATCGACGAACACGGAAAATATAATAGCGGCATCTACCTTCGCTATCATTTGGAGCAAAAAGGTGATCGTCTTCAAGTTAACATCGGACGTGGAGCAGCGGATGAACCCGTGGGCCTTTATCTCAGCGACTGGCTCGACAAAGGGGATGAAAAAGACGAAATCCGTGAGCCCAAGGTCTGGAATTCACTTCGCATCAAAGCTCTTGGCCCACACATCCAAGTCTGGCTCAATGGCAAAAAAATCGTCGATTTCAAGGATGCGAAACGCCTTTCCAACTACCTCACCCCGGGCCAACTCGCCTTCCAAACATACGGCGCCGAGGGCCACGCCGGCTGGGTAAAATTTCGTAGAATGAAGATAAAGCCGCTCAACCAGAAGGGCTAGATATTGCTTTCCGGCTGACTGAAACTCAGTTCACACATCCACAAAAAAAATGGCTACCGGATCCAACCGGCAGCCATGAGAGATTCAGATCAATTTATCGTCTGCGACGGAGTCCCATGAGCCCTAATCCAAGTAGAGCAGCAAGGCCCGTTGTTGGCTCGGGTACGGCAGTTGTGACAGAGAAACTCCAATCGTCGATAAAAGCTGCTGTGCCGGCACCCGCAGCAGTATTAGCCCCATCATTTCGATCATAGAAACTGAGGATAGGCGTTAACCCAGTCACCGCTGTCGTTCCATCGTTCTCAAATTCCGGGACCACACCCGATACCGTGACATCATGCCACACATCGCTATCTAAGCTGTCCCATACGATATTTTCGAAAAAATTGCCTCCCCCGTTGTTATTATTGCGGCGCACGATCAAATTGACGCGATCGGTCCCGGAAAATGTCGTCGTCGAAGGAATATACATGCGGAATGTCGCGGTGAAGGTATCCTCACCTCGCACGACATTGTCAGGAATCGTGAGTGTACTCCCCGGTGGGTTTACTGCACCCCATACATTACCCCCACTAACATCGATGGAAGCAACAGATCCGTTGGAACCCGCAGGAGCATCGCCCCCCGAAACTGCGGCGACTGAGGCCCCATTGTTTCCGTCGTTCAGTTGATCGATACCATCCCAGTCTGCTTGGTTCAGAATTGTAGCTCCCTGAGAGACAGCCCCGCAAAGACAGAATATTGTTGTGAGTGTATTTTTCATGCGCTTCGTAACTGTATGACAAGTAATTTCAAGCCCGTCAATTTTAAAATTAGCTTACAAGCTCCCCTTATCCAAAATTTCCCCATCGCTTTTTGGTTCTAAAACCTACCAGTCTCGACTAACCCTCCCGCGTGCTCGCTGTAAAAAACCTCCGCGTGGAATTCGGACCCCGCGTGATCTTTAAGGATCTCACTTTTTCCGTCGGCGAAAAGGAGCGCATTGCCTTTGCCGGGCACAATGGCGCAGGCAAGTCCACTCTCATGAAGTGCATCGGTGGCGTTCTCGAGCAAAATACCGGCGAAATCACCAAGCCAAAACACCATCGCATTGGCTATCTCCCCCAGGAAGGAATCCACATCAAGGGAATCTCACTTTACGAGGAAGTCGAATCTGCCTTCGCCGAAACCAAGGCCATCCAAGAAGACATCGACCGCTACTCCGCAGAGCTCGAAAAACTCGACCCCCGCTCCGCTCCCTTCTCCGACCTCCTCGACAAAATCGGCGAACTCGAACTTCTTCTCGATGGCCACGATCCCGCTCGCATGCGGCCCAAAATCCAGGCTGTCCTCACCGGACTTGGCTTCAAGCACGATGACTTTGATCGTGACTGCGGCGAGTTCTCCGGGGGGTGGCAAATGCGCATCGCCATGGCCAAGCTCTTCCTTGCCGAACCCGAGGTCCTCCTCCTCGACGAACCCACCAACCACCTCGACATCAATGCACAGCGTTTCATGGAGTCCTACCTACACAGTTACAAGGGCGCCATCATCCTCATTTCCCACGACCGCTCCATGATGGACGGCCTCACCACCCGCACCATCGCCTTCCACCACGGCCGCGCCGAGGAATTCACCGGGAACTATTCTTCTTACGAAACCCAACTCAAGGAGCGACAAGACAACCTTCGCAAGCAAAAGGTCAACCAAGACCGCGAAATCGCCAAAACCGAGCAATTCATCAACCGATTCCGCGCCCAGGCCAACAAAGCCTCGCAAGTCCAGTCGCGCATTAAAGCCCTCGCCAAAATTGAACGTATCGAGATCGATGCCGAGGACTCAGTCATGTCCTTCCGCTTCCCCGATCCCCCTGCCTCCACCCACCTCGTCGCCAAGCTCGTAAACGCCGCCCAACAATACGGCGACCTCACTGTTTTCCGCGACCTCGATCTCGAAGTCACCCGCGGAGAAAAAATCGCCATTGTCGGAGCCAACGGCGCCGGCAAATCCACTTTCTGCCGCATGATCACTGGAGAGGAAGCTCCCTCCACCGGTTACCACGAACTCGGACCCAAAACCCTCCCCTCGTTCTTCAACCAAAACCACGCCGACGAACTCGACCCCACCCTCACCGTCCTCGAAACCGTCGAACAAATCCAAACCCGCGGCTCCGCCATGTCCGCGCGCGACGTCCTCGGCTGTTTCCTCTTCAAAGGCGACGACGTCTTCAAAAAAATCGGCGTCCTAAGCGGTGGCGAACGATCTCGTGTCGCCCTCGTCCGCATGCTCGTCCGCCCGGCCAACTTCCTCATTCTCGACGAGCCCACCAACCACCTCGACATGCAATCGCAGGACATCCTGCAAAAGGCCCTCATCGACTACCCAGGCACCCTTCTTATCGTTTCGCATAACCGAAACTTCCTCGATCCCATCGTTCAAAAAACAATGGAGTTTCGTCCCAAAGAAGACCCTAGAATGTTCGCCGGAAACCTCACCTACTACCTCGACAAAATCGAAGCAGAGGAAGGCAACACAGGCGTCCCACCTTCCTCACCGGCCACAACCCAATCCGCCAAACCCTCGGCGACTGCCAACCAACCCCAACTCTCCTCCAAGGAACGCCGCAAACGCGATGCCGCTATTCGCGAGAAACGTAACAAGGTTCTCAAGCCTCTCCAAAACGAGTTTACCTCCGTTGAAAAAAACATCGCCGAACTCGAGTCCGCCCAAGCCACCCTCACCACCCACCTTGAGTCGACTGAAGTCATCAGCGATGCCGAGAAACTTCGCGAGACCACCAACGCTTACGAGGCGATTTCCACGAAACTCGAAAACGCCTATTCGAAATGGGAAGACCTCAGCACCCAAATCGAAACTCTCGAAGCAGAACTCGGAACGTAGCCAAAAGCTCCAACTTTTGGAATCTCTCAACCATGCCCGACCTCTTCCAGCCTACAAAAATCGGCTCAGAGAACTTCTCTCTCATGAACCTCAATCACCCTCGCGTGGAGAGAGACATCATGGATGAAATGAGCTCCGGCGTGGCTGTTTATTACGACGTGCGCTGGGACATCACCGAAGCCCTCACTGACTGGCTCGCTGAAAATCGCCCTGTATTTGAAAACAAACGCGTTCTCATTCTTGGTGCCGGCATCGGAGCTGAAACTCTCATCCTGGGCCGTCACGCCGAGCGCATTTGGATCAACGACCTCTCCAAAACCGCGCTTTCACTTTGCCAGGAACAGCTTGCCGAAAACGACATCACCAATGCCACCTCATTAGTCGGCCGCTACGAACAGCTGGAACTCCCCAAAGTCGATCTCATTGTCGCTAGCTTTCTCGTTTATAACGAGGACACCTATG
>JBDNAG010000247.1:0-10657 GCA_039768565.1 Akkermansiaceae bacterium | reverse complement strand
TGCTCAATCGGTCCCAATATCCAATTTTAGCCTAAATTCCTCAAACTTCATGAGCAACCAAGCACTCGACGGAGCACAAGCTCTCATCAAAACCCTCGACGATCTCGGCATAGAGTTTATCTTCGGCTACTCAGGCGGGGCAGCCATTCCAATCTTTGACGCGCTGGAAACAGTCGAAACGAAAATGCAGTTCATTCTCGTGCGCCACGAGCAAGGGGCAGTTCACATGGCCGATGGATACGCTCGCGCGACCGGAAAGCCCGCCGCTGTTCTGGTGACCTCGGGACCAGGCGCTGGAAATACCGTCACCGGGCTCATGACCGCCCAAATGGATTCCGTCCCCATGCTTGTGATTTGTGGTCAACAAGTCACTTGGATGCTCGGAAAAGATGCCTTTCAGGAAGCTGATATTTTCGGAATAACCGTTCCCGTGGTGAAGCACAACTACCTTGTGAAGGAGACCAACGACCTAGTCCGCGTTGCCAAGGAGGCTTACCACATCGCTACCACAGGCCGCCCGGGCCCTGTGCTCATCGACGTGCCCAAGGATGTTTCCTCGGGCGACTTTACCGCTACCATGGATCCAGAGCTCGATCTTCCCGGATACGATCCATACGAGTCGCTCAACATCGATCCTACTGGAGTCGAGGAGGCCGTTGCCCTCATTAAGAAGGCGAAACGCCCCGTAATCCTGGCAGGCCAAGGCACCATGATCGCCCGTGCCGACAAGGAGTTGATGGAACTTGCAACCAAACTGAGGTGCCCAGTCACCTCGACCCTTCTTGGCAAAGGTGTCTTTCCCGAGACACACGAATTAAGTCTCGGTATGCTCGGCATGCACGGTACCGCCTACGCAAACAAAGCCATGGTCGGATGCGACCTCCTCCTCAACGTCGGTTCTCGATTTGATGATCGCATCATTGGTCAGCCCGATAAGTTCTGCGCCGATGCCAAGATCATTCACATCGATATCGATCCTGCCGAAATGGACAAAATGATCGTCCCAGATGTCCAAATCGTTGGTGACGCCAAAGCAGCCCTCACCCTCCTCAACCAGGAAATCGAGGAACTGGAGACTTCCGATTGGCTTAAGACGCTTGATGGCTACAAAAAGAAGTTTCCCCTAGGCTACAAAAAGCAAGGCGGGCTTCGGATGCAACAAGTCATCGAAGAACTCTATGAGCAGACTGAGGGTAAGGCCATCGTTTCAACCGACGTGGGGCAGCACCAAATGTGGGCCGCTCAATTCTACAAGAACGACGAGTCCTATCACTGGCTCTCTTCGGGTGGTGCCGGCACCATGGGTTTCGGATTTCCCGCAGCCATTGGAGCCCAACTCGCCCACCCGGATAAAACCGTCATCTCCATCTCGGGCGACGGAGGCTTCCAGATGACCCTTTTCGAATTAGCCACCGCTGCCATTCACAAGCTTCCAATCAAGATCGTGGTGCTCAACAACCACTACCTTGGCATGGTTCGTCAGTGGCAGGAGCTCTTCTTCGAAAACCGTGAATCCGGCGTCGATCTCGAAGGCAACCCCGACTTCTGCAAGCTCGCAGCAGCTTATGGCATTCCAAGCGTCCACTTCAAACGACCAGCCGACTGTCAGCGGAAAATTGAGGAAGCACTCGCCTACAATGAAGGCCCCATCCTCATCCACGCCGAGTGTGTCAAATACGAGAATGTCTTCCCAATGATTCCCGCCGGAGCCGCCCTCGAAGACATGATCACCGAGCCACCCAAAACTCAAATGGCGAAACCAGTCGGATCAACCTAGGCCCGCTGACACTTAAAAATCTCACCACCTTTTCAAATGTCTAAATCGATTGTCACCACTGACACTCCCATTGAAAACGCGGCTCGCGGAGCTTCGAACACCTTGTCCATCCTCGTGAACAATAGCCCGGGAGTCTTGATGCGTATTTGCCAGGTCTTCTCACGGCGAGCTTACAACATAGATTCACTCGTTGTCTCCGAAGGCCGCACCGGCGCATTCTCGCGAATGACCATCGACATCTCTGGAAATCCTCAGGGTCTCGAACAAATCATAAAGCAGGTCAACAAGCTGATCGACGTCATTCATTGCTTCGAACATACCGCCGAAAATTCGGTCGTTAGGGAAATGCTTCTCGTTAAAATCATCGCAGACCAACAAGAGCGCTCTACCGCACTTCAAGTCATCGAACACTTCGCCGGCAAGACGGTCGACATGAGCCCGAATTCGATGGTCGCAATGTTCACTGGCACCACCAGTAAGATCGACGCTGCAGTCCTCATGCTTGGCCAATTTGAAGTCATCGAGACTATTCGAACCGGAAAAGTCGTCATGGCTCGGGGCAGCCAAGCCACCTAGGCTCGCGTCCATTTGATATCATCATTCAAAATCCCCGGCTTGGAGTATCCTTACCGGGGGTTTGCGATTTAAGGAAAGCTTGTTACAATTAATACATGGTTTCAAAGGCAATCGCGGTCCACGGGATCTGGGGTGCAGCAATGGTCACCGCGTTTTTCGTGGGAACGAATTGGCAAAAACCTCCAGCTGAGACTGAGCACAACGCCAACAACTCAAGGAAAAGCTTCCGAACCAACTCAAGCCTCTCCTCAGGCTCGAGCGATAGTGCTCCAGGCCCGAACTCACAGCGGTCCAACTCTGGACAGGGCGATCTGATTTCGGAGGTGTTCGAAGCTAATTCCTTTTCCGAATTGGGAATCGAGGGTCTGGCCGCCATGGCTTTCAAGGACCCCAATCAGATTAAACGGCGTCTCGCGTTCAGCCGGCTATTGGCCGCAATGACCAGCGATAATGCCACACAGATCCGAGAAGAACTAGTGGCTTCGGGCCTCAATACCCGGGACTCCGAATGGCGAGACTTTAATTATGCTTGGGGCTCAGTCGCAGGAGAGGCGGCCTTCTCAGGTTCTCTCAGCATGGAGGAAAAGGATCTTTACTCTGTTATCAGCGGATGGGCTGCCACCGACCCTAATGGTGCCATGTCCATGGTTGAAAGACTCCCCGAGGACCTTGCCAACCAGAAGAAGCGACTCGAAGAAGGAGTTGTCGCCGGGTTGGCAGACCGCGATCGCGACGAGGCCACTGAGTATGTTTCCAAACTCCTCGCCGGAGGAAGAGCCGATGCCAACCGAATGATGGAAACTGTCGCCAGCGAGGTGATCCGTCAGGAAGGTTCAGTCGAAGCTTCCAATTGGGTTGCTTCCTTGGAAGACGGACCACTCAAAGGCTCTGCCATGAATGAGGTGGCCGAGCGATATGCGCGGACCGATCCGGAATCCGCAGCTGGCTGGGTTCAAGAATTCGCTTCGGAAGACTATGCCACCCGCGCTATCGCGGAAGTTGGAGAAAAATGGGCCGAGCGTGAACCTCTCGCAGCAGTATCCTGGCTCGAAAAACTCCCGGAGGGGCCGGGCCAAAAAGCGGGACTCAATTCAGCCTTTGGTGACTGGGAAGATCGCGATCCTATTGCTGCCGGCAATTACCTTCTAGCGATGCCAAATTCTCCGAAACGAGACTCCGCCATCCGGGGTTTCGCCGAAGGGTATGCGTGGCAGGATCCCAAGACCGCAATCGCATGGGCCCAGGATATCCAGGATCCCGCAATACGCAGTGAATCCCTCAAAAAGGTCGGCTTTGCTTACTATCGCCGCAAACCTGAAGAAGCGAAAACCTGGCTAACAAACAGTGGACTTTCATCACAAGCTCAATCAGAGATTCTGAACTCCCAGAGGAAACGCTAAATTTAGATTTAGATTCTGATAACTTCTCCGTTTAAAAGAAAATTTCTGATTCTTCAAATTTGAAACCTCACCGAATTTCTCTTCCGGTTAATGGGTGAATATTTGGGGGGCTAATATCAGGATTGCTACTTCCAGAGATTGTGACGGCACTTGCAGGGACGTGTGGCAAACACTTTGACCACACTTCCAACGACACCACCAACTTCGGTCAGACTCTGGGAGCCGATTACGATGTCACTTGCCTGATTCGCAGAGCAATCCCACAGCACTCACCGTGGCATCTGGCAAGCACTCAAGAGCATGGAAACTGAGCTTTTTCTTTCGGCATCCGGGGACTCACCAGATTCAAGTCACCTCTCATTGGAACAACTGCCGAGGGTTTTATCAATCACACTCCTTGTTCGGCTCTCACAATCAAACCCGAGAGATTTGAATACTCACTCTTTTAGGAGAAACTGAAATCCAACAAAGAGAAGCGGGACTGACGGAGCATTGGGAGGAAATTCCTTGTTCCGCAGAATCCCGCTTTTCATTCCCCCTTCGGAGTATTCCTCCTCAGCACCACTTTTTTAGGCTCTCTTAAAAAGAAATACCCAAGTCCTCCCACGACCAGAGTAAGAATCGTCCCAAGCGCCTGCGATGGATCACGTACCATCAGAAGAACAGCCGAAGCCAAAGTAGCCGAAACAAAAAAGATAGGAGGCAACACCTTCCATCCTTCAATCACGCTTCGATTCTCAGCCCGAAACAGGCAACCCACAGAAGCAGCGGCACAGATCGACAGAGTCAATCCAAGATAGCCAAGAAGGTTCTGCAAACTTCCAAAGACAATCAACATTAAAGCCACACCCATTTGTAAAGTCACGGCAGGCCAGACCCGATTGGTATCCACCGAAAAAACCTTGGGTAGTAACCCGTCCTCAGCCATCTTCCCATAAACTCGAGGCCCTGCCATCATCATACTCAAAACCGAAGTCAAAAGCGCCAGTGAAATAACGAGTCTGACAAAACGTCCAAAAATTTCCCCACCAATCCAACCAGCTGCCACCGCAGCCACATCAGCTCGACCTGACACCATCTCTCCCGGTGGAGCCAGAACAAAGAAACCGTTCAGCAAAAGATAAAATAAAGTCACAAGTCCAGTACCTGCTAAAAGGGACCTGGCCACCACTTTTGACGACCTGGATTCACCCGCCAGATACACCGCTGCATTAAACCCCGAGTAGCTGAGCGAAATCCAAACCAGCGCTTGGGCAAAACTCAAAACAGACAATCTCCCGATCAATGCGGAAGAAGCCTCGCCCTGCCATTCCATCGAAGTCATACTCCAGCTTCCGTATCCCAAAATTGCCAGTAACAAAATCAGCTTCAGAGCGACCGCGACATTCTGAGCCGCCGCTCCAACCACACTTTTCGCACCGTGCACCAACGCACCTAAGACAACTACTACTATCGCTGGCAGCTTCCCGGGAAGGTCGCCGGGCAGATACTCTTCGAGGGCCAACGCCGCATATGCAATCGCTCCACTAAACCCCGCCAAAAGGGAAACCCATCCGGCAATGAAGCCCACAAAGGAAAAGCCGGACGAGGTCAGAAAGGTATACTCGCCACCGGAAACCGGTATCTGTCTCACCAGTATTCCGTAGCTATAGGCTCCACACAGAGCGATGATACCAGCCACCAACCAGGCCAACATTACCAACCATGGATCACCAAGCGACAGCAGAGTGAAACCCGAAGTCGTAAAGACTCCGGCTCCCACCATGTTCGCAATTACCAAAAAGGTCAGCGTCCAAAAGCCAAAGCCTCTGCCCTTGGCTCCCTGCATCAATCTTTACGAAATCGCAAAAAATAATTCTCCTTGAATCCGTCGATTTTCAATTCCTCCACAAAAGTCAAACCCGCGTCCTCGATCTCCTTACGAAACACTTTTTTGCCAGCCCGAACATGTCCAAGGAGCCACTCGCGAGATACGCCTTCAATTCGCTCAAAATCAATCACCACCACTGTGCCGCCCGTCTTCAAAGACCTAACCAAGGATTCCATCGTCCCCTGGGGAAACTCAAAGTGATGATACGTGTCACAGATGAAAGCCACATCGACGGAGCCGGGAGGCAGGGATACCGAATTTTCAGGGCTCAAAATCGCAATGATATTCTTCTGCTTCTCCTGTTCCGCACGAGCGACAATATGCTTTAAAAACGGACCTGAAATATCGACAGCGGCAACCCAACCAGCCGGTCCCACCGCCTCAGCAAAGAGCCGCGTATACAACCCCGTCCCAGCCCCGATATCGGCCACCACCATCCCCTTTTTAATTCCACAAGCCTTCAAAACAGCTTCCTTTTCATTAAAAACCTCTCGGCTTTCGACTTCGAACCGCTTGAGCCAATCATCTACTTCAAGTTCGGGATCCAGGAACCTCTCATTAATTCCAGGTTTCACACTCTTTTCCTGTGCGACATCGGGCTTCTCCTGAGCAAACAAGGAAATCCCCACAAGTAAAACAAACGGCAATGAAAGTGAGAGTAAATGCATTCTCATGACGCCCCCCATCATCGCAGGTCGGTGACCCCGTTCAAGTCGTAATCATTTTGCAAGATTTACCTCAAGCGAGCTTCCTGTTAAATTTCACACAGTTCGAATATTTCCCCCCTCCGTTTTCGTGTTCAAATTCTTCGTCATTACTTTCCTTTTGCTCGCCTTGCCCCTCGTAGCGAGGAATGACAACGACGCAATA
Organism: Akkermansiaceae bacterium; assembly: GCA_039768565.1. Taxonomy (GTDB): domain Bacteria; phylum Verrucomicrobiota; class Verrucomicrobiia; order Verrucomicrobiales; family Akkermansiaceae; genus SW10. The sequence goes on along the minus strand of JBDNAG010000247.1, from coordinate 4,164 downwards.
TCCGGGACCCGCCCCGCAGTATTCTGGGACTTTGATTCTTCGATGCCCGGGTCCCCGATTTGCACGGCCACCCTTAAGACGAGCACTCTAATTGCTCCCAAATTCGCAAATTTCCCCAAACAAAATATCTCACTTTCCCTCGACGGAAAATCATCTTGGAAGGTTCGCGAATCAGATCTGCCCAATGAGATTTCCCTCCGCTTCACTAACGGAGATTCAATCACAATTGAGACCTGGGTCCGGCTCGAAGAACTCAGTGACGGTGCATTTACCTACCTCATTGGGAAGGGGCGCCACCAGAACAAGGAATTAGAACCAGAGAACCAAAACTGGGCCCTCCGCCTCGCTTGCCGGGAAGGATTCGCTTTGCCATCCTTTTTATTTCGATCCTCTGGCCCGGACTCAGAATACCACCGCTGGACAGCCTCCCAAGGATTCGAAGACGATGGCAATTGGCACCACATCGCTCTCAGCTATACCTTTGGTAAATCAAACTCGATCATCACATTCATTGACGGAGTCAAAATCAACACCGGATCCTGGGATCTGGGCGGACCAACCACCACCGCACCCATCACCGACTCGGACGATGTCATCATTGGATCCCGCAACAATGGAGCACCTTCCAGTTCCCTCATCGGATCGCTCGACAACATTGCCATCTATCGTGAGATCGTTGCCGAAAAATCACTCCTCTCCCGCTACCAGCATTCCCCTCCCGCTTCAGCGCCTACTCCCCAAGAAATCCCCTCGGATTCCGTGCTTGTTGAAATATGCACCACTGGCATTCCACAAGGAAAAGCTTGGCCCAAGAAACACCCACCCCCCTCCGAATCCTTTACCCGCTCGCACTTCGCGTTTCCGGGAATCCCCTCTCACTATGTGAGCACCGGTGTTCGCGGAGCACGAGAAGCCCCATTCCTCCTGCGAGCCTCTTCGAAAATCAATCTCCCCGCTGGCACTCATCGATTTCTACTGCGCGGACGTAACTCAGCACGACTCTATATTGATGGTGAACAACTTCTTCAAACCGGCTTCACGCCACCTTCCGAAGGCGCACTTGGCTACACCAATGACCAAGATGATTTCCTCAACCCTGGCGATCCTGACTTTAGATTCGTCACTCCCGGGAACGAGGAAGCTCTCACCACATTTACTTCTTCCGGCGGTGAACACCTGATCTCGATGCAACAGCTTATCGGATCCGCTGGAAATCGGCCCGAGCCCGGTGAATTCATTGTCGCCATTTCGCTCGAAGGCACAGCAAAGTGGCACTTACTCACTCCAATCAGCGATAAAATCCCTTACACCGATAGATCTTATCCTGCGTTCGAAACATCCCACAACGACTGGCTTCTCGACGCCAACAAGAAGCGACGTCTTGCAGCGCAAGAAAAACATGCTCCCTACTGGGAGAAGCGAAGACAACTGACCCACAAGCACCTCGCCCAGTCACCATCGGTCACAATTCCAACTCCTTCAAAAGCTCTCCCTGCTAAAAATACCATCGACCATTTTCTTAACGCTCGAATCACCAAATTTTCCAACCAGATCAACGACCGCCTGCCCGGCGGAATCGATTTCCACCGTCAAATATTTCCCGTCCTGGAAAACAAATGCTTTTCCTGCCATCATGGGCAAAGAACCAAAGGCGACCTTGATCTTTCATCCCTGACCAGCGCCCTCGAAGGAGGTGAATTTGACGGACCAGCCATCACCCCCGGCAGCCTGGATCAATCGGCTCTCATCCACCGAATCACCACTGATGACGCAGACCAAAAAATGCCTCCCAAAGGTAATCCTGTTTCGGCTGAAGAGACCATTCTCCTCCTTAGATGGATCAAGCAGGGCGCTCACTGGCCAGAATTTAACGCAGAGCGAGTTCACCTCACTGACCTCACAGACGACCTCACCTTTCTGCGACGCATTTCCCTCGATACCATCGGAGTGCCTCCCACCTTGAACGAAATCCAAACGTTTCTTTCTGACTCCTCTCCCGACAAAAGATCTCGCGCGATAGACCGGCTCCTCGCCGACCCGCGCTGGGCTGACAAGTGGATGGGCTACTTTCAAGATATCCTCGCCGAGAATCCCAATATCCTCAACCCAACCTTAAACAACACCGGCCCCTTCCGCTGGTGGCTTTACGAATCTCTCCTAGATGAAAAACCACTCGATCTCATGGTCACCGAGCTCATCCGCATGGAGGGATCGGAAAGATTAGGCGGCACCGCCGGATTCGGAGTCGCTTCTCAAAACGATGTTCCAATGGCCGCCCGAGCTCTCGTCGTCAGTTCAGCTTTCCTTGGCGTCGAAATGAAATGTGCCCGCTGTCATGATTCGCCATCTCACACATCCCTCCAAAAAGACCTCTTCCAACTCGGAGCTCTCTTAAATCAAAAACCTCTCAGCGTCCCCGGAACCTCAAGCGTCGACCTTGAACATCTCTCTAAAGGTGGTCGAAAACCTCTCATCGAAGTCACTCTTCCACCCGGCTCAATAGTCGAACCAGCCTGGCCATTCGACAAACTTCTTGATCCTCAGCTCGCGCGGCAAATCGTACAAAGCCCAACTGACACTCGCGACCTTCTTGCCGCGCTCATCACCGCTCCACAAAACGAGCGCTTCGCCCAAGTCATGGCCAATCGCATTTGGGAACAAATCATGGGACGTGGTCTTGTGGATCAACCCGGTGATTGGGAGAAATCCCAATCCAGTCACCCCCAGCTTCTCCGTTGGCTAGGCCGTGAACTTCTTCGAGGCAACTACTCCATCAAACACCTCGCCTGTCTCATCCTAAATTCCCACGCATACCAACGCGCCACCGATCCTCTTTTAAGCGAAACATCGCCCCTCTTTACCTCTCCGGCTCCCCGCCAACTTTCCGCCGAACAAATTGTTGATTCGCTGTTTCATACGACCGGAAAACCATTCCGCACCGAAGCCATGAATATCGACGTAGATGGGAAACGCCCCCTGAAAAACACACTCGACCTAGGGCTACCCCGACGAGCCTGGATGATATCCAGCCTATCAAATGAACGCGATCGCCTGAGTCTCACCCTCCCACGGATTCAGGCTGTTTCAGATGTCCTCACCGCCTTCGGCTGGGACCCCGTTCGCCAAACCACCATTAATCGACGCTCCAACCACCCAACAGCGCTCCAACCAGCAATCATTTCCAATGGCACTGTCGGAATTTGGATCACCCGCCTCAGCGATGACCACGCCCTTACCCAACTCGCCATCGATAGCAGTTCGCCTGAGGAACTTCTTAATCAACTCTTCCTTCGCATCCTCACTCGTAAACCAACGGCTGCGGAACGCGAACTCTATCTCGCCGAAATCGAACCCGGTTTTCAATCACGCCGAACGACTTATACACCACAAACCACCTCGAGAAAAAACCGCCCCCCACGTTACGTGAGCTGGTATAACCATCTTGATCCAATCGCAGATGAAATAAGGCGTGATGAAATTAGAGCCGCCCGTGCCGGTGATCCGCCAAGCTCAAAACTCAGTCCACCCTGGCGCCGTCGCTTTGAAGACCTCGTCTGGGCTCTCGTCAACTCACCTGAAATGATTTACACCCGATAAAATGTTCAAACAGCTCCTTCCACTCATATCCTGTTTAATCCTCTCTGCTCCGGCTTTGGAACTCCCTAATGTTCTCGGGTCACCACCTGCAAAATCAAAGGAAGAATGGCTTAAGGTCCAGCGACCCCAAACTCTCGAACTCTTCAGGAAGCATGTCTATGGACGTGCTCCCTTGGGAAAGCCAGACACTCTATCGTTCAAGATCATTCAGGAAGATCCAAAAGCCATGGACGGAGCGGCCACCCTCAAGATCATCCAGATTTCCTATTCAGGTCCCGGAGGAGAAAGTGGCTTCAGACTAATTACCTTTATCCCAAACAAGGCCACCCAACCAGCTCCTGGATACCTTCTAATTTGTAATCGCGGCCCTGAAAACATTGATCCAACTCGCAAGAAAAAAGACGACTTTTGGCCAGCCGAATCGATCGTCAAGCGCGGCTATGTCGCCGCAGCGTTTCTGAATACCGAGCTAAGCACGGACAAAAACCTCAACTTCGACAACGGTGCACACAAGACCTTTGACAACTACGGGGGTGAGCGCCCAGGTGATGCTTGGGCCACCATCGC
>JBDNAG010000246.1:0-19467 GCA_039768565.1 Akkermansiaceae bacterium | reverse complement strand
GTCTCGTGGGAACATCCGAAGATTTCGGAATGCAAGGAGAACGGCCCGAATATCGTGAACTCCTCGACGAACTCTCCGCTCGCTTCGTGGCCTCAGGCTGGAACACGAAAGCCCTCATGAAAGAAATCGTGATATCTCAGGCTTATCAGCAAGACTCCTTTGCCAATTCATTGGAGTTGGAGAAAGATCCCGAAAACCGCCTCCTCGCACGGGGGCCGCGCCATCGACTGGCCGCCGAACAAATTCGAGATCAGGCGCTCGCTGCCTCTGGTCTTCTTGTTTCCAGCATTGGAGGTTCCTCCGTTCATCCCTACGATCTTGCCGAATCCTTCAAGCCCTCAAAACCAACCATGGGCGAAGGTCTCTATCGTCGCTCGCTTTATACCTACTGGAAGCGCACCGGTCCGTCTCCGGCCATGATGGCCTTCGATGCAGTCAAGCGCGACGTCTGCTCTGCGAAACGCGATACAACATCAACCCCGCTGCAAGCGCTCGTCCTACTCAATGGAATTCAGTTCGTGGAAACTTCGCGCAACCTTGCTAACGACACCTTACAAAAACACCCTCAAAAAACTGAACTGGCCATCCGGGAAATTTTTCTCCGTCTCACCTCCAGGCAGCCGGATAAAAAAGAATTAGAGATTCTTTCGTCCATTTTTGAAGAGCAGCTCGCAAACTTCAAAAACAATCCGAATGAAACCAAGCGCTTCCTTTCGCAAGGTCATACCAAAGCCAAATCAACCACTCCTGAACTCGCAGCCATGACCACCGTGGCACAAGCCGTCCTCAACCTTTACGAGGTGAACACCAAGCAGTAATCCACCATGAACAACTCTCCACTTGTCAATCGCCGCGAAGTTCTCCGCAACTCTGCTCTCGGATTTGGGTCGCTTGCTTTGGCTGATCTTTTACAGGCAGAGAATTCTTCGCTTTCTTCTCCAAAGTTGCCAGCCAAAGCCAAGCGGGTGATCTTCCTTTTCCAGTCCGGTGGACCATCGCAATTGGATCTATATGACCCAAAGCCTCTACTCAACAAGAAGCAGGGCGAGCAACTCCCGGATGAAGTTCGGGGAGGACAACGTCTCTCAACGATGTCGGGAAACCAGTCCTCCATTCCCCTGGCGGGCTCTCCATTTCAATTCACCCGCCATGGTCAATCGGGTCAGTGGTTTTCCGAAATTCTCCCTCACACGGCCAAAATTGCCGACGATCTTTGCATCGTGAAAAACATGTATACCGAGGCTATCAACCATGGCCCGGGTGTCACCTACCTACAAACCGGATCACAACTTGCCGGACGTCCCTCGATGGGGGCTTGGCTGCAATACGGGCTTGGTAGTTCGAATAAAAACCTCCCCTCTTTTGTTGTCCTGGTCACCAAAAACAAGGGAGGTCAACCACTCCTGTCACGCCTCTGGGGATCCGGGTTTCTCCCATCGGAATACCAGGGAGTTCGCTTTCGTTCCGGCAAGGACCCCGTCCTTTATTTAACCAATCCCGACGGGGTCTCGCAAAAATCGCGCCGTATGCTTCTCGATAGGTTGGCGGAGCTTCATTCTCACCAACACGGCCTCTCTCCCGACGGCGCCATTCAAGATCGAATCAAGCAATATGAGATGGCTTTTAACATGCAATCGAGTGTGCCCGAAGTCGCAGATCTCAAGGAAGAACCTGAATCCATTTACAACCTTTACGGAAAGGATGCCAAGAACCCTGGCTCGTTCGCAGCGAATTGCCTCATGGCCCGACGTCTTGCTGAACGAGGAGTTAAATTCATCCAACTTTACCATCCAGGCTGGGATCAACACGGCGGCCTGAAAGGTGGTATCAGCCGCCAGTGCAAAGAGACCGACCAAGCCTCAGCTGCGCTCATTACCGATCTTAAACAGCGTGGGATGCTGGAAGACACCCTCGTTGTTTGGGGAGGTGAATTTGGACGGACCAACTACTCTCAGGGTAAGCTCAGCGGGAGTGGTTTTGGACGTGACCACCACCCACGCTGTTTCTCTCTTTGGATGGCTGGTGGAGGAATCAAACCAGGGATGTCATTCGGTAAAACCGACGATTACGGCTATAACATCGTCGACAAATCGGGGACTCCCATTTCTCCTGATAAACACAAATACGACGAAAACGCCGTCCATGTGCATGATCTCCAAGCGACGATCCTGCACCTCCTCGGCATCGATCATACGACCCTTACCTACAAGTTCCAGGGGCGGCACTTCCGTCTGACCGACGTTCACGGCGAGGTCGTAAAACCAATTCTCGCTTAGCTCTACTTCTTTTCTCCGGGAGATATCACGACCGAAATAGGGCGGTGATCAGAAGCAACAGTTTCAGGGAGCACCTTGTCCTTAAACTGGAATGCCGGAAGACCTTTAGCAAAAAAGAAATCGATTTCCACCTTGGGCTCCGAAGCAGACCAAGTGTTCTTGCGGCCTTTGCGAAGCATCTTCCACCCATCATTCTCTAGCTTCATGAGCGAATCGCTTTTCGGCTCGGCATTAAAATCTCCAGCCAAAATCACCGGATGCTTCCGGTCCTTCAAGCCTGCCTGGAGGACCTCAATTTGCTTCACACGGAGCGGTTCCTTGATCCAATCATTGTGAATACCCACAAATGAAAATTGCCCTGGCCACTTTGGAGACTTCACGATCACTTCCAGTGCAATTCTTGGCTCAGCACCTCTAGGGAGTTTGTGAATGACTGTTTTTTTGATCGGAAATCGAGAGAGCACGGCCATACCGTACTCGCCTCCCATATAGTCCATGAACTTCCCAAAGCGGTAATTCATTTTTAGCAATTTGGCCAATTCCGCTGCCTGATCGATAGATTCACTTCGTTTGGTGACCTTGTCGACCTCCTGCAAGGCAACTAGATCTGGATCTTCATCGGCAATTACCTTCGCGATCCGCGCCAGGTCCAGCTTTCCGTCCATCCCTTCTCCGTGATGAATATTGTAGGCAAGCAGGCGAAGCTCCTCCCCAGCCAGACAAGGCAGCATTAGGGTTAGAATCAAAAGAATTCTCATGTGGCATTTTACGCACCTGAATTTCAATCTCTCACACTCAACCTTAATTTGAGTCGATTTCGCTGAAATCATGCCAAAAACAACAAATTTCCCCAAATCATTATTGATAACTTGGGCAAAGCCATCGAAAATCCTGCGACCGCCTGAATTGCCACCTCATAATGACAATGTCTCAACTTTCGATCCCCGCCTTAAAACACATTCCTGAACTAGATCCTGGATTCATCCCGGCCTCGCTGTGGAATCAGGCGTTTCGGGACAAATGTTCGGCAGAAGGAAGTCGCAAGATCCGAATCGCGGTTCTCCGCCCCGATGGAACCGGAACAGTTCATAGTGAGGAAATCCTTACAAATGAAAGCGAGGAATCATCGGACCTAAACTTCAGGCTTATCGAACGCGTGGTGAAGTTTCTACTTTGGAGTTGCGGAGGAACAAGAATCGTTCTCGAACATGCTCCCGGTCTCGCCAAAGCTCTCTCAGATCAATACCGCGAAGGTGGCGTGCGAGAATTCGATGTCGATTACTCACGCCGGTTTTTCGGCGATACCCTGACCATCTCGTCGGAACCGACCGAAACTTTTCCTTCTCCCAAAAAGGCCCCTGATTCGGACTCAGAGATCGGACTTAAAGGAAATCGAATTGGCTTCGATCTCGGTGGCTCAGATCGCAAGTGTGCAGCCGTGATCGACGGCGAAGTCGTTTTTTCAGAGGAGGTCACGTGGGATCCTTACTTTCAGAGTGATCCCGGTTATCATCGCGAAGGAATTATCGACAGCATTCGTCTTGCCGCCGCCCACCTTCCAAAAGTCGATGCCATTGGAGGGTCCGCGGCTGGAGTTTACGTCGATAGCAAGGTTCGTGCGGCATCCCTTTTCCGGGGAGTGCCTGATGAATTCTTCGAGGAGCACGTTGAGAACATTTTCTTTGAGGTTGCCGAAGAATGGAATGTTCCCATCCGGGTCGTGAACGATGGTGACGTCACCGCTTTGGCCGGCGCCATGTCATTGAATGACGGATGCGTCCTTGGTCTCGCCATGGGAACCAGCGCAGCCGCCGGATACGCTGACGCCGATTCCCGCATCACTCCATGGATTTCGGAACTCGCCTTTGTTCCCATCGATTTTAGCGAAAACGCAGCACAGGACGAATGGTCTGGCGATATCGGTTGCGCCGTGAACTACTTCAGCCAACAAGCCGTCTCTCGACTCATTGAGCCTGCCGGACTCGAAATCGACCCTACCCTTGGAAAACCTGAAAAACTGGTCCTCGTTCAAGAAGCGATGGAAAGCGGTGACGAAAAAGCAGCTGCCATCTATCGAAGCATTGGCACTTACCTCGGGTATGCCATTCCTCAATTCGCCCGCTTTTACGACATCAGGCATATGCTTTTGTTAGGCAGAGTCCTGACCGGAAAAGGAGCCGAAATCATCGTTACTAAAGCCGAAGAGGTTCTCCGTGACGAATTTCCCGAGCTTGCAAAAACCGTCACTCTCAGTACGCCGGACGAAAAGATGAAGCGTCACGGCCAGGCTATTGCCGCCGCCAGCTTGCCGGAATTGGGCTGAAGTCAAAACACAGATCTTGGCGCGAAATAGACTAAGGGAGACGAAAGATTGCTCATTTTTTGCCTGAAAGCGCTTGAAACACCTCTACCAACCGCAAATCGTCCAAAAACCTCTATTTAATACAAAGTTCATCCTTGCCAAAGGGCTGCCTGACTCCTAGTTTCCGCCGCCTCGACCCAATTCCTGATTTTATGTCCAAGCACAACTCTCTCAAACGTAAAGGCGGCGCAACCGGTAAACGCTCAGTTATGAAGCGCTTTGAGCGCGTGAAGCTCATGAAAGAGCGCGGCGAGTGGAAAGATGGACAGAGTGCCATCGGTCTCCCAAAGACCAAGGCTGAAGGATAGACTCCGCGTATTGCGGGTTAGCCAACCTCAATTTTCGGCGGGGCCATTCCTTGGCTCCGCCTTTTTCTTGCCATGAACCCACCAGAAGGAATCCGACTTAATAAATACCTCGCCTCTGCCGGCGTAGGCTCCCGTCGTGCCTGTGACGCCTTGGTCCAACAGGGCGAAGTGGTCATCAATGGCGAAACTTGCCTCAACCCGGGATACCGGGTCCAACCCGGCGACTTCATCCGCGCAAGCGGACGACGAATCGAGCCTTTGGAGGTTCAATCCATCGTTTTACACAAGCCACCCGGGCTGGTCTGCACCCGAAGCGATGAAAACAACAGGGCGACAATTTATGAATTACTCCCCCCCCGCCTTCACCACCTTGCTCACGTAGGACGACTCGATATCGATTCAGAAGGTCTTCTCATCCTCAGTAATGACGGGGAACTCAGCCAAGCTCTCACTCACCCAAGTCACAAGATTGAGAAGCTCTATCAGGTCACAACCGAAAATGCCTTCGAAAATTCCATCCTCACGCAATTGGAGAAGGGAGTTTTCACAGAGGTTGGGAAGGCACGCGCCGTATCAGTCAGACGAATATCGTCCCGCAGGCTCGACATGGTTCTTAACACCGGACTGAAGCGTCAAATCCGCTATATGATTCAGGCCGTTGGACATCGCGTGAAACGCCTTGTCCGCCTTAAAATCGGCGACCTGATGATTGACACTTTGAGGCCGGGAAAATGGCGCTTCCTTGAGAAGTCCGAAAGGGATGCCTTGATGGCGTTGTCCGGAAAAAAGCAAGGGCCTCGCAAATAGCTCCAGTAGACAAAAAATCAGCGATAATGGCTCGAATCAGTCATTGTCGTTTGGGCTATCAGCTTGTTACATTTTACCCACAATCGAAATGAGCAAGAACATCGAAAGCCACCTCAGTGAAGATCGCATCTTCAAGCCGTCCAAGGAGTTTTCAAAGAAGGCCCGCATTAAGAGCATGGCGCAATATAAGCGCATGTATCAGGAGTCGATTGATAAGCCTAGTGTCTTCTGGGCACGCGAAGCCAAGGAACTCGCTTGGCAGAAAAAGTGGACCAAAGCCCTCGATTGGAAGGCCCCTTATGCAAAGTGGTTTGTGGGTGGCAAGCTGAACGTCTGCGAAAGCTGCGTCGATCAACACCTTAAGAATGGTCGAGCAAACAAGGCCGCCATCATCTGGGAGGGAGAACCGGGCGAGAATCGGACTCTCACTTATCGTCAACTTCATCGCGAGGTCTGCAATTTCTCCAATGTGCTGCTATCCAAGGGTATTAAGCCCAAGGATCGGGTGATGATTTATATGCCGATGACTCCGGAAGCAGTCATTGCTATGCTCGCTTGCGCGCGAATAGGTGCAGTCCACTCCGTTATTTTTGGAGGCTTTTCAGCAGATTCAATCGTCGATCGTCTTGAGGACTGCAAAGCCAAGGCCGTAATAACCAGCGACGGCGGTTACCGACGCGGCGGTGTCGTCCAACTCAAGAAGAACGTCGATGACGCCCTCAAAAAATACAAGAACGTCGAAACCGTCATTGTTCATCAACGAATCGGAAAGGAAGAAGCGCCGGTTAAGATGAAGCGCGGTCGCGACGTCTGGTGGCATGAAGAGGCGGCAAAAGTCCCCTCAACTCATGAAGCCAAGGCCTTTGATAGCGAACACCCGCTTTTCATTCTCTACACTTCTGGTTCTACCGGTAAGCCAAAGGGAATCCTCCACACATCCGGTGGATACCTCACCGGGACCTACGCCACCTGCAAATACATCTTCGATATGCAGGAAGACGATGTCTACTGGTGCACCGCTGATGTCGGCTGGATCACCGGCCACTCCTACATTACCTATGGCCCCCTCGCAAATGGCGTAACCCAAGTCATGTATGAAGGTGCGCCGAATCATCCCGACTTTGGCCGCTTCTGGGACATCGTCGAAAAATACAGCGTCAGTATTTTCTACACCGCCCCCACTGCAATTCGCGCCTTCATTAAAGCTGGCGACCAATTCCCCGATTCTCATGATCTTTCCTCACTTCGACTTCTTGGCACTGTCGGCGAGCCCATCAATCCGGAAGCCTGGATGTGGTATCACGAGAAGATCGGTGGCGGGAAATGCCCGATTGTTGACACCTGGTGGCAGACCGAAACCGGTGCAATTATGATCTCCCCTCTCCCCGGTTGTACACCCACAAAACCCGGAACAGCGACACTCCCCTTCTTTGGAGTTGATGCCGCAATTCTTGATGAGACTGGAGAGGAATGCGGCCCGAATGAAGGAGGCAAGTTGGTCATTCGCAAACCCTGGCCGTCAATGCTGCGGACCATTTATGGTGACAAAAGACGTTATCGCGACACCTATTGGGACGATTACAAGGGAATGTATACAGCCGGCGATGGCGCTCGTACCGACAAGCACGGTAACTTCTGGATTGTTGGCCGTCTTGATGACGTCCTCAACGTGTCAGGACATCGACTTGGCACAGCGGAAGTTGAAAGCGCCTTGGTCGCCCACAAGGTTGTCGCCGAGGCGGCGGTGGTAGGACGACCTCACGAGATTAAAGGTCAGGGAGTGGTGGCATTTGTGACAGTCAAAGGGGGCTCGAAGACCTCTGATGCACTCGCCAAAGAGCTCCGCAACCACGTCGGAAAAGTGATCGGAGCCATTGCAAAGCCCGATGAGATCTACTTCGCCCCAGCTCTTCCCAAAACACGCTCCGGAAAAATCATGCGCAGACTTCTCAAAGAATTGGTTGCGACCGGTAAAGTGTCAGGAAACATCACAACTCTTGAGGATCATCAGGTGATTGCCGACCTTCAGGCCCAACTTAACAAGTAATAAACAGCGTCTCGAATGACTCAGAGCAGCTATATTCTGGCATCTTTCCTCATGTATTTTGGGGTCAGTCGAAAAACAAGGCGAATGACCGATGCGGCTTTTGAAATGCACCTGATGCAAGATGGCGAAGAAATTCTCGGAGCTTATTGCTGGAGGAATATTGAACCCATTGAAGAACTCTCGATGGAGTATTGGAACCTCCGGCGCCTTGAACGCGAAGAAAAAAGCCTTCTTTCTCAAGCGAAAGACGCCGAATCCACTTTGTCCGATGCCCAGAAACAGAGAGTATTAAATATTGACCGCTCAAAGGGCCTGGGAAACGACTTCCTCGACGAGCGGGCCGCCCTTCTTGAAATCGCCGAAGCGATAAGCAGTAAACGCGAAGTCCTCATGGAAGAGGCGATTCAGACCAAAAAGAAACATTCGGCCGTAAAATTAAAAGTAAAGGTGCTTCAAGAAGAGGGGCCCGACGAAGAGCCTGCAATCGAGGCTGCCCGTAAAAAGCTCGGAACACTTCGAGAAACATTTACCCACACCAAAGAGGCGTTAGCGACTCTTAACGAGCAGTCATCTCAGTTGAAGAAGGAACTAGAAAAAATAGATTGTGAATTGGATCTTGAAGCTAACGATTGGAAGGGTGAGTCAACCGAAGCATTCTTCCGGATCAGTAAGGCCAATCGCGACATTACCGAAATTAAAGCTAAATTAGGTCTTCTTCGCGAAAAGCAAGGTGTTCTCTATCGAGAAGTGGGAAGATTCCTAAACGTAAACGCGAAGCGGGAAGATTGTCGCGACGCTTACAAAGAGCAACGAGGAATCCTGGAGCAAACGAGGCTCCTTTTTCATTCTATCGAGCTTAATCGTAAGCTGATTGAGAAACTCGGGGGGTAATCCGCCTTTTTTCGGTGCCAAAAAGATTTACGAGGTTACCCGCATCGGCATGAGCACATAGAGAAAAGCATCTTCAGTGCGCAATACCCCTGGGCTCATTTCATCGATAAGATCTAGGTGGACCTCGTCCTCTTCCAGACTCTTGAGAGGAGCCATCAAAAATTCAGGGTTAAAGGCAATTGAAAATTCCTTACCCTCATATTTCACATCAAGACTCTCATTAGCTTCACCGATGTCCGGGCTGTTCGCCATCACATCAACTTGATTATGACCGAAGGTCAACTTCACTGAATTCGATTTCTCGGAAGAAAGAAGCGAGACACGGCGAGTAGTCTCCAAAAGTTGTTCCCGACTCAGAGTCAAACGCTCTTTAGACTCGCCAGGAATCACCTGTCTGTAGTTGGGGTAATTACCCTCGATAAGCTTGCTTACGATGATGCTGGAACCAATCTCAAAGCAAACCTGATTATCCGATAGCTTAAGAATCATGTCGCCTTCGGTCCCAAGTAGTCTCTGGAGTTCCTGAACTGCCTTTGTCGGCACGATGAAATCCGTCTCGTGACTTGAAGGAAACTCAAGTTCATGATCAACCATTGCAAGGCGACGGCCGTCGGTTGCAACAAGGGTCAATTTCCCCTCCTTGAAAGACGTGAAAATTCCATTGAGCACATAGCGGGTTTCATCGGTGGAAATGGCATAGGAAGTTTTCTTGAGCGCATTTCGGAAGACAGCTTGGGGAATTTTGTATTCCTTCGCGTCGTTAAAACCTGCGAGTGGAGGAAACTCTCCGTCAGGAAGACCGATAATTTTAAAGAAACTCGGGCCACTCTTGATTGACGCGACATTTTTGCCATCAACCGAAATCTCAATTTCGGCTGATGGGAGCTCCCTTATAATATTAACCAATCGCTTCACCGGAAGAGTCGTTGCGCCAGCCTTGGAAACTTCGGCTTTCGCAGTTCCACTCACTCCAACATCCAAATCAGTTGTCGTTAAACGCAAGCCCGCGTCCGAGGCCTCGATCAATACGTTGGAAAGAATTGGAAGAGTCGTGCGACTGCTAACCACATGCTGCACCTGCTGCAACCCATCTAAAAAGGCTTCCTTTGCGATTCTGAACTTCATAAGAACGTGCCCGACAGAGCAACTCAGGGCCAAAATGCCCCTCGCAGCAATTCTTGGCAAGTATTTACTTAGGAATTAGAAACTAATTCCTCCGCTCCAGCGATGCGTTCAGCTTCTCAACCGCCCCTCTAACCTCGGGATCGCTCTCGATTTCAGATTTCACCTTTTTGCAAGCATGAATGACTGTTCCATGATCGCGTTTCCCGAAGGCATCACCGATATCCACCAACGAAAGCTTGGTAAGCTTACGGGCCAGATACATCGCAATTTGGCGTGGAAAAGCGATGCTGGCAGGCCGACGGCGGCTACTCATATCCGAGAGATTCAAATTATAATAATCAGCGACCGCTTTCTGAATCTGTTCAACCGTGACTAAATTCGTATTTTCATCCCGCACTAGATCTCCCAATAACTCGTCCACTTTCTCGATGGACATTTTTTCCGGAGACAAAAAGCTATAGCTAGCGACCCTCGTCAGGGCCCCTTCCAGACGCCTCACGTTGCTTTTGATCTGATTCGCGATGTGAACCACGATATTATTTTCGAGCTCTACTTTCCACTGCTCCATCTTTCGACGGAGAATTGCAACTCTCGTTTCGAATCCCGGAGGCTGCAATTCTACGGTCAAACCGCTTTCAAACCGACTGATAAGCCGAGGTTCGAGCGTCTGGATTTCCGGAGCAGGGCAATCACAAGTTAAAATTACCTGGGTTTGAGAATTAAGAAGAGCGTTGAAAGTGTGGAAAAACTCATCCTGGGTCCGCTCTTTCCCGGCGATAAACTGGATATCATCGATCAACATGGCATCGACATGTCGATAAGCCTTCCGGAAGGCATCGAGATTCCCTTTACGAACAGCTTCAATAAACTCATTCGCGAAATGTTCGGCAGTCAAAAAGACAACCTTCGCTTTGGGGTCGTTCGACAGGAGTTGTTGAGCAACGGCGGACATCAGATGCGTCTTCCCTAGGCCGGCTCTACCATGAATAAAGAGAGGATTGAAGCTTCGGCCTTCCTGATAGGCAACAGCCGAGCACGCAGCGTGTGCAAACTGGCTGTTATCCCCGACAACAAAGCTATCAAAATCAAACTCCGGATTTATCCCTAGACGCTTTAGCTTTCTTTGGAATGCTTGGGTCTTCGCCTCAACCTCGGGGGTCACGACCTTTACTTTGCTGGCTTTGCGAGCATCGCGCCCTACCATCTTTTGTTTCCCTTCTCTCGAAGGAAAATTGGTCATAATCACCTCTGGAACTGGCTCAACCTCAGCCTCGACATTACCTTTTACGACAATCTTCGGTGTGCAATGAATTCCCGCACCTTCGGCAAAAGCCGCACGAAGCTCATCCATATAATTTGTCTCGATCCAAATTTGGTGCATATCCGACTGAACAGCAACCACGCCATCCTGATTCTCAGGGTCCACGAGGTCGGCGTTCTTAAACCAGCGGGAGAAGGCATCTCCGCTGATATACTCACTTAACTTTGCTCTGACTAAATTCCACGATCTTGAGATATTTTGGCCGTCTTGATTGTTGTTTTCATCCTTTTGTCCCCCCTCCTTTGTGTTGCTCATTTGGTGTGCTCTCAATCAGATTGTTATTTTATGTCATCAGCCTTAACCCGCTAATGGGTTTGCGTTCGCCGACCCCCCGAAAATGACCTGAAGCACCCACCTTCGAAAACCAAAAACCTTTGAGATTTTTTAAAAAAAACAAGATCCCTTGTTCCACAAACGATCCACGGTTTTTTTGAAAAAATCACTTTGTTCCGATTTCTTAAGTCACCTTAATCAGTGTTTCATTTTTGACCCAATCAAGCCCCCACTGAGAGTTAAAAGTGTCCCGATTGGCCACATCCAAAAATAGCCTACCAAGGGAACAACCTTTCCAGCGTCATTGAGTTCGTAGGTTGGTAAATACGCCAACCAATCGACACCACCCGTCACCATTTTTACCAGAATCCATACATCCATGCGGACAAACATCGTAAGAAGGAAAGAAAGACAAGCTCCCCATAATATACCCCGGAAATTGCCACGTCCAATCAAGGCACACAGAAACATTCCCAAAAGTGGCCCCATTGTGTAACTGGTCATCCCAAATGCCAAAGGGAGAATTGGGGCTTCCAACCTCTCCTTCACAATATTCATAAGGATCGTAAATACTGTAAGCGACAGCCCCCAGATAACCACCCACTTGCGGGATTCCCTCACAAGCTTAGCCTGATCCAGCCCCTTCTGGTTCTCAGGATTATGAATCAATGAAATTGTTGTCTGACTCAACGCAGCAAGAATTGAATCGAGACTGGAAATTGCCGCGGCAAAAACCCCGGCCAAAATTAGCCCGGCCAAGCCAGCTGGTAATTGCGTAACAATCCACACCGGGAATACCAAATCGCCATCGGAAGGAACACCACCATCAGAAGGAAGTGCCGGTTCCACACCATCTTTAAAGGCCAGAGTTTCCGCTACCTCACCAGTGGGCGGGTTCAGGTAGTAAAATGCAAAAAGAGCCGCACCAACCAATAGCATCAAATAGGTGAGCGCCTGTCCTACCGAGCTCCAGATAATCGCCCTTCGGGCGTCGCCAGCGTTTTTACAACAAAACATCCTCTGAGCATTCAGCTGATCCACCCCGAATGCGGTTAGATTTTGGAAGGGCACCGCGATAACGGCAACCCAGAACGTGAACTGTAATTCAGGGCCAATTCCAAAAGAACCATCCCAAGTCTTCGTTTTATCTGCGTCTGTTGCGATACTCCAAATGGCAGACCAGCCGCCCTCTACAGAATTGGAAATCCAGGCAAGTGCAAAGAGCCCTCCAAAAGTGAATAATACGAATTGCATTACATCCGTCCAAATCACCGTTCTCATGCCTCCCATCAAGGTCCAGCCGATGGCGAATATCCCAATAATCAGAATACAAAGTTCAAAAGGAAGTCCCGTGACAATCTTAAGAGGGAGAGCTGCCACAAGAATCCGGACACTTTGACCTAATATTGATCCCACTGTGAAGAACCAGGTCGCAAGCTTCTTCAGTTCAGGTTTGATTCGACGCCCCATATAGTCATAGGGACTGTAGATTTCATCCTCATAGAAAACTTTCACAAACACCATCCCCACAATGACCCGACCAATGATCGAGCCGATTCCCCATAGCATGTAAGTGAAATTACCACTCGCTGCCATGACTCCCCCTGGCACCCCTATAAAGGTCACGCCACTGATTTCAGTAGCAATAATCGATCCACAAACCGCCCACCATGGCAGGGATTTCCCCCCCGCAAAGAAATCCTTAATCGTCGCTTGCTTACCGGCCATGAGATGACCGATTACCGTTGTGAGAGCCAGATAGCCAAAAAGAACAATCCAATCGGCCGTGGTAAACCATCCATTCATTGACGGCGAGATTGCCCGCTCCGACTCATCCTGTCCATCTCCGACAATTTTCTTCTCGGATTAGCCAATTACTCTTGTGACCTGACACCTCTCTGACTATGGTCCAGAAACCGTTGGAGGAGGAATATTATTAGCAACGAAAAAACACGAATCGTTGGCATCATCCCGGCCCGCTGGGCTTCTTCACGCTTCCCCGGAAAGCCCCTCCATCCACTCCTAGGGAAACCACTCCTTCAGCACGTTTTTGAGCGGGCCTCACTCTGCTCCGAACTAGATCAACTTGTGGTCGCAACAGATGATAAACGTATCGCGGAGCTTTGCGAAGGTATCGGAGCGAAGGTGATCAACACCCGCACCGATCATCCAACCGGAACAGATCGTATAGCCGAGGCTGCCAACCAGTGCAAAGCCGCAACCCATGTAATCAACATTCAAGGCGACGAACCATTACTTGATCCAGAACTGGTTGACACCCTCGCACGGGAACTTCGCGAAGATAGCAACATCCCGATGATCACAGCAGGAAGCCCGCTTGATGATCCCGCCCTCCTTGCAGATCCGAACATTGTAAAACTAGTCATTGATCGGAATTGTAATGCACTCTACTTTTCACGCTCTCCAATTCCTTTTCGCCGAAGCGAAGTTCCATCTCTTCCAACTTACCGACACTTGGGAATTTACGGCTACCGGACCGACTTTCTTCAGCAATTCATCAGCCTCCCTCCATCCTACCTGGAAATGGCAGAGGGATTGGAGCAACTTCGTGCTCTCGAAAATGGCGCCACCATCCGTGTTCATATCACAGAACACGAAGCAATCGGCCTCGACTCTCCCGATCAAATCCCGCTCATCGAATCTCTTCTCGCCTCATCTCAATGAAATACATTTTTGTCACCGGAGGAGTTGTCTCCTCACTTGGAAAAGGACTTGCCGCTGCCTCTATCGGGACCCTTCTCGAACATCGGGGGCTCAAGGTCATCCTCCAAAAGTTCGACCCCTATCTGAATGTCGATCCTGGCACGATGTCTCCCTATCAACACGGAGAAGTCTATGTTCTAGATGATGGTGCAGAAACCGATCTCGATCTTGGCCACTATGAACGATTCACCCACGGGAATCTCTCCCAAGTCAACAGTCTAAGTTCAGGACAAGTCTTCGAAAACGTTATCAAGAATGAGCGGGCTGGCAAATACCTTGGAGCTACAGTTCAATTCATTCCTCACGTTACCGATGAGATTAAAGAGCGCCTTAAAATGGCGACCGAGCGTAACCGAGACGCCGATGTGATCATCACCGAAATTGGAGGCACTGTTGGCGACATCGAGGGGCACCTCTTCCTGGAAGCACTTCGCCAGTTCGCGCTCGAGGCTGGTGATGAAAACGTCTGCTTCATCCACGTCACCCTTCTGCCAATGGTCAAAGCTGCCGGTGAAATCAAAACCAAACCCACTCAACAATCAGTGGCAAAACTTCGGGAAATTGGAATCCAGCCGGACATCATCATCTGCCGGACCGAGCATGATCTCGATGATGATAACCGGCGAAAAATCGCGATGTTCTGTAACGTCAAAAAGAAAAATGTCGTCGCGTTCCGGGATGTTGAAAACACCATTTACGAATGCCCTCTCGACCTACGGAAGGACAAGATCGATCGCCTTGTCTGCGATACCCTCGGCCTCAAGTCAGAAAGCCCCGACCTTTCAAAATGGCAGGGTTTTGTCGATCGTCTCGTGAACCCGTCAAAGATTACTTCGATTGCCGTTGTTGGAAAATATATCGAACTCAACGATGCCTACAAATCAATTTACGAATCCCTCACGATCGCCGGAGCTGAGCACGACACCGCAGTTAATGTCGTGAAGATCGACGCCGAGGATATCGAAAACAAAGGGGCCAAGGCGATTATTGGAAATGTCAATGGCATCCTCGTCCCCGGAGGTTTTGGAGAACGAGGAACCGAAGGGAAAATCCTAGCCGCCCAATATGCCCGCGAAAATAAGATCCCATATCTCGGAATTTGCTTGGGCATGCAAATTGCGACAATCGAATTCGCCCGAAATGTTTGTGGTCTATCCAAGGCAAATTCCACTGAGTTTAATAAAGAAACCGAACATCCGGTGATCAGCCTGCAGGAAGAACAGCAAGGCATCGTTGATATGGGGGCATCCATGCGCCTTGGATCCTGCGCCTCGTCCATCTATCCTGGAACCAAATCTTTTGATCTGTATGGAAAGGTCGACACTATTTACGAACGACACCGCCATCGTTGGGAATTCAATCCGGCATACCGTGAACAACTTGAAGGTCGCGGCCTAACCGTCGCCTCAGTTTCACAAGACGAAGGGCTCGTCGAAATCGTCGAAATCGCAGATCACCCATTCTTTATCGGAGCTCAATTTCACCCGGAGTTTAAATCGAAGCCCAATCAACCTCACCCGTTATTCTCTGGGCTCGTCGAAGCTTCCCTTGAGAAGTCATGAATGCAGCCCGTTTGATTGTTGGCCTCTCCGGAGCAGAACTTAGCCCGGAAGAAGCCGACATTTTCCGTGAGATTCAGCCGGCTGGATATATTTTATTTTCCCGCAATCTAGTTTCTGCAGAACAGATCAGAGAACTGACGGACTCACTCATCTCCCTTTCGCTGGATCGCCCCTTTATTTCGATCGACCAAGAAGGTGGACGAGTCTGGCGAACCCGAGAATTCAGTAGTGCACCTCCCGACGCGGCAACGTTTACCGAAAAGGCAACACCCCGGAACATCGCACAATTTGGAGCTCTCACAGGCCAATTACTCGAAATTCTTGGTATTAATCTGAACTTTGCGCCAGTTCTTGATCTTGACCATTACCCCGATCAAAACAACGGGCTCCGCGGCAGATGCTGGGGGTCTGATTCCCAAACAGTCATCAACAATGCCGGCGTTTTTAATCGCTGGATGAGAAAACAGTGTATTCTTTCCTGCGGTAAGCACTTCCCAACAAATGGACTAGCGCTGAGTGACCCACATCATGATTTGCCCGTTTCCGATGTGAGTCTGGAAAATTTATTAAAGGAAGACCTTCTTCCCTACACCGCACTCATGCCCGAACTGGACGCCATCATGGCTTGCCATCTTCGTTTTCCAAAATTGGATCCTGACATGCCGGCCTCACTCAGCCGAAGAATCCTCACCGGATTACTCAGGGATCAGCTTGGATATAAGGGGCTCATTCTCACCGACGATTTAGATATGGGAGCCATCGTGAATCATCACGGGAGAGGCAATGACATCAAGCTGGCGCTCGAGGCCGGAGCTGACATCGCTTTGGTTTGTCACGACATGGCCAATCTCCCGGACGTCCTGAAAGATCTTCAGATTAGTAACGACCACGATTCCCTGATCCGTATCGAGAAACGTCGCAACAAGCTCAAGCGCCCTCCCGAGTTCACAAACTCGAGATGGCAGGAATTGAATGAACAAATGACCGATCTCACACGCGAAGTCATCGGCAAGGCCCGCTTCGAGGTTGATCGCCCGCCCCAAAGTCCGGTGGAACAATATTAAGACACCGGCCCACAAAACTCTTTCCCGGGACCGGTGAGCCGGGATGACCGTTCGCTAAAACTCAACTGTCTGACCAAGTTCGGCCACGGAAATCTCACCATCGTATTCCTCCTTTAAGGCTTTGCAAAAGGCCCCGCTTCTTTCTATTTCACCGTGGACCAACCAGACTTTCCTTTTAGGTCCTTTGATTTTGCGGAAGTAATCGATGAGCTCGGAATGATCGGCATGCCCGGAAAAGGAATCCATAATTTCGATATTCGCCTCCAACTTGATTGGGTCAATAATATCGTGTCGCACCAACTAGAAATTGGGGTGCCCTAGCAGATGAGTGACATTTGTCCGACGACCGGTGAAGTAATTATCAAGACAAATCACTTCATTCCCAGCCTGAATCATCCGGTCACAAAGGTGACTTTCAGAAAAGCCGGCACCACCCGTAACTAATACTCTCTTGGACCTCCTGTTGGATTAAAAAGGCCACTGCTCAGACTGACGAGCCCTGATTCCAATTTAAGAGACACTTATAAGACACACCAGTCCCGCCGAAAAGATCTAGAGCACTCCCGACCGTCGCATCCAACCGTCCACCACTCGCATCATTGATCAATTTCAAGTCATCGAGGCCTCGAACTCCTCCCGCGTATGTGATCGGGCAACCGGACCATTGCCCCAGTAAATTCACCAAGGGGACATCAACACCCGCGCATTGTCCTTCGACATCCGCCGCGTGAATTAAAAACTCTCCGCAATATTGGGAAAGATGCGCGATGTTTTCCAAATCCACCGCCATTTCCGTAATGGTTTGCCAGCGATTCATGGCCACTTTCCATCCCTTGCTCACTTTCCGACAACTGAGATCGATCACGACCTTTTCCGCGCCAACCTCATCTGCGAGCAACTTGGCTCGATCTTCTAGAAACTTCCCCTCGGCGTCAAAATACCACGAAGTCACAATCACTTCGCTGGCTCCGGCCTCCAACCACTCCGCCGCGTTTTCATTAGAAATCCCACCACCGATTTGTAATCCACCCGGCCAGGCCCTGAGCGCCTCACGAGCAGCCTCATCATTTCCCGGCCCCAACTTGATCACGTGACCACCGCGTAACGCATCTCCCGCAAACTTTTCGGCATACCAGGCAGGCGACTTCTCCGAGACAAAATTTTCGATTGCACCGCTGTCATTGAGCGTGCCGCCAACAATCTGTTTCACTTTTCCTTCGTGAAGATCAATACAAGGGCGAAACTTCGTTGTGGCCATGCCCGTAGATAAATTGTCCTCTTTTGGAATCCAAGCCTCATGAAAAGACTTCTTTGTATTCTTCCCGCCATTTCCCTCCTTCAGGCCAATCCCGAATCAAAGGAGAAGGCCACCACCGGAAACGCTCCCAAGGGAATGATTTGGATTGAGGGAGGCACTTATACCCGCGGAACCAAAGAGAACCCTGATCTCCCGTTTAATCCTGAGGAACGCCCAGTTCATAAGGTCAAGGTGAGCGGTTTCTTTCTGGATACACATGAAGTCACCAACGCTCAGTTCCAAAAATTCGTCGATGCCACAGGTTACAAAACGCAGGCTGAGAGAGGTTGGTCCGAAGAAGACTTCCCGAAAGCTCCTCCCGAAGCGCTGAAACCCGGTGGAATCGTGTTTTCCGGGCCTCCAAATGCAGTCGAACTTCGCGGCCAGGGTGCTGAATGGCAATGGTGGCGCTTTGAGGAAGGAGCGTCGTGGAAACAACCAACCGGTCCGGGTTCCACCCTCAAGAACAAGGAAAACCACCCCGTCGTGTGTGTCACTTGGGAAGATGCCAATGCCTATTGCAAGTGGGCAGGTAAAAGATTGCCAACAGAAGCAGAATGGGAACTTGCGGCCCGCGGTGGAAAAGAAGGACTCGATTACATTTGGGGAAAGGAATCTAAACCGGGCGAAAAGTGGCTCGCAAACATCTTCACCGGAGAATTCCCACATAAAGATACCGGTGAAGATGGATTTAAAGGCTCAGCTCCTATCAAATCTTACCCACCAAACTCATTTGGACTCTACGATATGGCAGGGAATGTTTGGGAACATTGCTCTGACTATTATCGGCCGGATGCCTACGCAATTTTCATCAAGGACCCAAAAGACGACCCCAAAGGACCGCGCGGTGGCGTGAGCCAACCAGAAGTGAATTGGTTTATGCAGAATGACAAGTGGCCTTCCCCCATTGTATTCGGCAAACAACACCCTTTGAGCCTTCTCCACGTGACTAAGGGCGGATCGTTCCTCTGTCATAATTCATATTGCCTTCGCTATCGCCCCGGTGCCCGCCATTATTCCGAATCTCTGGCACCAGCTAATCATACCGGTTTTCGCTGCGCCCAGTCAAAATAGCGGGAATTAGCTAGTCCTTGGCGTCACCATTAGGAGTGGTCTCGGAGTCAATTGGTCTGCCTAGTCGAAATTGTAGATATTTAGGCAAGGGAAATAAATCGGCCGCTCCCCTGTAAGCCGGATTCTGTTCCGTCCATCCTATATGGACTTCAGCAGTCATTTATCTTTGCGACTATTACCCGGGGATCAAACGGACGAGCAGCCCTTCCCCTGTTCTGTCTTGCACTGTGAGAGGTTTGCCCTGCCACCTCGGTCACCCTCGGCGCGGTGGGCTCTTACCCCACCTTTTCACCCTTACCTTCCGAAAAAGGCGGTCTGTTTTCTGCGGCACTATCT
>JBDNAG010000245.1:0-10241 GCA_039768565.1 Akkermansiaceae bacterium | reverse complement strand
TTTCAGCCAAGGCCATCGAAATGACCCAAAATGGTTCCATCCAATTGGCCACCAGAGACGGTCGCGAGCTGACCTTGGGAATCGATGAATTTTCCGACCAAGATCAAGCCTTCCTCGAAAAGCATTTCAAAAAGAAAGAATTCCAGGCAGCTGGCAATTCCGGAAGACAGGAGGGGCCGATCGAGGCCGGTGCCGATACTTCTTACTTCATTTACATCCCCAAGGATCTCGACCCCAAGTCGGAGGCGCCGGTGATGATCTGGACCCAATCCGATGGAGCCAAGCAAGAGACACTGAAACCATTCCGCGAGGCAGCCGACATTCTTGGCATGATCATCGCGAGCCCGATTGAAGCCAGACACGAGGGACAAGTGACCTTGATCAATAACTTCGCCCACACCCGTGACGTTCTCTCGGATATCAGTCGCGACTACAAGATCAGCGACGATGGCGTTCACTTTGGCGGGGATAAAAGCGGAGCGGCCGCGGCCTTCTTTAATTCACTCAAATTGAACAGCGCCGGCACCTACACGGTTTCGGGATACCTCACGCCTGACATGACGGGAGCCAATAAAGGCCACCACTTTATGGCAGGGAGCACCAATAGTAGTCATCGCTACATGACCGCCTACGCTGCCGCCAAATTTGATAAGGAGGCCACTCACAATTTTTACGTGGGCACTCGAGAAATGCCGGATTCACGCGACGTCGCGACTGGAATGATCTGGATGTATGCTCAAGGGCTCTACGAAAATGCCTCAACCAGAAGCGCTGAAATCGAAACCTTCGAGGAGCGGGCTCTCCCCTACCTGAAAGAACTGGCCCTGAGTTCGAAAGGCGATGCGACCTATCTGACCCGTATGCTGACATCAGACTGTAAATTGAAAGGGCGGTTCAAACAGGAGATCGACAAGCTCCACGCCAAACTTTCGCGCAGCAGAGAGGCCGTGGCTCATGTCCAGGCAACGGAAGCCCTTGATGACTTCTCCGAAAGTCAGCTCGCCAGATTTGGCAGCCATTTCAACCCGCTGACCGAGCACGACCCCAAAAAATTTGATCGTATGATGGAGAAGCTTAGTGAGAAGTATCTATCAGCCACCGAGCTGCAACCGGTCTTCAAAGCGCTCGCCAAATCGACGCACCGATAGTCGGACCGGACGAACTTAGAGCCCGCGCCCTTTGTTAAAGCGGGCGACTTCACGCTGGGCTTCCCGCAACTCGGTCTTCTTCTTGAGATCCTGTCGCTGGTCGCTGTGCCCCTTACCCTTTCCAAGGCCGAGCTGGACCTTCACTCGCCGCCCCTTGAAATAAAGCTTGAGGCAGATCAAGGTGAAGCCCTTCTGCAGTGTTGACTGCGAAAGCTTAAGAATTTCGTTCTTATGCAGGAGGAGTTTGCGGGGCCGCTTGGCCTCATGCTGGAAGAAGGCCCCGGCAGTCTGCCACGGCTGAATGTCACAACCATAAAGCCAGCATTCGCTGCGCTCGATCCGCGCGAAGGACTCGGTAATGCTTACCTTTCCTTCTCGAATCGATTTCACCTCGGTCCCACGAAGAACTAATCCAGCCTCGAAGGTCTCCGTGATATTGTAATCACGACGCGCCCGTTTGTTGGTGGCTACTTCTTGAGACATGACACGTATACCTGCGCCTGCCCGGAATAAAGCAGACCGGACTTAGGAATTCGATCCTTCAATAAGCTTGATCTTACCTTCAATAATTTCAGTGAGAGCGATATCGGCAAACCCCATGCTGGGAAGCGCATCGATCAAAGGAGATCGGCCCTGATTCAACTGAGCCACGCGCTTCGACACGAGGTTGATAAGAACGAGGGGATCGGAGACAATTTCAGAAGCCTTTTCGACAAGATCGTTTTTCATAGGGATCGCACTGGAACGGGGAGGAGGAGTAGGTGCTTCAAACGGAACGATATTGTCTGCATCCATAACTCCAAAAATTAGCAAGTGAGGATTCACCCGCGGGCGCAGTGAAAACCACAAAACCACCTCGCTGGCAAGCCCAATCTATCTCTGAATTTTTTTAGAATTCCAAACCAACCCGAACGCCATACATTTCAGGGGCTCCGGCAACACCAGCCGAAATCTGATTATTCATGAAGCTGTAGTAATCTTCGTCGAAGAGATTGCGGGCAAACAATGCCGCATTCCAGCATTCTCCCTGATAGCCGAATTGGGCATCCCAAATTTGATATGAGCCCTGTTGATAGTCACCATTGTTGGTCTCATCAAAGTAGGTGGCACCTACGGCACGCACTCCGGTCTGGGCGAAGAATCCATTTGTGAAGTCATACCGGACGAGCATTCCAGCCGTAAACTCCGGCAAGAACGGAACATCGTTTCCGGAAAGGTCCGAACCATC
Organism: Akkermansiaceae bacterium; assembly: GCA_039768565.1. Taxonomy (GTDB): domain Bacteria; phylum Verrucomicrobiota; class Verrucomicrobiia; order Verrucomicrobiales; family Akkermansiaceae; genus SW10. Next base: position 7,865 of record JBDNAG010000245.1, on the reverse strand, counting down.
TGCTCCTGTGTGATCATCAAATTCGATCTGATTCCAACCGGCACTCGCCTGGACGGTCAGGCCACTCGCGGGCCTCCAGTAGACTTCGCCTTCCACCCCGAGGGCTTCCACCCGATCGGCATTCGCAATAATAAAATCGGTCGTCAATGGAACGCTCTGATTGAGTTGATAATCGTCGATCTGCTTGTAGTAGCCACGAAGCTCCGCTCCAACCGATTGATCGGAATTTTGATAACGAACCCCGATTTCGGTCTCCCACGACTGCTCTTCATCAAAATCTGTGGTCGCCGGGTTATCGCTGAAGGCGGTAAAGCCTTGCGGCTTGTAGGAAAGTGAGGTCCGCGCAAAAACACTCGTCGATGCGCACAGCGCATAGTTCGCGCCAATTGAGGGCGAGAAAAAGAATCCATCGCTTTCGCTGGAGAAATCAGAAGGAAGAGGAATAAAGCCCCCACCCGGCTCGGTCTTGCTGCGGTCAATCAAGTTATCAACATACTCAAGACGCCCGCCCACTTCGACGGTCAGATTCTCGGCCGGATCCCACTGCAAATTTCCGAAAAGCGAAAAGCTCTCTTCTTCAATATCAAAGTCAGTGAACTGGTTCGCAAAAATCCCTCCAAAAGGAAGAGGGAAAAATCGATTGGCCACGCCCTGATTATCCTTTTTCAGATAAGCAAAGCCACCCAGCCAGCGAAGAGTGTCATCCTGGTCAGACTGAAAGCGGAATTCTTGGCTGAACAAATTCTGCTCCTGATCGATCGCTGATCTCGAAAGGTCAAAAGCCGTCAAATCGAGATCAACAATATTTGGACCGAGCTTCCAATTCGAGTATGCCGTGATAGACTTAAAATTCCCCCAGTCGTAATCGTGATCGAGATGCAACGAGAGCTGGAAACGATCAATCTCGGTCCTTCCAGCCACGTTACTGGCCACCTGGAAAGGGTCCTGCTCGCGCTGAGAATCAACAAGGGGCCCAAATGGAGAAGCTACCCCGGGGAGCGCGGTCAGCCGCTGACTCCCATCTCGGGTCCGCTCATACATAAAGCGGAAGCGCATTTCAAAATCCTTGCTGGGATTGTAGTAGAGACTTCCCAAAGCACCAAATTGTTCACGGGTGTCGGTGTCGCGACCGAGTGTCGTATTCTCCACGAAGCCGTCCCGTTCCTTGAAGTAGGTTTGAAAAGCGTATGCCCAATCCTTATCGAGAGGCCCGCTGGCACGAAACCGCAAGTGAGTGAGATTGTAGCTACCATACTCAGTGCTGAAAGCGACTTCATGCTCCTTGGTCGGCCCAAGTGTTCTTAATTCCATCAATCCACCCACGCCATTTCGCGCGAAGCGAGACCCTTGAGGACCACGGTGAAGAGTAAAGGAATCCAAATCAAAAAACTCGGTCGAGTATCCGAAAACATCACCGTAAGGAACATCATCTACCATCATTGCGACGCCAGCTCCCCCAAAAAATAAAGTATTGGTCGATCCGCGTGCCCCGATGATGTCACCGTATCCTGCCGAATCAGAGGCAACCGAAGCAAACCCTGGCAAATAACCAAGAAGCTCGCTGATTCTCTCCGCGTCGAGCGTTTCCACAGGAACATTTCCGACCGCATCGATATCCCGGTCCCCCTCAACCACCAAGGGCTTCAACACGTCTTGCGCGTTCAACAAACCGCCAACCAACAATGCACTCAGGCAAAAACCAAACTGTTTCATGGATGAGATCGTGCCCAATTTCGATCACCCGTCAACCAAGAAGGGTTGATAGATCCAGTGATCGGCGTAAGTAGCGGTGTCACAGAATTTTAACATGACTCGTTCGAGACCTTTTCACATCACCACCCTTTCATTTTGCGCTCTCCTGAGCTCCTGCTGTGACCGCAAAGTCTACCCATTCCTCCCGGAAGAAAAACAAGAGCCCAAGGCCGAGGCTCCGGAAATCAGTGCTGATGGTTTGAACATCATTCCCGGCGACATGCCGGACAACGCCGCCAAATTCCTACCGGTCTCCGAAAAAATCTTCGGCAAACTCAAGCCCGTGCCCGAGGGCGATCTTACAGCTTACACCGAAACCATCCCCGGAGCGGATAATGCTACTTTTGAAATGCTTCCAATCCCTGGTGGAGAATTCACCATTGGGACTCCTGACAGCGAAGCCGACCGTTCCGACGACGAGGGTCCGCAAAAGAAAATCAAGATCGAACCTTTCTGGATGGCTTCCACCGAAACCACCTGGGGCCTGTATCGAACCTTCATGGAAAACGGCAAGAACCGAAACAAGGACGGCACCCTCGACCTTGATGGCAACAAGCTCTCACCCGAAGATCCACTTCAAAGCAATCCCAATCTTATCGACGCCATCTCTCAGCCCACACCACCATACATGCCTATGCACAACAGCATGGGAGACAACGCTGGCTACGACAGCAAATACCCTGCTATCGCCGCCACCCAACACTCAGCTTCCAAGTTCTGCGAATGGCTCACTACCCAGACCGGTCACTACTACCGCCTCCCCACCGAAGCTGAATGGGAATACGCCTGCCGTGCCGGAACCACCACCGCCTATTCCTTCGGTGATGATGCCTCAAAGCTTGGGGAATATGGCTGGTATTTCGAAAACTCCGATGGCTCCTACCAACCCGTGGGAACCAAAAAAGCAAATCCCTGGGGGCTCTTCGACATGCACGGTAACGCCAGCGAGTGGACTCTCGACGCCTACCTTCCCAACTACAGCCAACATCCCGAAGGCTCCATCAACCCCTTCGCCCTCTCGCCCAAGCGCTACCCACGGGTCAGTCGCGGCGGCAACTGGGATTCCGATCCTCACGAGCTGCGCTCCGGCCAGCGGCTTCCTTCCGACAAAAGCTGGAAAAACACCGACCCCCAAGACCCAAAATCAATTTGGTACCACACAGACAACTGGGGACTTGGCTTCCGCATCATTCGCCCTGCTAAAAATCCCACGCTCGAAGAAATGCACCTCCTCTGGAACACCGGCCCTGGTGAGCGCTTCTAACATAAACAATACCAAACAGATCCACCCGTGCACTTAACCCCCGACAACCAACCATGAAAAAACTCATCTTCCTCGCCTTCATCGTCACCTCGCTTTTCGCCACCGGCGCAAAAAAACCCAACTTCATCATCATCTTCACCGATGATCAAGGTTACGGCGACCTCGGCTGTTTTGGCTCCACCAAAATCAAAACTCCAAACATCGACCGCCTAGCAAAGGAAGGCCGTAAGTTCACCAACTTCATGGTCGCCTCTCCCGTCTGCTCGCCGTCACGCGCCGCCCTCCTCACCGGGTGTTACCCCAAGCGCGTCAGCATGCACCAGCACGTCCTCTTCCCCTCATCCAAAAAAGGACTTAGCCCCGAAGAACATACGATTGCCGATCACCTAAAGGACCAGGGATACGCCACTGCCTGCTTTGGCAAATGGCATCTCGGACACCATCCCGAAACCCTTCCGCAGAGCAACGGATTCGACACCTACCTCGGCATTCCTTACTCGAACGATATGAATCACCCCGACAACAAGGGGAAGCCCAAAGGCGGTTGGGCTGGAATGGATGCCCTTTGGAAAGATCCCGAGTCCACCCTTACCAAGTGGAAGACTCCTCTCATGGAGAACGATAAAATCCTAGAGGTCCCCGTCGACCAACGCACCGTCACACGTCGCTACACCGACAAATCGATCGAGTTCATCAAGACCAATAAGGACAAGCCCTTCTTCCTCTATCTCCCCCACTCCATGCCACACATCCCACTCTACGTGCCGGATGAAACTCGCGATCCAAACCCACTCAACGCTTACACCAACGTCATCGAACATATCGATTCCGAAGTCGGCCGCATCGCAGACCTTCTTCGTAAACTCAAGCTCGACCAAGACACCTACCTCATCTTCACCACCGACAACGGCCCTTGGCTTCAATTTAAGCACCACGGTGGATCTGCCGGACCTCTTCGCGAAGGCAAGGGCACCACCTTCGAAGGCGGCCAACGCGTTCCTTGTGTCATGTGGGCTCCCGGACGTATTCCCGCCGGCACGACTTGCGATCAACTCTGCGGCACCATCGACCTCCTTCCCACCATCGCAGCCATCACTAAGACCCCTCTCCCAAAGGACAAAAAGATCGATGGTCTCGATATCTCCACCCTGGTCACCGGCGGAAACAAAAGCCCGCGCAAGGAGTTCATCTATTACACCTCACATGGTGATCTCGAAGGTCTCCGCCAGGGCAAATACAAGCTCCTCATCAAAAAAAACCGTCGCCGTAAAAATCAGCCCGCCGACGACGGGAACGTCATGCTCTTCGACCTCGAAGCCGATCTAGGAGAGAAAAAAAATATTGCTGAAAAAAATCCCGAAATCGTCGCTAAACTTGGCATTCGCATGAAGGAGCTCGACGCCGAAATCACCCAAAACCAGCGCCAACCCTGGCTCAAAAAATAGCAATCTCGTTCCATTAATCCTCACACTAATTCGGACAATCCCACCCGATTAATCTCGCACTCCCTCTCTTCGCGCTCGTCGCTTTTGGCCTCGCCTCATGCGGTTGTTCCAACAACCCAGCCCTTGCTCCGTCGGGCGCTGAACCACCGCTCGCCAAAGGAATCAACAAAGTTCGGACTTCAAACGGCAAAAAGGACCTCTTCCGTTCCTTAAAGTTGGATACCCTTGGCGCCAGCGAAAGCTCTCGACTGGCGGCAAGCGGAAATCATAGGCCGTAACATCGCGACCCTCCGCGAACGAACCAGATGCACACGGGCAACAGTCATCGTGGGTTCACTCCGAGACCGTAGTCCCGAAACAGAACGCAGCCACCCTAGCTACTGGATGAAAAGCAAGCGCGAGAAAGCCCTCCTCCTCGTCCAACCAAGGGACTGAAAAGGCAGTCATAAACTCACAAAATGGACTTCTACTCCGGCCTCCCTTTGGAGCCCGGCTTCTTTCCCTCAATCAGAAGGACGGCCTGACGCGCCAAACGCTGCCCAAAGAGATCGTAACCATCCTTGGTATAGTGCAGGTCGTTATGAGGCTTGCCCTTCTTCTCCTTGTTGTTGGTGTCGTCCGTATCCACCCATGATCCACGTGGATCATCTTTAGCAACTTTCACTTGAGCGGCTCGCACAGCTTCCCAGTGATCGCTTGTCGAAAAATCACTCAGACGGCCAATCACGAAATTCATTTCGGGAGCATCGAGATCTTTGCGTAAATTCGCGATCAGCGTATTCATGCTTTCCTCGTAAGCAGCCGATAGCTTCTCCTTTGCATCTCGCTCTCCCTGCATCCACAAAAAGGTAATAGTCTTCGGTTTCTTCGCCGAGATACTGGCACGAGCCGCCTTCACTGTCTGATCATAAAACGCACCCGGATCTTTTTTGGGAGGCAGCTCACTCTTTGCCGCGATCTCGTCGTAAGTCTTGACCCACTTCCGAATCGGCTGCCCGCCTTTCGCAAATTTGACGTGACGGATCTCATCATCGGGCAACAGCTTTTCAAGCTCAGGCAATAAGGCGTTTTCCGGTTTTAATCCGGCCATATTCGATTGGCCTGACAGGATAAAGAGATGCACATCGCCCGCGTATCCAAGGGACGTCAAACAGAGGAAAAGAAGAAACCGTTTCATAAGGCTTGAGATGACAGACGGAGGCTATTTCACCTCACGGATTTTGATATTCCGGAAGGACACGACGTTTCCGTGATCCTGCAGACAAAGATTCCCTTCGGTCGCTTTGCCAAATTTCTTAAACTTACTAAACTTCGAAGCCGCCACCTTTTTATCCCAATCGGCCGATCCCTTGACATACTCGACATATTTCGTTCCGTTCATCCACTGGACACACTTCTCCGGTGTAATCAATACCTTGAGTGTATTCCATTCACCAGCCGGCTTGGTCGCATCGACACCCTTCGCTGGCTGATAAAGCTGATAAAGCCATCCCGCTTTCTGGGGATCATGCCCATCGACATTGTCTTGAATTTGAATCTCCGGACCCGTTTGCCACGGCCGGGCCTCGGTCTCCTTCACATGAAACATCAACCCGGAGTTACCACCTTTTGAAATCTTGTAATCAACAGTAAATTCGAAGGCTCCATATTCCTTCTTCGTGATAATGTCACCACCACCTTTGCCCGTCAGCGTCAAAACCCCGTCCTTTACCTCCCACTTCGGAGAGACATCCTCTTTCTTGTAATTTCGGAAGTGCTCGGTTGTTTTACCATCGAACAACAAGGTCCAACCCGCCTTTTTTTCGGCGGCAGTAAGTTCGTTCGACTTATGATGGTCGGCAACAAGCGGAAGAGTCAGTAGCAGGAAGGCAATAGCTTTCATGGGGAAACTCTAAAAGAAGCCTCCTTCCAATCCAAGCCCCAAGAATCCCTTAACCCCCGGGTTGAATTTCCACCCGGTAAAAGACTTTGGCGAGATCCAGCGCGCCGGTCTCACTGAGATCGAACTCCACTGTCGTTGACTCGCCATCGTCAGCAGCAATCTCGTCATCAAGATCAGCATCCCAGCTTTCCAGATCGGTCGAATATTTAACGGCGTAAACCTGCCCCGGTGAAGAATTCCAGGTCAACGACAGGGTATCGGTTTCAGGATCATAATTGATCTCCGTGATCAACAAGCCGGCACCACCGCCAACCTCCCCGTTAATCGAAAGATTATCAATCGCAGTATGATTCCCTGTCTCGTTAGCACCAAGAAAATCACCTCCTTTGATTCCAAGCATATACGTTCCCGGATCAGTCAGAGGCACTGGCGTCTCAAAAGTCGCGGTCACGGTAGGCACTCCAACTCCGGTCCCCGATAATGAGTCCACCACATCGACCGAAGCCACCGTAGCGCCCGATGGATCAATCACTGAAAAAGTATAATCACTGCGGCGATTCACGTTTTGCACCTGGGCCCCGCTGATTGACCAGTTGTCGAAAGTGATATCGGTCAAGGTTACGGAAGTTCCGGGAAGAACAGTCAGATTAACCGCCGTTGTCCAAAAAGTGTTCCCGTTTCCAGTATTGATACCGGGCGCGAAAATATCCTGCACATCGGGCTGGGCATTGAATAGTCGCAGCCCGTTTCCAGCGGCATTGAAGGAGCTCATGCTGCCCGGATCCTGAACCCCGTTCACAATCCAATTGAGATTTGAGGCCGTATCATCCGCCACGTTCACCTCCGAAAGAGTCCGATCATCAAAAGTTGTCGACGCAACAACCTCCGCTTGAAGAGAACCAACGGGAAGAAGGGCAATCAAGACGGCTGCCGGACAGAGTGAATTTGGGTTGTTCATAAGATGGGATTGTTTTCTGGTGACTGGCTATTCTCGTTGTGCTGAAGAAATAAAAAAGGCCACCCTCGGTCCGAAGCCCGAGCAGATGGCCCTAAATAATGAAGTTTTGCGATCGCCTAGCGGCGGCGACGAGTTGCTAAAGAAAGAAGACCAACGACTGAAAGCAAGATGGCTGACGGCTCGGGAACAGAAGCGACTGTTCCGTCAATGGACAGATTGTCGATCCCAGTATGATTTCCCGTTTCGTTAATTCCAGCATAGTCCCCACCCTTGATTTCAAGGGTGTAGGTTCCCGGCGCCGAGAGAGCAATTGGAGAGCCAAAAGTCAGGGCGACTTCGGGAACGCCTGCTACGCCTCCGGAAAGTGTATCCAAAACTTCAACTGATCCTACCTCAGCCCCACTTGGGTCTCGAAGAGTAAGAGCGAAATCCGAGCCACGAATGACATTTTGGTTCTGTCCCCCATTTACCGACCAGTAGTCGAAGGTCACACCTTCAAGAGCTACAGATTCGGGACCCGAAACGGTAAGCGCAACCGAGGTGGTCCAAAAGGTATTCCCATTT
>JBDNAG010000244.1:0-28717 GCA_039768565.1 Akkermansiaceae bacterium | reverse complement strand
CACCTTTCATTTTAAGCCACGTTCCGGTCTAATATCCCTCCGGATGCCTCATGATATGCCCCTTCCCAGGGCGGGATCCCGTTTGCCAACGAGGCCCCTTCCGGCCACCACCCCAACCAGTGTCGAGCCGGAGTCCGGCCACCGTTAAGAAGACATGCCCAGATCGTACGTAAACCGTAATCCATTTGCCTGGCCCACGATCACCATATTTGAAAAATTCAACCGAAGGCTTCTGCCCTTTCATGAGCCCCGCCTCCCTCAAAACATAAGAAACCGCCCCCGAGCAATCATAGCCGATATCATTCAAAACCGCGTGACCGCCTCCCCATTTGTATGGTTTGTTCTGAAGACGGTTTCCCGCCTCTATAGCCCGATGCACCGCGGCAGGAGCCCGCTTGGGCGCATAGGCAATGCCATCACGAAGCAAAGCTGTCTTTCCATACTTGAATTGATACTCCACCGGGTCCTTCGCCCTCACCTGCCCACCGCACGAGGTCAGATAAAGACAAACTGGCACCGACAGAAGCAGACCAAGTAGCATTTTCATGACCAATACACCTAGCGGATTCATTTAAGATATCCAAATTAATTCAATCATGAAAGGATCCCGGCCTGTCCGGTTGTAACCTCATGGGATTTCGCTAAAGTTCTCCAGGCGGAATTCCGCCAACTCCCACGACCCAAGTCCATGGCCAATATTCAATCCAATCGCTGGCAGCTTTCCCGACGCCAAACCCTCCGCGGTTTCGGCGCCACCCTCGCCCTGCCCTTTCTCGAAGCCATGCGCCCGCTTTACGGTCAGAAAGCGTCCGCCGGCGATCCCGTTCGCATGGCCTGCCTCTTCATGCCCAATGGCGTTCGCCCCGATAAGTGGACCCCCAGCGGCAGCGGAAAATCCTTCAAGCTCTCTCCCATTCTGAGCCCTCTTGAGGCCGTCAAAGAACACCTCACCGTGATCAGCGGCCTCACCAACAAGCCCTCACACAAAGGCGACGGGCACTACTTCAAAACCGCCGGCTGGCTCACCTGCTCGACCATCGCCAGCACCACCGGATCAGATGTCTCCGCCAATGGAATCTCCATCGACCAACTCGCTGCCGAAGCGATTGGCCGAAACACTAAGCTCCCTTCCATGGAGCTGGGCACCGAGCCCATCACTTCGGGTATCGACCGCAACGTCAACCTGACCCGGCTTTACGGATCTCACATTTCATGGAAAAAGCCGGACGTCCCACTTCCTTGCGAGATCAATCCACAAAGCGCCTTCGATCGTCTCTTCCGAAACACCGACAAAAGCGGTAAGAGTAAATCAGAAGACCGCTCCGTCATCGACATCGTTCTCGACGACGCCAACTCGCTCAAGAAAACCCTCGGCACCGAGGATAAGCACAAGCTCGAGCAATACCTCGAAAGCGTCCGCGAAGTCGAACGCCGCATCGAAAACGAAGCCAACCAAATTGGCGCGGGCCAAAACATCAGCGAAGCCGCGGCCAAACAACTCGCCGCGCTTAATAAACGCATTGGCACCGCCATGGGCGGAAACAAAAAAGGCCTCGGCTCCGTGCAACGGATCGACCACACCGAGCACGCCCGTCTCATGCTCGATCTCATCGCAATCGCCTTCTGGACTGACTCCACCCGCGTCTCCACTTTCATGTTTGGCAATGCCGTTTCCGGAAAGAACTTCTCCTTCCTCGATGGCGTCAGTGGCGGACACCACTCCATCTCACACCACAAGGGGAACAAAAAGCAACTCGATCAATACCAGAAAATCAACACCTGGCACTCGGCTCAACTCGCCTATCTTCTTCAAAAAATGAAGAGCCTTCCCGAGGGCAACTCCACCGTCCTCGACAACTCCATGGTCCTTTACGGCTCCGGTATCCGCGATGGCAACGCTCACGCAACCAAAGACATTCCCGTCGTCCTAGCCGGAGGAGCAAACGGCCAACTCAAAACCGGTCGTCATCTGAAAGCCGACGACAACGCCCCTCTCGCCAGCCTCTACGTCGGCATGATGAAGCGCATGGGCGTCTCCGCCAAAAAAATCGGCAACGCCGATGGCGAACTTCGAGGCTTGTAAGAAACGTTGATGCCAAAGCCCTTGGGTGCGTCCCGTCCAGTTCAGCTATTCTCTCATGAACGAAAAGTGCCTAAGCTTCCTCTGGTTACTCGCACTCTCAGCTTTTGCCCAAGAGCCAGATCCTCTTTCTCCCAAAACAGCGACAAAGGATGAAGACAACATCAAAATCAGCATCTTCGGCGAGGTCAATCATCCACAAATCCTAGGCCTCCCCAAGGGATCAAGCCTCAAAGAGGCCGTCAAAGCAGCAGGTGGAGCGACGCCAGGCGGGGCCACAAATCGGATCAACGTTTTCCAAAATGGACCCGTGAAATCCAGCAACATCAAGAAAGAAACCGGCCCTGTTCTCTTGGACAACGCATTGGTGGTCATCCCGTTCAAGGTTGTCATGGATGAGCCTCCGGCCGAAGGTTCCTTGGTTGTTGAGGGTATGAAATCCATTCCCTTGGAGGGAATAAGATCGAAACTCCAACCAGTCATAAAGGGCGAATGGGTCATCAATTCATTGCCTGGGAGACCAACCCTGGACGTCCGCATGGGAGCAGGAAGCAAATATCGCATGTTCTCTATCTACTTACTCCCACCGGACAAGCAGACCCCGAACCCGGAGCATGGAAACCGAAAACTCTATTCCATCACCGCCCGTCCTCTCGGATATGGTTACGGAAGTGACATACTCGCAAAAACAATATTTAAACATCTTCAGGAGCTCTGCCAAAAATAGAAAGCCCGGGGATCACAAGCCAAAAACTCCGTGATCAACAAGACCATGTTCACGACACTCCCAGCTCTATCCCTTCTATCCACGATTATTGGCACCGCTCTCGTCATCGCCGGAGCAATCACCTTTATCCAAAAACCTCCCCGCTCCTCTTTCCTCAAAATTGGCACCATTTTTCTCATCCTTGGAACCGCCGGACTCTGGGTCAGCGTCAAAGCATCAGCAGCAATTTAATTCCAAAGTTGATTGAACTCTTGGGAACAGCTCCAAATCAGAAGGCGATTAATTTCCCGATACCCTCCCCGAACTCCGGGCGTATAAGTAACCCTGCCATCCACCATCATGCCCCGCCGCCTTTTATTCCCCCTTTTCATTTGCTTCAATACGGCTTGCGCAGAGATCAGCTTTAATCGGGACATCCTCCCCATCCTCTCGGATACCTGTTTCACCTGCCATGGCCCCGATTCCGAGGCCCGCGAGGCCGACCTCAGGCTGGATCTTGAAGGAGAGGCCAAGGCACATCGTGATGGCTTTCCCGCCATCACTCCGGGAGATCCCGACAATAGCGAACTGATCTTCCGCATCCTCCACAAGGATCCGGACGAGGTCATGCCACCCCCCGATGCCCACCGGCAACTGACTGACGCCGAAAAACAAACTCTCCGGGAATGGATCAAACAAGGGGCCAGGTGGGAGAAACATTGGGCTTTCGTGAAACCAATAACTCCTTCTCTTCCAAAAATCTCCAATCCCAAATGGCCCAGGAATGCCATCGATCACTTCATTCTCCACACCCTCGATCAAAAAAATCTTTCTCCCTCTTCCCCTGCCTCACGCGAAAAAATTCTCCGCCGGGCTTCGCTGGATCTCACCGGTCTCCCTCCCACACTCGAAGAACTCGAGTCCTTTCTCCACGACAAAGGCTCAGAAGCCTACGAACGCGCAGTCGACCGACTCCTCGCTTCATCCCGCTACGGCGAAACGATGGCTCTCCCCTGGCTCGAAGCTGCAAGATTCGCCGATACCGATGGCTACCAATTCGATGGCCCACGCTACATGTGGCGCTGGCGCGACTGGGTCATTGAGTCCTACAACGCCAATAAACCCTTCGACGAGTTCACCATCGAACAACTCGCGGGCGACCTCCTCCCCAACGCCACCCTGGACCAAAAAATCGCCACCGGCTTCAACCGCAATCATCGCTACAACTCGGAGGCCGGTCTTGTTCCCGAGGAGTTTCTTCTCGAGAACGCCGTCGACCGCGTCGACACCACAAGTACGGTATTCCTCGGACTCACCATGGGCTGTGCCCGCTGCCATGACCATAAATACGATCCCCTCTCACAGAAAAACTACTACGAGATGCTCGCTTTCTTTAACAACATCCCGGAATTCGGAAGAGCGATTAAAGCGGGCAATTCGGAACCCTACATCCCCGCTCCCACAAAATCCCAACAAACCCAACTTGCGACGCTGGAAGAACGAGTATCCGCAGCCCAAAAAGCGATCGCTAATATCTCCCGAAAAAATTCAGAGGTATTTGACGAATCAACAGCCTTTGTGACCGAAGGGCTCAACTACATTCACCCTCCCGAAGTCATAAATTTCGATGGCACTCAATCCATCACGATTAAAAGCACTCCTCTCACCGAGAAGAAAAACGCTCCCACCCGTTTTCAGGTCTTCACTCCGCTCAGTCGCTACTCTGTTTCCCTGTGGATTAAACCTTCCGAGGTCGGTTCGGGAAGCATCATCTCACATCAAAACGGCAATAATGCGCACGGGACCGGGATGAACCTGAAATTCAACGACGGGCATCTCCGCTTCAGCGTCATCACACGATGGATCGCAGGAGTTGCGCAGGTAGAAACCCTCGAAAAACTCCCCGCCAACCAGTGGACCCATCTTACCCTCACGTTTCATGGTCAACTTAGGGCCACCAATCAGCATATTTTCATCAACGGAAAAAAGGCGCAGCTAAGAGTCCTCCACAACACAAACAGCAACACTGGGGCTGCAAAAAAAACCGCGCCTTTGCGATTAGGCGGATATCCTGACGACTACCTCAAAGGGGATCTTCGTGACATCCGTGTGTACAACAGGCCCTTAAAATCCCGAGAAATCCTCGCCCTCGCCGGCAACCAAGAAGCCAGACTCCAAACTCTTTTTCTTGAACGAGGATCCGCCAAACAGGCCTACCAAACTCTCATCGCGGCAGAAACCAAACGCGATCAGTTCATCCGCTCCCTTCCTACATCGATGGTCATGCAGGAGAACCACCACATCAAGGAAACCCACATTCGCAAACGCGGGGTTTATAATTCTCTTGGCGAAAAAGTCAGCCGGAACGTCCCCGATGTCCTCACGCAATTTCCAAAAAACCTTCCTCGAAACCGACTCGGCCTCGCCCGCTGGATCGTCTCCCCCGACAACCCACTCACCGCCCGCGTCACCGTCAATCGCTACTGGCAAAAATACTTCGGCACTGGCCTCGTCAAAACCTCGGAAGATTTCGGTGTCCAAGGGGAGAAACCCTCACACCCCGAACTTCTCGACTGGCTCGCCACTGAATTCATTCGCTCCGGTTGGGACGTAAAGCACCTTCAGAAACTCATCGTCACCAGCTCCACCTACCGCCAGCAATCCAAGCTCACTCCCAAACTCCTAGAAGTTGATCCCGACAACCGACTTCTCGCACGCGGCCCCCGCCAGCGCCTTGCCGCCCACGTCATCCGAGATCAAGCCCTCGCGCTCAGCGGACTCCTCGTCGAAAAAATCGGTGGGCCTTCAGTTAGCCCGTACCAACCCAAAAATCTTTGGATCGAAATGTCGATGGGGCAAAAATACAAACAATCGACCGGCGATGACCTTTTCCGCAGAAGCATTTACACCACCTGGAAACGCACCGTGAATCCGCCCTCCATGGCCGTCCTCGATGCCGCCGATCGCGAAGCCTGCTGGGTCGGAACCAAGCGAACCAACACCCCGCTTCAAGCCCTCACCCTTCTCAACGAAACGGCCTTCGTCGAATCCGCCCGAAAACTCGCCGAGCGCATTCTCCGAGAGAACGCGGAAGATCCCGTCACCCACGCCTTTAAAATCGTCACCCAGCGCACCCCTCGCCCCGACGAAAAAGAAATCCTAACCAGTGGCCTCCAAGAATACCTCGCTCACTTCAAAGCGAATCCTGAAGACGCTAAATCTCTCGCTACCATCGGAACTTCCCCAGTCCCCAGAGACCTCGATCCGATCCAATTGGCCGCCCACACCACACTCGCCAACGTCCTTCTCAACCTCGACGAAGTCATCACCAAGGAATAACCATGAACGAACTGACACGACGCCAATTTCTCGAAAAAGGCTCCCACGGTCTGGGCTCGGTGGCACTCACCTCCTTGCTGAACCAATCGCTCTTCGCCGCGAATTCAGACCCTCTTCCTGGCAAGGCCAAGCGAATCATCTATCTCTTCCAGAGCGGTGGACCTCCGCAGATGGATCTCTTTGATCCCAAACCTCAGCTTGAAAAATTTCACGGCAAGGAAGTTCCCGCTTCAATCTTCAACGGTCAACGGCTCACCGGCATGACCGCTGGCCAGACCTCCTTTCCTGTAGCCAAATCGACCTTCAATTTCAAACAGGCCGGGCAAAGCGGGCAATGGCTTAATTCCGATCTCCTGCCTCACCTCTCCAACGTTGCCGATGACATCAGCGTCATCCGCTCGATGCACACCGAGGCCATCAATCACGACCCGGCCATCACCTTCTTCCAAACCGGCTTCCAGCTCGCCGGTCGCCCTTCCATTGGGTCGTGGCTTTCCTATGGACTCGGCAGTGAGAACGCCAACCTTCCCGCCTTTGTTGCCATGACCTCCAACCGCTCCGGCCAGGCCCTTTATGACCGGCTCTGGGGCGCAGGTTTTCTTCCCTCAAAACATCAAGGAGTTCGCTTCCGTTCGGGAAAAGATCCCGTCCTCTATCTCAATAATCCCGAGGGCATGAGCACTGATCTTCGTCGCAAAACCCTCGATCAAATCGGTGCGCTCAATCGCATTCATCATCAGGAATTTTATGATCCTGAAATCGAGACCCGCATCGCACAATACGAAATGGCGTATCGCATGCAAATGTCGGTCCCCGAACTCACCGACGTCTCCAGTGAGCCCGACAGCACCTTCGAACTTTACGGAGAGGACGCCCGCAAACCCGGCACCTATGCCTACAATGCCCTCATGGCCCGTCGACTCAGTGAGCGTGGCGTTCGCTTCGTGCAACTCTTCCATCGTGGTTGGGACACCCACAGCGGACTTCAAAAGCAACTCACACAACGCTGCAAGGAAACAGATCAAGCCTCCGCCGCTCTCATCACCGATCTCAAACAACGCGGATTACTCGACGACACTCTCATAGTCTGGGGCGGGGAATTTGGGCGGACCGTTTATAGTCAAGGGAGCCTTACTCCCAACGGTTTTGGCCGCGACCATCACCCGCGATGCTTCTCAATGTGGCTCGCAGGAGGCGGCATCAAGCCCGGCCAATCCATCGGCGAAACCGACGACTACTCTTACAATATTGCAAAGAATCCTGTTAGTGTTCACGACCTGCACGCAAGTATCCTTCACCTCCTCGGCGTTGACCACAAACAACTCACATTTAAGTTCCAGGGCCGTCACTACCGCCTCACCGATGTCCAAGGAAACCTGATAGAACCCCTTATTTCCTAGCACCGCAATATCGACACAATTACGGGAGCCTCTTGGCGTCTCCCATTGGAATCACCGGGTCTCCAGCTCGGATCAGCCCACTCTCCATCACTTCGGCTCGGATTCCACCCCGATTACGAAGAGCATTAAAGACTCCCTGTTCCAAAATCCGCTCCAGATAACGGCAGGGCGGACAGGTGGCCGAAGCCTTAAAAAGGACCGATCCAATCCGAAAATGTCCGCCAATCAAATCGGCCAAATTCACCCCTTCCGTCACGATATTGCGTCGGTGCCGGCCATTAAAGAGATCAATACCGGTCTCAACTCTTACCGACTCCAGAGATTCTTTCTCGATCAAGGAAACCGCTCGATTAGGACGCTGCCACCGTGAAAATGTTCCCTCACCTTGGTGATATCGATCACCGAGAATCCCCCGCCCCGCTTCTACATCGGCATAATGAAGTGAGTACATCGATTCGCCCGCAAGGGATGCGACCCAAATGCTTTCAAGCATTCCAGATAACGTGGGCATTCGGTCCTAACTCAGGTAAGACTCTACTTTGAGATACAGTAGACAGCCTTATTGGAACGCAAATAAATCGCGTCCTTCGCTAGGGCCGGAGTCGCATTAAAATCAGACTCATCGCCGAGTGTGTTCACTCCGACTAACTTCATTTTTTTCCCGGCTTCGAAGATGAAGGTACCATTCCTCCGACTTACTGCAACGAGCCTATCGCCCACTCGTAGGGTCGAAGCATAGAAGCTGAATTTCTTACGCTTCTTGATCGCTTCAACGCTCCGCCTGTTCACGGTCTCTCCATTGGCCAAATCCATCGCGATGACACTGGCTTCATCATTCACCCAAAAGAGGAGACCATCTTTGTGAACCGAGCTCGGCACATAGGAGAAGGTCTTGCTCTTCCAAAGAATCTTATCAGTCACATCACCCGAGCCACCTCCTTTGATCGCGAGCGACCCTTTCTTCGGATATCCGCCGGTCGTAAAAAGGATCTCTCCCTCACTCACAACACAAGGGGAAATATTCCCCGGAATCTCCGATTTTGCCCACCACAACTTCTTGCCCGTTTTTGGGTCGAGAGCGAACAATTCGTCAGGTGCAGCGACCACCAGTTCTATCTTCCCTGATTCCGGTGTATGCACAGTTGGCGTGTTATAAGTCAGCTCCAATTGCTTCGCTTCATGCCGCCACTTTTCATCTCCAGTCGTCTTATCATAGGCGATAATCGCGCGCGCTTCATCCGCTGCATTCACAACAAGCAAGTCACCCACCAAAATAGGACTCGCAGCAGAGCCCCATCGACGATTACTGGAAGAATTTCCCACGTCCTTACTCCAAACTTTTTTACCCTCAACCGTAAAGGCGTGAACACCCGACTTACCAAAAAAGGTATAGACATGTTTTCCATCGGTAACCGGTGTGGCACTCGCATAACCATGTTCGGTCAAATATCCACGATAGTCATCCTCCGGATTTGCAAGCGACACTTCCTTCTGCCAACGAATCTTTCCACTTTTTCGATCGAGGCAAAGAAGCTTACGCCCAAGCTTGTTAGCCTCACCAATATTCTCCTCATCAATTCCATATCCGGTATAGCAAGTCACGAAGAGCCTGTTGTCCCAGAAAATCGGACTGGAACTTCCCGGGCCCGGCAACTCGGTCTTCCATTTAACACCCTCATCAGCACTCCATTTTAAGGGGAAGGTCGAGTCATCAATCGCCGCGACGCCATTACTTCCACGAAACTGAGGCCAATTTCCTTCCCCTAAAGCGATCCCTGAAGAAAGAAAAAGTAACGAAATACCCTGAACTACTCTTTTCATTCCACCAAAGTAGCCATCTCAACCCCTTGGGCAATTTTTATCGACTCACCCTCAACCGGGTAAAAATGCGGGGATGTAGTTTCGGATCAGCTTCCATCGTAATCAACTGATAAGAAATATTATCTGGATCCAGGACCCGTTCTCCAACTTCTGTTAAGGCATCGTTATCCCAGTGATCGAGCGAAAGATCCTTGGTCGCTTCCAGAGTGAAATCCAAATCCGGATCATCTGATCTCATTCGAAAAATAACCTGAACTTTTTCACCGCTTGCAATAGACATCGTATTTGAGCTCACGACCAGTGAATTGGGATCGGTTCCCTGGGCATACTCGAGGATATTTGTAGCCCCGTCACTATCCGGATCAGCATCGTCACCCCATAACGTCAACTCCTTCGCAAAGTCAGCTAGATCTTCATCTGAAAAATGATCTCTTTGCCATGCATCATAAGGATCAACCAAGGGAACGGGTCTCACCAAATCGATCGCCCACGGACCATCCAAACCCGTTGATGCCAGCGACGTCGACGAACCACTTCCATCCATGGAGCTAGAGCCTATCAGTTGGGTCTCTGTATCCGTCCAATACATCGTCCCGGAAATCGGATCGAGAACCAATCCGTGAGGACGATCCAAAATTCCTCCCGAAAACAACACCGTTCCTCCACCGATGCCATCCACCTCCCGGCGCCGTAATTGACTACTATTTCGATCGCACCAATAAATGACCCCATCATAGATTTCGAGATCACGCACCCTCTGCTGGCCGGAAATTACCACCGAACGATTGGCACCACCATTGATTGATGCCCGTTCAATGACACTGCTATTGAAGTAGCTCCAATACACGAAGCCCTCATCCAGCTCCAGATAGTAGGGCCGGACAAGTCCGGTCACGACAGCCTCTACTTCATGGCTCCCATCAAGATCTGCCCGTTGGATCTGGCCTCCGCCCTCCGAAACCCAATAGATCATGCGGCTCTCAGAATCCAAAAGGAGATCGGCAGGCTCATTCAAAGAACCTATGAACACCTCCGCCTCTGTTCCATCGCAATTGGCCCACCAGATTGCTCCATTCGCTTCATGTACTGCCCAAAATATTTTGTCCTGGCTGACATCCACAGCAATACCTCTCGGGTCGGAAAGTCCGCTCAAAACAGTCTCTCGATTCTCCCCATCCTGGTTGGACACCTGAATCAGCCCCAGATCTTTATCCGTCCAGTAAAGTCGTAAGGAGGTAGAACCAGCCGACAATTGGCCCACAAGAATCGCAGCAATGAACAGGAATTTCATAACTCCTCCATCTACGAATCGAGAAACCTGATGGCAAGTGGCATTCGGCATTTCGAGCCCCAAAAATCTTTTCTCCTAGTCAATTTTGGTAGGCAGATTGGGCGGCCGCTCCGGTCCGGGCTTCGCCGGAGGGGGCTCCTGCTGCCTTGCAATTTCGATGTCGTCAATACGGATTAAAAAAGAACTTGAGCCATTCACCTCCCAGCCTGCCGTCACTTTCTCGCGATCAGCAAGCTGCCTCGCCTTCAGATAGGTATTAAACGAATTGGGATGGACATTAAAGATCAACACCGCTTTGCGATTGAGCCTTAGCTTATCCAGAATTCTGGCAAATTGATTACGAGATACAGCCAATTCTTCAAAAGAAGTCCCACCATTTTTAAGATCGGGCGAAACCCGGATATGCAGGCGGGTCGAAGTTGGGTAGGCCGCCACTTCGTGTTTTTGCTCTCGCGAATTCTTAAAATCAAAGCCCTTAAAATGCTTCAAAATAGGAGGGGCCTGATAGATATACCGATCAGCCCCCCGCCGCTTGATTCTCTGATCGGGAAATTCATTTTTTGCCTTTTTAAACTCCGCTTCAAATAATTCCAGCGGAGTCAGAGTATCGATGAAGTGAATCCGGTTATGAATCACGATCGCACGATAGATTTCGGCATTGTCCGGAATAGGGCGACTAGCAGGAATCCCCACAATAGTCGGCTCGACCTTTAGGATGAGAGTGTCATCCAAAAGAGACTCCATCTTTACGATTTCATCCTGAATTTGCTCGGTTCTTTTCGCTTCAGCATCCCTTTGTTCCCGCGCAGCTTCCGCCGCTTTTTCCAGCTCCATCAGTTCGACTAATAGTTCCTTCCGCTCTTGCGCATCTTTTTCCAGCAAAGCAAGTTGGCGCTTCTCCGCTTCGACCTCCTTTGGGGTGGGCGCATCCTTCTGTAGCAGCTGATCCAATTCAGCCTGTTTTTTCGCAAGGGCCTCAACTTCCTCTTCCGACGCCTGAACTTGCTCCGAGGTTGCCGGTTCCAACCCTTCAAGAAATTCAACCACCTTCTTGCTAACGTCAGCTTGCACCAATATTAAAACTAGGATCAGCACTGCCACCACATTGGTAAGCGCATCCATGAGGGAGTCCAAATTGACACCCTCGGCTGAGCTGGATTTACGGCGGCGGCCCATTGCTAATTTTTCTTAAAAAGTGAAAGGTCGATCTCGCCATCGTTAGGCAGGGGAAGTTTCCCGGTCGGGAGCTTATACTTCACTTCGGCAGACCCGACCGCCCAACGATATGCTTCGTTCCCGGCTTTTCGGATCAGGAACAGCACCATTGAATCCTCCGTCTTTTTCACCCGGTCCAGATACTTTGCATAAACCCCGCTCATCTTGATCGCTGCTGTGGAAATCTTCTTTTCCCCACCCTGTGCATCGAGCAGCACGATCCCAGTCGAATTGCATTCGACAAAGAAAACTACATCTGCACCACCGCCCAGAATGCCTCTTGGCTGCACCTTGACCGAGCCCTTTGGCTTTGGCTTTTCCTTTCTCTTTTTCAGCTCGTCCTCCAGTTGTTTTAACCGCTTGGCGAGTGGTGGCCGCTCTTCCTTGATGGCCACAATCTCCTTCCTCATGTTCTCGACTTGCTTCTGTAATTCAGCATCCGACCGGCTCTTATTCCCTGCTTTCTTCAAACCCTCTAGCTCCATCGTTAGCGCTATCTTCCGGTCCTTTAATTTTGCCATCGCCGAAACAGTAGCCTTTTCCCTCTCAAGCTTTTCCTTCTTGTCGTCATTCTCTTTCACCAATATCGCAGCCTTCTTAGTGAGATCACGATTCTCCATCGCAAGTGCCATTTCTTCTTCAGTTCGACCAGCCTTCTTCATCTGCTGAACCTGCATCATGACACTAATCATAAGCGTCAGGATCCCAATGAGGCATGCGAGGATGCTCATGAATGGAAAAAGGGAAACCCCGTTCTCAGAATCTTTAGCTCGGCGCGCCACAGGCTGTAAATCTAGGACTTGGAAAAGAGACCGCGCTTTTTCTTCGCGTCATTGGGAATCTGATTTTCTCCGAGCTCTTTGAGAGAGCGGTTCATCGAATCAATCCCCGTCGCAATACTTTCGAAACTCTTCTCAAGCTGATTATTGGAACGCAGGAAAACATCCCGGCTCGTCTCAAGTAACTTACTTGCGGCATCAATAAAGGTCTTCTCTACAATTTTCTGATGCTCGGTCAGCCTCAATTGAAGGAACTCAGCCGACTCCGTCAGCATGCGGGTTGACTCGTTTAAGTTCACCAGAAAAGTCTCGTGCGCCTTCGCCAGTGACGTGACCAATTGGGAAATACTATCGGCCTGCTGAATTAGCTCTTCACCAACTAAAGTCCGACTGTCATTGAGTTTGGGGAGAAGCTTTTCCACACAAAATGAATCGATCATTGTCAGGGTCTCATCTTCTTTCTTCTGAACCACCGCGAGAGGAAAGCTCATCAAGATACTCAAAATCAAACCCAGCAAGGTCGTATCAAAGGCTGTGCCCAAACCACCGGTGAGACTGTTGATCGACTCCCTGAGCGCATCTTGATCCGACGTGTCCCCCATCGCCAGCGATCCCACCGCAACCGACAAACCAATCACCGTTCCGATAAAGCCGAGGATGGGAATAGCCCACAGAAAAACCTTAACAAGCGAATACGAATTACTGGAGCGGTTGGCATCAATATCCGATTGCGTGTTGAGAAAGTCTGCCACCTCTTGGTTGTTAACCCGGGATTCAAATAGCTCCAAAGCCTTCCTTATCCGGTTCACCATGAGACTGTCCCGCAGCTTGGCGGGAGCATTGTAGACATTGTCGATGAAGGCACCCACATTTCCAACATGAATTTCCCGCCCAAGATGATCGGGGAAAAGATTCAGTAACGTGGCCCTTTCCTGGGCCTTATTCTTTTTCCATTTCATAATGAGCATCACCAAGCCCCAACAAAAGAGGAAGGTTTCAACCCAATTCACCCATCCCCGATCGAGAAAAAGGTCGCCGAGTCGTGTTCCTAAAAACGGAAACATCAACCCCATGAAACAAACCGTCAGCAAAACTCCAAGCAGGAGGCTCTTTCCAAAGCTCACGTTGGCGTGGTCCCCTTCCTCCCACCCGATTCGCTCGGGATGCTTGGGACAGGGAGAACCTTCCGTCGGTGTAATTTCGGAAGGGACAGTCAATCGGTTTTGGCAAGCCGGGCATTGAACCTGCTGGCCCAGGTGCTCCGGAGTAACATCAAGAGCGGTCGAACAATGAGGACAAGAAATCTGCATGGGGAACTAAGATAGAAAACAAGAGCGACAAAAGAAAATCGGGGTAGTTAAATAGCCTTTAAGTGATTCGATGCCAATCTGCATTTTGCCTTGGCTTGAGCCAATCATCTCAAATAACCTATCACTGGTCGAAACCGCCCTCTCGCTCCAACTTCCGATTTGCTCCTCAATAGATTCGCTCTATGGTTTTACCATGAGAAGCAAAGCTTTGGGGGGGCTAAGAACTGGGGTTGTGGCGCTTCTTCTCCCCTTTTTGGGATTTTCATCCATTGCAACAGCAGAAAGCGTGGCCCGACAATGGAACGAGGAAGCCCTCACCGCAATTCGCCACGACTTTCCAGCGCCCACAGTCCACGCACGGAATCTCTTCCACCTCTCGGTGGCAATGTGGGATGCCTGGGCAGCTTACGACGATGAGTCTATTGGCTATCTTCACAATGAAAGTGCGACCGTAGCTGATGGATCCACTCTAGAAGCTGCACGCCACGAAGCGATCAGCTACGCAGCCTACCGGGTTCTGAGGTATCGCTACGCCTTCTCAACGGGCGCCAGCGCCACTCTGACAGCTCTTGACATCCGCCTGACCGGGCTCGGGTATGACATCGAGGAGACCTCTACCGCCGGAGCTTCGCCCTCCGCCCTTGGAAACAGAATTGCTGCAGCAATCATTTCGTATGGAATGGAAGATGGAGCCAACGAAAGTGCTGCTCCCGGCTATAGCGATGACACCGATTACTCTCCGGTCAATGCACCACTCATTCTGACAACCAATGACACCGCCGCTCAATTTCCCAACGGATGGTCTGATCTCAATCGCTGGCAACCTTTGGCATTCAGCGTCGCCTTAACCCAAAATGGTCAAATTGCTTCGAAAATTCAACGATTCGTCAGCCCCCATTGGGGAAGCGTAAAGGCCTTTGGCTTGTTTTCCAGGGACCTTAATCCCGACGGCCTCTATTTTGATCCGGGCGCCCCGCCAAAACTTAGCGAAAGTGGTGACGTTGATTATAAAAATAACGCAATCGAGGTCCTGAGATATTCGGCGCTCCTCGATCCTGAAGACCCGGCTACGATCAATCTCTCACCATCAGCGCGTGGAAACAATCCTCTCGGGACCAATGATGGGACAGGCCACCCGGTCAATCCAGAAACCGCACTTCCCTACCCTGACAATGAAGTTTTACACGCTGATTTCGGACGCTGTGTCGCAGAATTCTGGGCCGATGGTCCAGACTCGGAAACTCCTCCCGGTCACTGGAACGTCCTCGCCAATGAAGTCACAGACATGATTATTGCGGATCCCTCAGTGGAACTTCAAATCGCCCGCAATGGTCAGATTCTGGATATCCTCGAATGGGAATTGAAACTCTACTTCGTCCTCAATGCCGCTCTTCATAACACGGCTGTCGCCGTCTGGGGAGTGAAAGAGCACTACGATTACGTCCGCCCTATTTCAGCCATCCGCTACCTTGCCCGTAGCAGCCAATTACCCCTCGTCCCGGGGCTGGTGGAAGAAATCACCCCGACAACCACAGCGAGCTACCACAGTCACCTTTCCTTTTATATCGGAAAAATTGCGGTGAATACGTGGCCCGGAGAACCGAACGACCCCGAGACCCAGGCTGGAGGCCGGGGATGGATCCTCGCCGAGGAATGGCTTCCCTACCAACGTGAAGTCTTTGTGACCCCGGCCTTCGCAGGGTATGTCTCCGGACATTCAGGATTCAGCCGGGCGGCCGCTGAAGTGATGACCCTCTTCACCGGCTCCTCCTATTTTCCAGGTGGATTATTTTCTCACACCATTCCCGCCGGCGACCTCGAATTTGAAGCCGGGCCCACCAATGATGTCACTCTCCAATGGGCGACATATTACGACGCTGCTGATGAAGCAGGAGAATCGCGGATCTACGGCGGCATTCACGTCTCTCCAGACGATGGACCGGGACGCATCATGGGTTCTAAAATTGGAAAAGCCGCCTTCGGTCACGCCCGGAAATACTGGGCCGGCAATATTATGCGCGATCCCTCCGTCGTTTTAAACTCCAGTGGCATGTATTGGTTTCAAACTGTACCGGGGTATCAATATACCCTCGAAAGCAGTAGTAACCTTCTTACCTTCCCGACGACCGAGGCAACTCTAGGCATCGCCACAGAACACGAGCTAACCCTGCCTGTCCCGCTGACGACGCCAAATCGCTTCTTTCGACTAAAGATCACCTCGCCGTGATCATGCCGATAGCTTCAGAGGATTCTACGAAACTGCATCCGCACAGCGCTGACAGAGACCATCCTCATTGACGGGCGGCTCGTACTTACGGCAACGGGGACACATTGGGTGAGGAGTGGCTTCGACCGTCGCAGCCAGAGAATTACCTTCCACAACCTTCAGCTCACTCACGATGAAGAATTCGGTCGCGAACTGGTGATCCCGGAGCAACTCAAGACATGGATTGTTCGATGGCACGGTCAGAGTGACGCTGGCTTCGTTATTCTTTTTGAACTCCTTGGCCTGCACCTTTTCCTCAATCGCGGTCTGCATGACAGCTTTGATCTCGTGAAGTTTCTCGACGGTTTCGATCGCCTCGGTGGTGGCATACTTGGAATTCACCTTGGGAAAATCCTGCTCGTGGATACTACCGTCACGTCCGGCGTGCTCCCAAGCCTCCTCGCTGGTGTATGCCAGAATTGGCGCGAGGAGCTTCACAAGAGCGTCAAAGAGTTGTCCCATCACCCACACGCTGGACTTTCTTTCGTCGCTGTCCTCAGCGTCGCAGTAGAGACGATCCTTGGTAATATCAATATAGTTGGCACTGAGATCACTCGCGGCGAATTGATTGACTAGAGTGAAGACCTTGCGGAAGTCATACTTTTCGTAGGCATCCCGTACTTCGGCGATAATTACCTGCAGACGCCCCATGATCCATTGGTCGATTAGCGGAAGTGAAGCAGGCTCCTCCACCCTCTCGTCCCGCATATTACCGAGAAGAATCTTGAAGGTATTACGAAGTCGACGGTAAGGCTCTCCAACTTGCTGGAAGAGCTTTTCGCTAAATGGAACTTCGTTTTGCCAATCCACCGAACTCACCCAAAGGCGAAGGATATCGGAACCATACTTGCCATAAAAATGAGCCGCATCCGTGGGCTTCCCCTTCTTCTTCGCATCTGACTTGGAAGTCTTCTTCCCGGTCTCGGTATCTACAACGAAACCGTGGGTCATCACAGTCTTGTAAGGAGCCTTGTCACGCACTCCAACACTCAGCATGAGGGAGCTTTGGAACCAACCACGGTGTTGATCGGTGGCTTCAAGATAAAGATCCGCCGGTGCACTCAGCTCAGGATGAGCGTCGAGAACAGCAACATGCGAAGAGCCTGAATCGATCCAGACGTCCAGGGTATCACGGCACTTTGTGGAGCCTTCGGGGAGGTCAAAGAGTGCAGCGAGCTCGACATCAGATTTCTCGAACCAGACATTGGTTCCTTCTTTTTCGACAAGGTCCGCCACTTTCCTGGCGAGGTCGGAAGAAACGATGGGCTCACCTTCTTTGTCAAAGAAAACAGGAAGCGGAACACCCCAAGTTCTTTGGCGTGAGATACACCAATCGGGGCGGGCCTCGACAGTCCCATAAATCCGGTTGCGGCCCCACTTGGGAAGCCACTCAACTTCATCAATCTCGGTAAGCGCTTTTTCTCGTAGCTGCTCAATCGAGATGAAAAACTGCTCAACCGCACGAAAGATGATGGGAGTTTTAGAACGCCAACAGTGAGGATAGCTGTGCGCGTAGGTTTCCTCGCCAAGCAAGGCACCTTTTTCGGTGAGAATCTCAACAATCCGGCCATTCCCTTTGAAAACGTGCGTTCCGACAAGCTCGGGCAGGCCGCACTCGTCGGTGAAAAGTCCGTCGTCATCCACGGGGCTCAACACGGCCAAACCATTCTGTTGTCCGATAGAGTAATCGTCCGCACCGTGTCCGGGGGCGATGTGCACCGCGCCGGTTCCCGACTCGGTGGTTACGAAAGGAGCAAGGATCACTTTCGAAGTGCGATCGAGGAAAGGATGCTGCGCTTCCAGACCTTCGAGTTCAGCTCCTTTAATTTCACCCAATTCCTCTTCAAGGGTCAGACCGGTTTTCTCCTGAAAATCAGTGAGCAGATCGCGAACCACAATGATGGTTTCGCCGTTCGAATATTTTCCGATGGTGTAGGTGAAGCGCTCGTGCACCGCGATCCCGAGGTTGGCGGGAAGAGTCCACGGCGTGGTGGTCCAGATCGCGATGGAACCGCCATCGGGAAGAGCATCATGCGCAGGAAGATCAAACTTCACAAAAACCGCAGTCGATTTTTTGTCCTGATACTCGACCTCTGCCTCAGCAAGTGCGGTCTTGGCACCATAGGACCACTGGACTGGTTTCTTGGACTGATAAACGCAGCCTTTTTCGATCAGGGCGGCAAAGGTCCGGATGATGTTGGCCTCATAGTCGGGATCCAAGGTGAGGTAGGGATTTTCCCAATCACCAAAAACACCGAGACGCTTGAAGGACTCACGCTGGGTGTCGATCCATCCCCGCGCAAAAGTTTCGCAGCGACGGCGAATCTCGGCGGGCTCGACATCACGAGCGTCCTCATCCTGCATCACCTTAAATTCGATGGGGAGCCCGTGGCAGTCCCAGCCCGGGATGTAAGGCGTCTCAAATCCCGCCATTGTCTTCGATTTCACCACGAAATCCTTGAGCACTTTGTTCAGGCCAGTACCCATGTGAACATCCCCGTTTGCGAACGGCGGACCATCGTGAAGAATAAAGCGCGGGGCGTTCTCGGCCTTCCGCTTGGCAATAATTCGCGCGTATAGACCTTCGGAGTTCCACTTTTCGAGGCGAGCCGGCTCCCGCACAGTCAGATTTCCTTTCATGGGGAAATCTGTTTTCGGCAGAAACAGGGTGTCTTTGTAGGATTTTCCTTCTGGAGTGCTCATAGCGCTAGAAATCAGGGCGGGACGCTAGGCACGAGGGCCCAAAAGGTCAAGGTCGGGCCAAAACAGCGCATTTTTTACTGATTCACCTAGCATTCATATTCCATCAGTATCCTCGTCTAAGATCATTTCCAATGAAACAGCTCCAAGCTCTCGCAAACCGGTCAATGATTCCGACAATCATTGCCACGACAACCTTGTCTCTACTTCCAGCCTTCGCAGAAGAAAAAAACGAAGACACTTTTTGGAAGTCAGTTTACAAAGAAAATCACGTTGTGGAGATTGACATCGCACTTACTAGGGAATCCTGGGAAAAAATGCAACCTGCACAAAACGAACGCGGAGGGCGTGGACCTCGTGGAGTCGAGCCTCGCGACGGAGAACCGCGTAGAGAAGGCCGACCGGACAGACCGCCCCGCGGAGAAGCCGGCCGACCTGGTGGACCTCCCCAACGCGGTCGACCAAACGGCCCCCCTCCCGGTGGACCTGGCGGACCTCCCCCACGCGGTGGCGGCAGAGGCGGGTCCGGGACGGACTTCGAGTATGTTAAAGCCGACATCACCATCGATGGCGAAAAATTCAAAGACGCCGGCCTTCGCTTCAAGGGAAACTCTTCCTACCGATTCTCCGCCGGCAGCTTTAAAAGACCTTTGAAGATCGATACCGATCGCTTTGTCACCGGCCAAAAACTTCATGGCCGGACAAAATTCAATCTGTCGAATTCGTATCTCGATCCAGCCTTCATGAAAGAGAAGCTGGCCTATGAAACCTATCAGGCCGCCGGACTTCCAACCCCGGGCACCGGTTGGGCCAAGGTAAGCCTCTCGGTCGAGGGTAAGCTTGAGAAAAAAACACTCGGCGTATACGTCCTCATCGAACAGGTGGATCAAGATTTTCTCGTCCGCAAGTTTGGCGAAAAATCGAAAGACAGCCTCCTCATGAAACCCGAAGGCTCCGCCAATTGGCAGAAACCGGGTAACGATCTTGAACAATACAAAGAGGCCTTCAACATTAAGGAAGGCGAAAATAGCAGCACTCAAATTCGTAAATTTGGCAACTTCCTGAACTTCATCGGAAAATCCTCCGACGAAAATTTCTCCAAAAAGATCGGCCAGAAATTGGATCTCGATCTCTTCGCAGGCTACCTCGCCGCCACCAGCCTGCTTGCCAGCCTCGACAGCTACGTCAATGCTCCACACAACTACTATCTGGTTGTGGACCAAGCCGATAACAAAACCCACCTTCTTCCATGGGATGTCAATGAGGCCTTTGGAACCTTCTCAATGGGTAGCACTCCTGAACAACTTGTGGAATGGGGCATCAAGCAACCCTGGACATCCAACATCCCTCTTCTTGAACGCCTCTTCGCCACTCAAGAATTCCCTAAAGTTTACGAGGAAAAGCTGAAGAATTTACTCAAGAAGTCGTTCACCGAAAAAAATCTTTCCGCACGTATTAACACCTTCACGAAAGCCCTGACACCACACTTAAGTCAACAGGAACTCGCCGAGTTCAAACTGGGAATTGATGGCGATAAATCTGGGAAAAACACCGCAGTCTCTCGTGATATCCTCGCCATCAAACCATTCATCAAACGGCGTATCGAATCAGTGACAGCCCAACTCTCCGGAAAAAGTGAAGGAGTGAAAATCGAAGGTCGTGGAGGTCGCCCGCCAGGCAGCCCAACCGGGGCCCGTCCGGAGCGAAACCGCCCGGCGCAGAAAGAAAAGGAAGAAGGGGCTTCCATCAAGTAGCTTCTCCAAACAGTAATCAATTCCAACTCGATTGAAAAATCCCCACGCCATCCTTCCAGCCTTCGGAATCGGACCTGCGCCCATCTCGAAGGCTAACAATTGGGCCCTAAGAACCGCGGCTTGCCTGCTGGTTCTTCTCACCCCTCTCTTTGCAGGTTCTCTTCGCATCAACCTCTCCCATCAATTTGATGATCAACCCCTCACTCTCAATTCTCTCAAATACAAGAGCACCGAAACCCTTTCCGTCTCGCGCCTCTCCTACCTGATCAGCCAACCCGCTCTTCAAAACGAAGATGGCAGCTGGCAGGAACTTCCCGATCAATATGCTTTCATCGACGCCTCGTCCCGGCGCACTTCCTTTACCCTGACCAAGGTGCCTCCCGGAACCTATAAGTCCTTTCGCTTCAGCCTCGGAGTTCCTAAAAAGCAAAATCACGGAGACCCGGCTCAATACGCAGCCGGTCACCCCCTCAATCCGAACCTTAACAATCTCCACTGGGACTGGACCGGAGGCTACATCTTCCTTGCGCTCGAAGGGAAATTTCGCACCTCTGAGAAGGAACTCGATGGCTTCGTCTACCACCTTGCCAATGATCAAAATCTCTCCCGCATCCAGCTTGCCGCCAACTTCCGGGTTAAAAACAACACCGCCCTCGCTCTCACCTTCGATCTCCGAAAACTCCTCTCCCAACCCCGCGCCATCTCCTTCGAAAAGGACGGCAAGTCAACCCATTCCCACCCAGGCGACCCCATCGCCAGTGCCCTCGTCGCAAACCTACAAAGTGCCTTCTCGGTGCGCGGGGCTTCCTACCCACCCAACGAAGTCCCCCTAGCCGCTGTCACTCCGCTTTACCTCCCGGAAAAATTCACCCCTTTTCCCTTTAAAATGAGTCGGCGCTTCTCCATTCCGCTTCTCCCTCGCGACAACCCCCTGATCACCGAACGGGTCACCCTCGGAGAAAAGCTCTTCCACGATAAATCTCTTTCAAAAGACGGCACTATCTCATGTGCCACCTGTCACCACGTGGACAAGGCCTTCACCGATGGCCTGACTCTTTCAAAGGGAATCAATGAGCAGTCGGGCGACCGCAACTCGATGCCCCTCTTTAATCTCGCCTGGAAATCATCCTTCTTCTGGGATGGCAGGGCCAAGTCCCTCCGTGACCAGGTTCTTCAACCCATCGAAGACCACCTCGAAATGGCCTCCGACCTCAGAACTGTCGTTGCCACCCTCGAAAAATCATCCCGCCCCCAATTTGACAAAGCCTTTGGCCCGGGTCCGGTCACTGAAGAGAAGATTGCTCTCGCGCTAGAAAACTTCCTCCTCACCCTCACCAGCTACGACTCAAGATTTGACCAGGCCATGTCCGGCAAGGCCGAACTCACCTCGAGTGAAAAACGCGGCATGGAGCTTTTCTTCACCGAATACGAGCCACGCAGCAATCAATACGGAGCCGACTGCTTTCACTGTCATGGCGGAGCCAATTTTTCAGACCATCAATTCCACAACAATGGACTCGGTGGAAAGTTCTCCACCCCAAGCCTTAGAAACCTCGTCCTCACCGGCCCCTATATGCACGATGGACGATTCAAAACCCTCGAAGAAGTCATCACCCACTACAGCAGCCCCATTGAAAGAACCGCCACTCTCGACCCCAACCTGGCCAAACATCCCAAGCTCGGTCTCCAACTCAGCAATGAAGACCAAGCCGCCCTCATCGAATTTTTAAAAACCCTTACCGACCCCAAATACCACGATTCTGCGACCCCAAAAAAGGTGCCATATCCTACAAACTAAGCACTTGTAGAGATCCGTTCGGCAACCTAGGGCCTAATCGTATATTCACTTTGTGAATTCTATCTTTCGCTGATCATCCTTGTCGGCGGACAGACTGTTGTCACCAACGTTCACGCTGCTGGGTGGATCCGACGACCTTCTCCCCTTGGGATTTTATGGTGACTCAACCGAAGCCATACCTCCCAGGGCAGGCTCACCAGTCATCGACGCAGGGGAGACAAACGATAAGGAATTCGATCAGCGGGGCCTTCCCCGTCCACATGGAGCCAAGCCTGATTTGGGAGCCGTGGAGTATCAGGGCGAAACTTCTTGAGTGGATCGCAGGTTTCAACGCTGACAGCGACGGAGACGGAGCGCCCAACGGACTGGAATCCGCCTTGGGCCGTGACCCATTTGTGTTCGGGCCGGAAGCTATCCTGAAGCTTGATGGCAATCGAGGTAATCTATCCTTGGTCTTCCCAAAACCGTCTCTTTTCTATTCAAATTTCGTATCGACCCAGGTTCACCAAAGCAACAGTCTCACCGATTCTTTTGAGGAATTATTCTCGAATCGCACCCGCCCCTTCGAGGCTTCTGGTGAAAATATCATCATTCCTCTCCAGCCAAATGGCGCCCGCTTCTTTCGCCTGGAGGCGACCTTGAAGTGATAGACCCACAGCAAGGCCGGGAGCTTCCCTTCTAGACTAGCAGAACGCCTAATTGCCCAGGCAATACAGGTAGCCATTCTTAGAACCCGCATAAACGCGACCATTCCAAACAACTGGCGTGGCATCAAACATCGGGCCGCTTAATCGATCCAAACGAACCATTTTGCCCGCAGCAGTCACTTGATAAAGATCCATTCCGTTGTCGTAGCCCACGATGATTTTGTCTCCAACAAAGAGAGGCGTCGAGATCGACCCCTGTGGCAACTTAACCCGATCCAACACCAGTGGAGCCGGATACTGATTCTTCCTCCGCGGTCCCCAGTTGGAAACTCCCGGTTGCAACTTCCTATGATTCACAAGGGTGAGGTTTCCATCGATTCCCACGAAACAAGCGAGATCCTTCGAGATTGAGGAATTGTAGCGATGATTCACCGCCGGGCTTCCCACCAATCCACCGTTCCAGGTGTACCACTTGCGATCCGGAAGAGGGTGAAACCATTTCACCTTTCCGCTGGTGGAAAATTTCACAACTCCTCCCTGCCCGGATATAAATTGCTTTTCGATTCCAAGCAGGAGGTGTTTGTCGTTGGTCAATGGCATGGTGCCATTAAGATCACCGCCAATTTCAAGCTTGGTGCTGACGCCACCAAAAATGCCCATGCCGCAGCCGTAAACCCGCCCCACTCCCGCTGCTACGAATGCGGTGCTTCCCACCATCGTAGGCGATGATTCGCAACAAAGCTCACTTCGATAAAGCCCAAGATCCGAGTTTTTGAAAAGCTGCATTTGCTTGCTGATTTTCGGAGTTGGAAGTGCCCCTCCCTTCTTCGCCTTACGAACATCCGGAGAAAAGACCGTGAAAAAACCGTTCTCCAGGGGAATGGCAGCCTTGCTCCCGATGACCACAGCAGAAGCATCACAATCACGACTATTTGAAGCCGTCGTGCGTGAGTTATGAGCCCAAAGCGTTTGACCTGTTGTGTAGGAAATTCCGTGAAGGCTATAAGCGGTTCCGTTTCTCCAGTGTTGCCCAAACCCACTCCGACTGCCCACGATCAAGGTGTAACGCGTAGCGGCAGGACCACCAACATCCACAAAAGTGGGGGTCCCCTTGATGACATCACCGACACTCGTCGACCAGATCACCTTGCCATCACGGGCACGGATTTTCTTCACGTGGTGACTAAGCGTTCCCTGAATCAGATAGAGTTCGTTTCCTTCCTGAATCACGAGAGGCTGGCCGGTCCAACCCGCCCCTTTCCAGGTCCGAACATCACTGGTTCCAAACATCGTTTTTCCAGAGCCCAGCGGAGTCTTCCACTTCACTCTTAATTTTGAAGGCGCCTGATTTCCGTAATAGTTCCGCTGATTGTCACCAAGGTAGGTCCCGACAAGAGGTCTGATCTGCGCGGAGAGTGGAAGGCATGCGAGAAGAAAGAGAATTAGCTTCATGGGTTTAGAATGCAGATTGAATTTTTGAGAGGGGAATCGTATCAGGATAACTTCGAAAACGACGGTCGGTGAAGTGCCACCATTCGTTCGGGAGGGGAAAGAAACCGGCCTTGCTCATGGCCTCTTGCAAAATGTGCTTGCGCTGCATGACCTTCGGGTCTGGATGCTGGTATCCGGCGGCAGCTTGGGGAGTAAAACTGTCAAAGCCGGTGGGCATCTCGACAGGCTCGCCAGACTTCGTGACCAATGTCACATCCACCGCAGTTCCGCAGGAATGCTGCGACGGCTTACTGAAAGGATTCGCAACAAACCGATCATCGTGGCCCGATGCATTCCACAAAATCAACTGCGCAGCGGGAGGAC
This sequence comes from Akkermansiaceae bacterium, assembly GCA_039768565.1. Lineage (GTDB taxonomy): Bacteria > Verrucomicrobiota > Verrucomicrobiia > Verrucomicrobiales > Akkermansiaceae > SW10. The sequence continues at coordinate 3,796 of JBDNAG010000244.1, read as the reverse complement.
GGTAGGCATCCCAAACTTTGATCCGATAACCATACTCCTTCACCTGATCATTTGCCTTGCGAAGTCTCACCGCAGTCTCAGGACGCAACAAAGCCGGCATGTTCTCAGCGTAAAGCGGTTTTTTCGCAATAGCCGAGCCCCGGGTATAGCGAAGATCTATCGCAATACTGCGATCAACCTCGGTGATCTGAATCAGGCCCGCATCCGCAAGAGTTGGATTTGACGATCTCGGCAAAGATGATTTCACCGGATCCCTCCCATTCCAGCGAGTGCTCGTTGAACAAGCAATAAAAATGGTAGTAGCTAAAAGACCAAGGGGCAGAATGAGTCTCACAGGAATGACACTAACGATTCCCAACGATGATGAAAAAGGGCAAAGTTTACCGCAGCCAGGCGGTTGTCACTAAGTCGCATTCCAGCCATTTGGCCCGGTCGATAAATTCTCCTCTTTTACCACAAGTTCCAAACGGGATAGAGCCGAATCAGCTACCACCGGAATCCCTAAAAAGAAGAGCTCCTACATTTGAGCGCCATACTCCTCGCCCCCTCGACAAATGAAGTTTTGGAACGAGGCCATTTCCATGTGTCCTAAAATTAGCAGCTCAGAGTCATGATCCATTGCCCACGCTTTGCAAAGGAGGTTTCTCACCTGAATTGGATCGAACGCAGGATGATATTCCTCTTCATCGATACTGAACGGGCGACGTGGGCAGCTCGCTTCGAAGGTTCACGAGAGCATGATGGTCCCACTCAGGTGACTTGAAAGTTTCGGAGGGGAATTCTTGGCACATGCTGATAAAAGAAGCTGTTATCCAAACTAATCTGAAAGCGCCACCCTTTCGCCAGCCGCCTTTATTCCATGTAACTAAGTTGTCACATGGACTCGAAGATATTGATTCCTATTTATAATAAGCCGCAATTCGGTAGAATTCCCGACCCATCGGTGCAGGAAGAATCACAGTCGCGATTTCTTCTTCGATCTCGATCACCACCTCGTCCAATCTCGTCCAGCTATCGGAGTCCAAATCGAGGGTCTTCTCCAGGCGGTATGAAACTTCGCTTTTCGCCTTCCAACGCAGAACCATATCCTCTTCAGACGTCTCCACCGAGAGGTTCTGAACAACTTCGTCGATTAAGGGGACCAGTTTGAGATCCAGATACACAAGGCGGTGATCCGACACCGTCACGAGATTGGCACCCTCCTGCGCTCCCGTAGGCCAAAAGACAGCTCCATCTTCGATTTGAAACCCTTCTTTTGACGGGAGGACATAGTCGACCCGAAGCCGAAAGGTGGCGGTATCAAATTGATTCGAGGCCGTGACGTCACCCGTTCGCTCAGGCACGAATCCACCGCTAACACGCGGATGATCTAAAAGCTGATTGATGGCCGTATTCACACTATCACCCCTTGTAGGGTCGGCATTTTGGTCTCCCGCAATCACAAAACGCTCACCCTCTGCCAGTCCTCCGCCGAGATAATCGCCAGCACCAGATGTCAGATAGTCAGACCAAAGGCGGATCTCATCGTAATTCCTGCGGCCGTTACGATCCTCCGCCCCGTCAAAAACCGGAGGAGTTGGGTGGCTCACCAGAAAATGAAACCGGGTATCTAGGATCTCAATCGGAACATCCCAATGGTTCTTCGACGAAACCCGAAGCACCTCCTCCTCGTCTGCGGAATAAAATCCCGGCGGGATCAAATTGTCAGGAATATCTTTCCATAGGATTTCTTCAAAGGTCCGGATTGCATCTGTATCGATGGGGTATTTCGAGAAAACGACCATCGCAAACTTCCCAGGAAACTCTCCGAAACCGAAGGCGTCACCACCATAATTCAAATCTCCAGGCGTGTCGTCAATGATACCGTTGTTATCAAGGTCAAACCCCGAATGGACCCCGGTATTCGAAATCGCCACGTAGCGATACGGATAATTTTGGGCCTCACGACCATTCTGGCTGACATTGAAAAATCGATCGTTCATTCGGGTCGCACCCGTGCCATTTTCGTCGTAGTCGAACTCATTGAGCAAAAGGACATCCGGCTGCACAATTTGAACAACCTCGGCAACACGCTTGGCCGACGTATTGGTTCCAGTTCGCAAAAGCGCTGCCAACAGTCCCTTCGTGCTTTGGGACAATGCCACGTTGTAGGTCGCCACCCGAATCGTTTTCGCCTGTAGAAGTGGAAAAAGAAAAATTAGGAGAGCAACTCGCACAGTTGGACTTTAGCTTATTTTTTGGAGAGTGACAGTTGAGAAGTTCCCATGATTGAACCAAGCTCATCTCATGAGCTTGATCACGCCCGCCGAAGCCGAATCCCTGATGCTTTCAAATGTGGACCTCCTCGAAATCGAAACCATCATATTGGAAGACTCTCTTGGTCGCGTCCTTCGTGAAGATCTTTTCGCTGATCGCCCCTTCCCACCATTCGACCGGGTCACCATGGATGGCATCGCCTTTCGGTTTGCCGATCTCGACGATGCCCCTCTCACACTGCAAGGGATCCATGCCGCCGGCAATCCCACGCCTCCCGCTCTCAAGGAAAAACACTGTTGGCAAATCATGACCGGCTCCGCCATGCCACCTGACTGCGACACCATCATTCCCTATGAGGAGGTCTCCCTCTCCGACACCCAGGCAACCATCAATTGCGAAACCATCCCCGGAAAATTCATTCACCGTGAAGGATCCGATGCTTCGACCGGCAGCCTCATGATTAAATCAGGCACCCGCATCAAACCCGGCCACCTTGGAATGATGGCCTCCATCGGCGCTGCCGAAATTAAAGCCACCCGCTTGCCCCGTGTCAAAATTCTCACCACCGGGGACGAACTCATTCCAGTCCATGATTCACCCCTTCCCCACCAACTTCGACAATCCAACGGCATCACCCTCCTGAGTGCCATCAAAAGTTGGGGACCTGTCGATGCCAGCTGGGCTCACCTTCCCGATGACCTCGCAGCAACGACCAATGGCATCTCCAAAGCTCTCGAATCCTCCGATCTCGTCATCCTCTCCGGTGGCATTTCCAAAGGTCGCAAAGACTACGTTCGCCCCGCCCTCGAATCGCTCCAAGGAACTCCTCTTTTCCACGGAGTTGCTCAGCGCCCTGGCAAGCCCCTGGCCTTCTGGAAAGGTATCGTCGCCCTCCCCGGAAATCCCAACTCCACTCTCACGACCTTCCAAAGATACGTCGTTCCGCTTCTCCGCCGCATGACCGGAGCACCCGACGCACAAGCCACCACTTTCCCTCTCGCCGGGCCCATTTCACGACATCCCTTTCTTACCCAGTTCCTACCCGCAAAACTTAACACGGAAGGCAAGGCTCTCTCTCTCTCTCCACAAAATTCCGGAGACTTTGTCACCCCGCTCGAAGGAAGCGGCTATCTCGAAATTCCCCCAGGCGAAGAGAATGCAACCCGCGCATGCTACTTCTAACAAATACTAACCCACTGTCAACTTGTAGCCAATCCCAAGCTCCGTCAAAACAAACTCCGATTCGTTTGTAGAACCTTCAATTTTGGCCCACAACTTGGCGACAAAAGTATCTACCGCTCTCGTCGTGGGCCACGCATTGTATTTCCACAATCCATCGAGAAATTGCTCGCGGGAACTCCATCTGTTCAGAATCAATTCCAAGGTTGGTTTTCTAAGCATTCTCTCCTCACCTCCACCGTCACGCTCTCTTCAAACACGCTCTCTTCTGCCATCTGAAACTCGGCGTCATCAAAAGGCTCAGCCAATCTGACTCCCATCAACAACATTCCAAGTATCAGAAACCTCCCGCTCACTTGAT
>JBDNAG010000243.1:0-4476 GCA_039768565.1 Akkermansiaceae bacterium | reverse complement strand
GTCGCTTCCTTTCCTTCAGGTTCGTCCTCCTTTGATTCTTCTTCCTTCGGCTCGGCGACCTTCCACTTGGTCACCGTCTTCATGCTTTCGAGCCAGGCTTCAACAGCCTCCTCACCATGCTCGGTGCGGACTTTCGCTTTGTAGGCATCCAGAGACATGTTCGAGAACCGCTCGCGATGGAGCGCACCTAACTTCTCCTGATAACCATGATAGTTGGGAGGCCCTAAAAGCTCGTTACTAATTCCACAGCGGGCGATCGCAGAAAAGCTTCCCTTGGGAGCTTCGCCTTCAACTTGCACTTCTTCGTAAAATTTCTTCACCCAATCGCTCCGCCAAAGGTGGCGCTGGGCCTCGTCCTTGGTCAGCCAGATTGATTGATCTTCCCGGCAACGGAAAAACTTCTTCTTGCTCGACTCGAAGGTCACCCGAAAGCGATCACGGCTTTGCAAAAGAACCTTCGCCAAATCAAAAACCGAAAAGGTTTGGCCCGAATCAATGACGCGCTTCGCAAGTAGGTCGAGGCTATCCTCGGCAGGCATCAACTTCAGCTCGAACCCCTCGGGCGGTTCGATCTCCTGACGTTGCGGACGTCGATCATCATCACGACGCCCGCGACCTCCTCCACCGCCACGACGATCGTCGCGTCGACCACCGCCGCCACCACCACGGCTGTCCCGGCGAGGACCACCACCGCCACGGCGATCATCGCGCCGGCCACCGCCGCCGCGTCTGTCATCACGGTCACCGCGATCTTTAAATTTCTTAAGGCTTTTGGACTCCGATGGATCCCGGGCCCAGGCAGGGCCGAAATTCAAACCGGACAAATCAAGAGCTCCGTCGTTTTCAGGAGGTTGTGGAGTTTCTTCACTCATAGGTGCAGGCCGAAAGTGAAGCACACCCACAGCAGGTTAGAAAGCATCCATCGTTGGTTTTTTCACAAAATCTGAGATCTTTAATTCGTGCCCAAAATCATTCCACTGCGCGGACTCATCGTGCAACACCACCTGATCATTTCCGATGACGGAGTCGACCTGATTGACGGCGGATTTTTTAGAGGAATCGCACGGATCAAAAACGCCCTCCGCAGGCAGGGTAAAACTCTTTCAGATGTGTGGAGTATCCTCCTGACTCACGGGCACCTTGACCACACCATAAATGTCGCCAGGCTTCAAAAAATTACCAATTGCCAGGTATACGCGCCGCTTGCTGATCGAGATCACGTGAATGGCTGTCACCGGTATCGGGGTTGGAGCAAGATTGCAGGCTGGCTCGAAACCATCGGGCGAGTTTTATTCCGATTCGAAAAACCTAATATTGATCATTGGCTCGAGCCGGGAGAGAGGATTCACGGGCTTGAAGTCATCGCCCTCCCCGGCCACACCATCGGCCATTGTGGGTTCTTGCACGACGATACCCAGCTCCTCTTCGCCGGGGACTTGTTTACCGATCACTTGGGGAAAGCCTCTCCTCCGCCCGCAATTCTTAACGATGACAGCATCATGGCAAGATTGAGCATCAAGAAGGCTGCCAAGCTCGATCTCAAAGGAGTTCTCCTCAATCACGCCCGGAAAGCTGAGCCAGCCAAAACTTTACTCTCCTTGGTCAACCTCGCGGATGACCTTTAAAAAGGGCTCGAGATACTTCTCTGCTTTGGCCTCGCCGATACCTTTCACGAGGAGCCCCGCATCCATCGTCTTGGGGCGAAGCCTCGCGAGATGTTCCAGGGTGTCGTTTGAAAATATGACATAGGCCGGGACCTGCGCCGCCTTCGCCAGTCGGGTCCGAACGTCCTTGAGACGGTCATAAAGCCTCCCATCAAAACCGAGGTCTTTCAGCGCCACGCCGTCGGCCGAAGTTTTTGAGGGCCCATCGCCGGACGGCCACTCGAGAGCATAACTCGTCTTTCCCATCATGACCTGCTCTCCCCGCGGAGTCAGTGTCACAAGTGGATACTCGCCCATTTGAGTGACAATCAAACCACCATTGTTCAAGCTTCGAGCCAGTGAATTCAAATATGCGGTGCCTTCTTTTTTCAAGAGCCCATACGTCTTCAATTCATGAAGCCGGACCCGCAAAACTTCCTGCGATTTACTTCCCACGAGCATTTGAATAATCCGGCCGCGGCCAAAGCCCCCCTCCCACCCGGTCGAGGTGCGGTGCGACATCCGTGCGACTCCACTGAGAAATTTACGAACAATCAGATCCTCTTCATCGCTTGGAGCACGGCGCTCGCTATTCTCTTCGCCCCGACAAACATCGCAGCTCCCGCAAACCGGAGCATCGACTTCGCCAAAGTATTCCAACACCCATTGCTGGCGACACGTATTGGCGTAACAAAGCCGAACCATCTTCTCCAGCTTCTCACGGTCCCGCCGCTCCTTCTCTTCAAGCGCTGCTTCATCCAAAACCAGATCCCGAGTCAAAACCTCCGGCTTCAGAAGCCGGGTGCCTTTAGCCCGCCTCCCGGGAACATCGAATCGCTCGACCCAGCGACCTCGAATCAAGGCACCCAAAGCCGCTCCGATCGCCATGCCATTTTTAGCCCCGATGGCCTCTTTGATCTCATCCAGTTTCCGATGGCACTCGTAGTTTTCATCGGCATCATTGAGAAAAAATTGGTAAACGTCCCTAATCATACCTGCGCCCGGGTTCACGCCATCGATGAAAAATTCCTGTGTCCGGGTATCGGCGTAGTTGAAAAGCAACTCGCAAACAGAAGCTTCACCGTCACGACCGGCACGGCCAGCCTCCTGATAGTAGGCTTCGACACTTCCCGGAATCTCGAAGTGCACCACGAAGCGCACGTCGGACCGATCGATTCCCATTCCAAAAGCATTGGTCGCCACTGCGATATCGGCCTTTCGGGAAATGAAGGTATTCTGGGTGTCCTCACGTTCCTGATCTGTCATGCCACCGTGATAAGCGATGCAGCTCAATCCCCAGGAATGGATGGTTTCCGCGACCTCCTCGACCTTTTTGCGAGTGGCGCAATACACGATCCCAGTCTTGTTTTCCGTGAGCACTTTTTTCAGACGCCCATATTTCTGAGCGACCTTCTCGACCGGCGTGATCGTGAAGCTCAGGTTCGGTCGCTCAAATCCACTGATACTTTCGAACGGCTCACGAAGCTTAAGAACCTCGCGAATATCATCCCGGACTATGGGAGTCGCTGTCGCGGTGAGTGCAACGCATTGCGGGCGTCCCAAATCTTCGAGCGCTCTACCCAGCCTCATGTAGTCAGGTCGGAAATCGTGCCCCCATTGGCTGAGGCAGTGAGCCTCGTCAATCGCCACCATCTCGATCTTAACGTCGCGCAACGCGCTCATGAACGATCCCGCGCGAAATCTCTCCGGCGCAATATAGACGAGCCGATATGCTCCGTTTTTCATACCATCGAGCCGTTCCTTCTGCTCATTCCAGCTAAGAGTCGAATTGATCAAAGTCACAGCCACCCCACGCTCCTCGAGCGCATCCACCTGATCCTTCATCAAGGCAATGAGTGGACTTACGACCAAAGTGACCCCTTCCCGGCAAAGTGCGGGGAGTTGGTAGCAGAGAGATTTACCACCGCCGGTGGGCATCACCACCGAGCCATCCCGGCCTGAGAGAATCTCGTCAATCACGCTCTCCTGCCCGTCCAAAAAATCTTCAAATCCGAAAACTTCCTGGAGCTTCTCCCGAGCACGATCAATGGCCAACATTAAGGGGAGTCAAATGAACAGCATCCCAAAGTGCAAGAAAATCAGGAGAGTTGCACGGAATAAGGTTTTGGCTACGTTCCCTCAGAGACAGAAACATGAAAACCATATCAATTATCGCATCCACCATGATCGCCTCCAGCTTGTTTTCCTTTGCCGGAGGTGAAGGCTGGTTGCACGACTTCGAAGCCGCCAAAAAGAAGGCGGCCGCCGAAAACAAGGATCTCTTCATCGATTTCACCGGCTCGGACTGGTGCGGATGGTGCATCAAACTGAACGAGGAAGTCTTCCAGCACGACCCTTTCAAAAAGGGTATTGCCGACGACTTCATCCTGGTGGAACTCGATTACCCCAAGGACAAATCAAAGCTCACGAAAGAGACAATCGCGCAGAACGAAAAACTCCGTGAACAATATCAAATCCAAGGCTACCCGACCATCCTCCTCACCGATGCCGAAGGCCGCCCCTATGCCAAAACCGGCTACCAAAAGGGTGGACCTGAGTCCTACGTAGAGCATCTTGCGAAGCTCCAAAAGAGCAAGGCAGCCCGCGACGAAGCTTTCCAAAAGGCCGAGAGCGCTCAGGGAGTCGATAAAGCCACGGAACTTTTTTCCGGACTTGAAAAAGTTCCTGAAGATTATCGCAAACTCTACCCCGGAGTCATCGCGGACATCATTAAAAATGACCCTGAAGACAAAACCGGACTCAAAGCCGCGCAAGCCGCACGTGAAGCCAAGGTCGCACTTGAGAAGAAACTCCAGAGCGCAATGCAAAGTGG
>JBDNAG010000043.1:0-4885 GCA_039768565.1 Akkermansiaceae bacterium | reverse complement strand
GCTACTTTACCGTAGCACTTTTACCTGACGCCAATGATACGACTCTCGCCCGATTTGCGCAGTGTGCCCATCATCATGTCATCGGCACCAGCTTTTCTGCGACGACAGTGGAGGGCCAGCTGAAGACCAAGTATCAGTTTAAAGTCGAAGCATTGGAAGGGATAGGTCAAGATACCTTGTTTGCGCTCTATCCGCACCAGTGGAAATACTCGGGAGTGGCTTTAACCGGGGAAAGTTATCGCTCGGTTAGGGGCGAAATGAAGCTGGCAAAGGGCGCTGGGTTTGAAACTGCAGTTCCAATTCAGGGGCTATTGCCAATGTTTCCAGCCGAGGGAATTGCCGACCCAAAGCAGTTGGTCTTTTACCTCAAGGAGGAAGCCGCAAAGCTTGAGATGCCGTTTGCCGACACATATTGGGACGGAAAGTTTCTGGGGAAGCTCGCAACCTTAAGCGGAGTAGCCGAAGTGGCTGGCGAGCAGGAATTGCAAAAGCTTTTTGTTGATGAGATTCGCCGCCGGCTCGAGAACTGGTTTGTCGCCTCGGAGGGAGAAAAAGCGCCTCTGTTCTACTACGATAAAACCTGGGGGACATTGATCGGCAGCAAACCCTCGTATGGGAGTGACGGGCAAATCAATGATCATCATTTCCACTACGGCTACTTTATCCGGGCGGCGGCTGAAGTTGCGCGACTTGATCCGACATGGGTGAAAAAATGGGGGGGAATGGTCGAGATGCTTATTCGAGATATTGCTTCCACTGATCGCAAAGATCTGCTTTTTCCTCATCTTCGATGTTTTGATGTCTATGCGGGGCACTCATGGGCTTCGGGGCATGCCAAGTTCGGTGACGGAAACAACCAAGAGTCGTCGTCTGAATCAATGAACGCCTGGTATGGTCTGATGCTCTGGGGAGAGGTGACCGGAAATACGAAGCTGAGGGATACTGGGGCCTTTCTTTACAATACCGAACGAACAGCTGTTGAAGAATATTGGTTTGATGTATCGGCGACGAATTTTCCCAAGGATTTTCCTGAGGTGGCTCTCGGTATGGTCTGGGGCGGTAAGGGAGCGTTCGCGACTTGGTTTTCGGCAGACATCGATTGCATCCACGGCATCAACTGGCTGCCCTATACTCCGGCTTCAATTTATATGGGAAGGTATCCCGATTACGTGAAAAAGAATCATGATCGCATTGTTGAGAGGCGGAGAAAAGGAGACAACTACAACAACGGCTGGGGTGATCTGGTCGTGATGTTCAATTCCCTTCAAGACTCGCAAATGGCGGTCGACTATCTCGCTCAGCACCCCGATTGCAGCCTGGAGGGAGGGAATACTCACGCGTTTATGTATCATTGGATTCACACATTGAATCTTCTCGGCAGAAACGATCGTTCGGTAACTTCGTCCCATCCATGGGTGAACGTTTATGTGAAGGACGGGAAAAAGAACTACGCGGCATACGAATTTGGAGACACTCCGAAGAGACTCACGTTTTCAGATGGCTTCGAGATGACTGCCAATCCCGGGATGACAGTGAAGAAGTCAGCGCAGTGATGCTGATTTGAGTCGCTCCTTTAGCTGGGTGCGGAGCTCCTTCTTGGCTGTTTGATACTCATTGCTTTTCGCCAAGTTGGTGAACTGATCAGGATCCTTACTCATGTCGTAGAGTTCTTCGTCGCCGTTTTTATATTTCATGAAAGCCCATCGGTCTGTGCGAAGGCTATGGCTTCCTCGTAGCAGGGAGAGAGCTCCGCTTCGAGGGCTTGCCTTTGAATCTTTGAGCGTCGGGAGCAGGTCTTTTCCCTGTACGGATTCCGGAATGGAAATTTGAAGAAGAGAGCAGAGGGTTGGGTAGATGTCCACCAGTTCGGCGAGAGATTGGGTTCTGCCTGGTTTGAATCCCGGTGCCGAAATGATCATTGGGACGCGGGTGACTTCTTCATGGAGGTTACTTTTCTGCCAAAAGTGATGCTCGCCGAGGTGGTAGCCGTGATCGCTGAGAAAGACGATGGCGGTGGAATCTGTCAGCTTGAGTCGGTCCAGTTCGTCCAGAATTTTCCCTAGTTGCTCGTCCATGTAAGTGACCGTGGCGTAGTAGGCGGACCACATCCTTTTCTGGTTGTCGGGCCACTTGGCAATTCCGCTTTTCTGACTGGTAGTTCGTGCCAGGCCGGCATTTGGGATGTCATTCAAATCACCATCCGGGACCTGAGGAAGGGGCATGTTTTTAAAGGGGTATTTGTCGAAGTATTGCGTAGGTGCAACGCTGGGGTAGTGGGGGCGGACAAAACCTGTTGCGATGAAGAAAGGCTTGTTCTTGTGCTTGTTGAGCAATTCGACGGTCTTGTCAGCAGCCTTCCAATCGGGCTGATCGGATCCGTCACCCTTGTAATTGACCGAAACAAACATGCGGTGTTTCATTCCCGTCGATTCGCGGTTTTCCAATTTGTTGGTGAAGATGTTGAGGTTGAGACAGGCATAATCTCCCGGGGTGTGAGCCTCGGCTCCCTTGGTGTTAAATTTTTCGTCCCAGGTGGAGGGGATATCTTGTCCATCGGTTCCTGCGATGATGTCCCCGGGAACCCTCATATGGTAAATTTTTCCAACTCTCGCGCTGTGTATTCCCTGCGACCTGAAATGCTCTCCCATGTTTTTACCTTCACTCCCTTGATAGCGGCTGTGCATGAAAGAGAGCCGGGAGGGGGCGCACCAGGTTCCCTGACAGTAGGTTCGCTCAAAGACCATTCCGCGTGCGGCGAGGCGATCCAGATTGGGCGTTTTGCAGACCTTATTGCCGTAGCAGCTGAGGGCACTCGCCTTTAGGTCGTCTGAGACGATGAGGAGGACATTTTCTATCTCTTTTGCGGTGATTTTTGGCAATGAGCTGAGAAGACAGAGGGTCGTGAAAAGTTGAATGGATTTGATCATGGGAGTGATGGGGCTAGCGGATGAGGGGGGATCCGGGAATTCTCCGGCGGGAATCGGGTGCTTCGGTTTCGGGTTCTGATGGTTTTGGTTTTTTGGGGCGGAGCTTTTCCTGTTCTTCAAAATGTTTGAGCAGCTTTTCAGTTCGGACAAAGTCTTCTTCGAGGAGCTTGCCTTGGCGGGTCTTGGGATGTTGGCTGGAGAGATTGAGGTAGGATAAGTTGACCTTTTTGAGGGAAGAGAGGGTGTTGTTGGTGATCTCCTGATGGAGTAATCTGCGATGTTGTGAGAAGAGCCTCGCTTCCGGGGCAACCAAGGGATCCGATTCGATGGTAGTCAGCTTTTTAGCAAGCATCTCCCGCCACGATTTTGAGGTGAGCTGAAAGTACGGCATTCGTTTGACTTCCCGAAGTTGATCCCAATGTTCGAGAGGCTTCATCGACCCGGCCTTGCGGACGAGTTTGTCTAATTCCTGAGTCGCGGAAGTTGTGAGTTCTTCGGGCGGACTAAGCCGTATGTTGAGCCACTGGGTAAGTGATGGTGATCCGTTGTCGGGGAAGTTGTGACCAAGGGTCGGCCAGATTTCCAGTGTGGAGTTGCCGCCCATCTTGCGGTGGTAGAGCAGGGCATTCAGGGCGAATGGATAGTTTCCGTCGGATCGTCCAATTCCAATGTGGACCGGTTTTTTCGAAGTGTATTTTTTAAGAGTGGCGGGAGCAAAGTGGAGATGGCCCGCGCCCATGATGATTCCTCCACAAACGGTTTGCTCTGATTGTAGCATGAGGTTGGTATGCCAGCCGCCCTTGGAGAATCCGGCGAGGTAAAGATGCTTGGGGTCAGTGCCATGCTTCTCGGTCATAATTCTGCGAACAGCATGGTAAGCCTTGCGTTCTGCTTTCCAGGTTTCGGCGTTGAGAGTGAACGTTCCTTTTTGCTGGTATGTCATGCCGACAATAATCCAGTCTTTCGGGCCGGTGAGGGTTCGCATCAGCGAGGTTGTGGGGCGGCCGCTTGTACCGTGATAGTAAAAAATGGTGTGGTATTTTCCGCCGGGTTTATGGTTCTCGGGGAGTGAGACTTTTACTGGGTAAGGGAGATCAGGAACCTTGATCTTAAAGTTTCGGGCATGCGCCAGAGTAGAAAGAGTGAGGAAAAGAAGAAGGCGTATCATGTGCGGTGAGTCATAGCATAACTTCCTCAATAAACTCTGCACAGCGTGTTTCCGACCAGTATTCAGATCTCCGGCTGGCGAAGCCGACATGTCCCCCGTGGCGGGGGATTTCGAGATGAAACGATTTACTGGCTTTTGCAATCTCTTTGGGAAAGCAGGGGGGCGGAAGGAATGGGTCGTTGGCCGCTTGAATCATGAGCGCCGGAATCTGAATCGCTTCGAGGTGAGGCTTGCTGCTGGCGCGGGTCCAATAGTCCCGGGCATTTGTGAAGCCATTCAGAGGGGCGGTAAAACGATCGTCGAATTGGGCGAAGGTTTTTACGCTCTTGATCCCCTCGAGATTCAGTTTTCCCGGAAATTTTTGGTGCTTCTGAATGATCTTTTCTTTCAAGTCATCCATGAAGCGGGACATGTAGATTTTATTATCCCAATCACCCAGTCGAAGTGAGCTGGAGGTGAGGTCGCAGGGGACGGAGAAGGCAATCCCGGCTTTTACCTCGGGACGAATTCCGGAGCCCTGTTCGCCTAGATATTTTAGAACGATGTTTCCACCGAGGCTGAAGCCAATTAGGGCGACGGATTGATAGCCTTGCGCAATGGCGTGATCGACAACGTGGCCGAGGTCATCGCTGACGCCGGAGTGGTAGGAGCGGAGGAGGCGATTGGGCTCGCCCGAGCAACCACGACAGTTCCACGCTAGGGTGTCCCAATCGCGCTTTTGGAGCGCGAACGACATGCCGCGAATATATTTGGCGGAAGACTCGCCTTCCAGCCCGTGACCGATGATGGC
>JBDNAG010000042.1:0-7398 GCA_039768565.1 Akkermansiaceae bacterium | reverse complement strand
GATGATGTCTGGATAGGCCACATTTAATCCCAGTGTAGGATTATGAATGATCCAAAGATCTGCTTTCAGTTCAAGTAGTTGTTCGATGGGGATTTGCCCTTCGGTCTGGTAGTCCAAATCAGGCAAAATTAGTCCGGGGCCCGCCCAGTCCTTTTCAGGTCCGCTTGAAGCAATACGAACCTGATGCCCCAGTTCCCGAAGAATCTTTACCTGGGATTCAATCACCCTCGTCACGCCTCCAGCTCGTAGATGGTAGTGGATGATCAGAATATTCATGCTGTTGGGAAAAAGGAGTTTGCATGATAGCGTTGCGATGGCAAACGGGATCCGCTAGCTTTGCTGAATGAAGAACTCGGCTTGGTGGCAAATGTCGCTCGCAATTGCCTCGGTCACCCTCGCTGACCGTGCAAAGCGACGTCGATTCATTACCGGATTACTGGTGTTCATTGTGGCGTATTTTTCTTTGGGAAACTGGCCCATGAATTCGTGGCTTTCACAGGGTCTGTGGCGAATGTTGATTTTCTGGGGGGTTCTCGCTCTAATGTGCCTTTTCATGATCTTAATGGCGTTGTTTGACGCCTTGGCCGTGATTGGAGAAGAAAGGCGGAAGCTGGGCCTTACGAAACCCCGCAAAGACGAAGAATCATCGCAGGAGTAGATTTGTGACTTGCGAGATTGGCAGCCCCGCCTCATCCCTCTGACATGACTTCAGAGCTTGAGCGCCTTTTCGAACATCTGCGATTTCCCAGTATTTCCACCGATTCCCGACACGTCGGGGATGTCCGGGCCAATGCCGACTGGTTGAAAGGCCAATTTGAACTGATGGGGCTGCAGACCGAGCTCCACGAGACTCCAGGCAATCCGGTAATCGTTGCTCGCAACGAAAGAACCGAAGGACGTCCAACTGTTCTGATTTACGGCCACTATGATGTTCAGCCGGTTGATCCGCTTGAACTTTGGGATTCGGCGCCGTTCGAGCCTGAAATTAGAGATGGAAAAATTTGGGGCAGGGGCGGAGCCGATAACAAGGGACAGCACTTCGTCCACATGCTTGGAGCTGAGAAAACGATTAAGGAAAATGGAGAGCTCCCGCTCAATGTGATCTTTCTCATCGAAGGAGAGGAGGAAATTGGATCTCCAAACCTCGTTCCATTTTTGAATGAGCATAAGGAATCGTTGGCTTGCGATATTATCGCGGTTTCTGACACCGGAATGGTGGCGCCCGGCGTGCCGACCCTTGGATACGGTCTCCGCGGTATCACTTGTCTCGAGGTGACGGTGAAAGGTCCGTCCGGAGATCTTCACTCGGGTGTTTATGGTGGGTGTGTTGCAAATCCCGCGACGGCCGCAGCCCGAATGGTCGCAAGTTTGCATCACGAGAATGGAAGAATCGCGGTCGAAGGATTTTATAACGACGTCATTCCTCTTGAAGACTGGGAGCGCGAAATGTGGGCCAAGGTTCCGGGTGCCGGCGATGAAGATTTCTTGAAAACAACAGGTTCTCCCGAACCCTTCGGTGAGCCGGGTTACACCATGGCCGAGCGGCTCTGGGCGCGACCGACCGTTGAGGTGAATGGCTTCGGAAGCGGCTATCAAGGTGAAGGCTCGAAGACGGTTTTGCCGGCTGAAGCGATGTTTAAGCTCTCGTGCCGATTGGTGCCCGGGCAGGATCCAGTGACAGTGCAGCAGCAGGTGGAAGATCATCTCCGCAAGCACCTTCCAAAAGGGGTGACGATTGAGATTCACAAAGGGCATTCTGGAAAAGCGTATCATAACGATCCTCATTCCAAGTTCGGGAAGGCTGCTCAAACCGCTCTCACCACCGCATTTGGTCGTGAGCCGGTTTTGATCCGTGAAGGTGGGAGCATCCCCATCATTCAGGATATGAAGGAAATCCTTGGAGTAGACAGTCTCATGCTCGGCTTGGCCCTGCCTGACTGCCAAATCCACGCTCCCAATGAAAATTACTCTGTCGAGAATTTTGAAAAGGGGATCGAAATGAGTCGCGAACTTCTCAAAGAACTTTCAACCCTCTAAAGACGTCATGAGTGACGAGAAAAAAGACTTTATCCGCGAGATCATCGCGGCCGATTTGGAGAGTGGAAAACACTCTGCTCCAATTACCCGTTTCCCGCCCGAACCGAATGGCTACCTTCACATTGGACACGCCAAGGCGATTGGAGTGAACTTTGGAATTGCGGGGGAGTATTCCGATCTTGGGGCACGATGCCACTTGCGCTTTGATGATACCAATCCGGTCAAAGAAGACACTGAGTATGTCGAGTCGATCAAGCGGGATATCGAATGGCTCGGTTACGATTGGGGCGATCATCTATACTTCGCCAGCGACTACTTCGAATACTTTTACGATTGCGCGGTCGCCTTGATCAAAAAAGGCCTCGCTTATGTCGACACCCAGACTTCGGATGAGATCCGCGCTCAAAGGGGAAATGTAAGTGCTGTCGGCACACCTTCTCCTCATCGGGAGCGCTCGGTTGAGGAAAATATGGAGCTTTTTAAGAAGATGCGCGAAGGCGGGTTCGAAGATGGTGGTGCTGTTCTACGTGCCAACATCGATATGGAATCGTTCAACATGAACATGCGTGACCCCGTGCTTTACCGGGTCGTTCATGCTTATCACCACAATACCGGAGATGAGTGGTGTGTTTATCCCATGTATGATTTTGCTCACCCCCTCGAGGATGCGAAGGAGCAGATCACTCACTCACTCTGTTCCCTGGAATTTGAAAATCACCGCCCGCTTTACGATTGGGTTGTTGAAAACTGTCCGGTCCCTTCAAAACCCCGTCAGATTGAATTTGCCCGCCTTAACATTGGTTACACCGTGATGAGCAAGCGAAAGTTTATTCAGCTCGTTGATGAGGATCATGTCGGTGGCTGGGATGATCCCCGGATGTCGACGCTGAGTGGTATGCGTCGACGTGGCTATCCGCCAGAAGCAATCCGTTCATTTGTGGAGAAGGTTGGTTTGACCAAGCAGAATTCGCTTTCAGATTTCGCTCTCCTCGAATTCGAGGTTCGAAACTACCTCAACAAAGTCGCTCTTCGCAAAATGGCGGTTCTTGATCCTCTCAAGGTTATCGTGACCAACTATCCAGAAGGGGAGAGTGAGAAGGTTTCCGTGCCGAACAATCCCGAAAATGAAGATGACGGCACACGCGAGCTAACCTTTACCCGAGAGTTCTGGATTGAACGGGACGATTTCATGATCGAGGCCCCAAAGAAGTATTTTCGTCTCAAGCCCGGCGGCGCGGTTCGTCTTCGCGGAGCATACATCATTCAGCATGTTGACCATGTTCTTGGCGAAGATGACAAGGTCAGTGAAGTCCATTGCGAGTTTATTCCGGACACCATCGGTAAATCTGCGCCCGAAGGGGTTCAGTGTCGTACTGCCATCCATTGGGTTTCTTGTGAGGAAGCAGTCGATGCCGAGGTTCGTCTTTACGATCGACTCTTCACGGAAGAAATTCCTGATAATGCCGAAGGAGGATACCTGGCCTGTTTGAACCCTGAGAGTTTATCAGTGATCACTGGAGCTCAGGTTGAACCAAGTCTGGCCTCGATATCCTCGGGTGAGCGATGTCAGTTTGAGCGAATTGGCTACTTCTGCGCGGACTCTGTCGATCACTCCGTGGATAAGCCGGTCTTTAACCGGATTTCGACCCTACGGGATTCGTGGGGCGCTAAGAAATAGGTTTATGAAAGGCCACCGTTACTGGTTGGCGGTGGTCTTTTTCCTCCTTGCCTCGGCACCGGGATTTTGGTTTCCGGCACTTTCCAATGTGCTTGAGAATTATGGCCTCGAAGAATGGGCTGTGTGGGCATTTGTTGTCCCGCCTCTTGCCGGGATGATTTCACCCCTTATTTTTGGTGCCCAAGTTGATCAGCGGCTTCAGGCTCAAAAGGTCCTTGGTTGGATCATGCTTCTAGGTGCGGGTTTTCTCTATATGGCTTTCCACGCACTTGAGGAAGGTTGGGGTGGATGGTGGTTTCTCTCATTCTTTATTGTTAATGCTCTGATCTCAGCTCCTGCGTGGTCGCTCCTGACAACGATTACGCTTTCGAGTCTTGCTGACCCGGGAAAGACCTTTGGTCTGTTCCGTGTTTGGGGAACCTTGGGCTGGATGGCATCAAGCTTTCTAGTGAGCTGGTGGGGGCTCGATTTTTCGGCTGAAACGGGAAAACTTGGGGCAGGGGTTAGAATCTTCGCCGGCTTCGCCTGCTTTCTCCTTCCCGTTACCCTGCCGAAAGGAGGCAAGGCAAAGAAGTGGACGGACAATCTTGGTTTCGGGGCGATGAAATTGCTCAAAGACCGGGACCTGCTGGTGTACTTCTCCACCGCTCTTTTGTTCAGTATCCCGCTTGGCGCTTATTACTTGCACACGCCCAAGCATCTCAAAGAACTCGGGGTGGAGTCAGTGAGCGCATTTATGGCAACCGCTCAAATCATGGAGACGATTGCCATGCTCTTGATGGGCTGGGTGATTGCACGATTTCGAGTTAAAACCATTCTGCTTCTGGCGATCGGGAGTGGGGTCCTACGCTACACATTCTATGCCTTTGATGAGGTCACATGGCTTGTGATAGGAATCACCCTGCATGGGATTTGTTGGACCTTCTTCTTTGAAGCCGGGCGCGTATTTGTCCATCGTCGGGTCGAGGAGGGAATGAGAACTCAAGCCCAAGCGCTACTGGGTTTTTTCACTGGCGGGCTCGGAACGGTCCTCGGCATCCTGACCGTTGACCGACTCTTCCATCTGATATCCCCGTCGTGGGGGTGGTCGGGTTACTGGGCTGTTCTCACTGGGATCAATTGCGTCGCCATGATTCTTTTTGCTCTTGGATACAAAGGCTTGCCTATCTCTTCCCGGAAGGAAGACAACTAACCCAGTTTTTTGAGCGCTTGAATCCTCACCAACACAGGTGGGTGAGAATGATCAAGAAAGACCTCAAGTGAATGCGGTGTGAGATTGGACAAATTATTGGCTGAGAGTTTTTTGAGGGCGGAAATCAGGTGATTGGGCGTTCCTTGGTTAACGGCGGCATACTCGTCGGCTTCAAATTCGTGCTTTCGGGAGAGGATGTTCATCGCCACCGAAAGAACACGGGAGACGGGCTTGAAGACGATCATGAACAGGACAAGCCCCGCCGCAATGGTGGCCTTGGAGCCAACGGGAATTCCGAAGGCCGCATAAAGTTGGCTGCCAAAGGCGCTTTCCGGATCGGTGGCCATTCCAAGTAGGAAAAATATCACGGCGGTTTGCACGATTGAAATCACGAGGCGCTGGACGATATGCTTTCTCTTAAAGTGTCCGATCTCATGGGCAAGCACACCGACCAATTCATCGGTGGTTTGACTTTCGATCAAGGTGTCGAACAGAGCGATCTTTTTGCGCTTTCCAAATCCAGTGAAAAAGGCATTGGACTTGGAGGAACGTCTGGATCCATCCATGACTGAAATCTCGGTCAAAGGAAATTCACACTTCTTGGCCATCTTTTGGATCGCGTCGTTCAATTCTTCATCTTCAAGGGGAGTGAATTTATTGAATAACGGAAGAAGAAATGAAGGAGCGAGATAAGTCAGAGCGAGCGAGATGAACGTGAAGCTTAGCCATGCCCAAATCCACGCGTTTGGAACTGAGTCAAAAATCCACAGGATGAGCGCCACGATCCCACCTCCCAGAATTGCAGTAATGAGATGGGATTTGATTTGATCAACGATGTAGGTCTTCGCTGTCGTCTTATTGAAACCGAACCGTTCCTCCAAGACGAAGGTGTGGTAGATTTCGAAGGGAAGAGAGGTCAACCAGGATCCGAGATACATCACCCCAATGAAGGCCAATCCTGTTCCAAGCCCACCGAATTCCCATTCGTTCACAAGGCCATCTACCCCGGCGAAACCTCCGAAAAACCAAAATGCGAGGAGGACGGTGAGTGAAAAGATGGAGGAGATGACACCAAATTGAGCTTGGGCCTTTTCATAGGATTGAGCTTTTTGATATTTTTCGTCGTCCCATACCCCGCGAAATTCATCGGGCAACTCAGGCTTGAGATTCTTTAAGGTGAGGAGGGTTGCGGCGAAATCGAGTTTCCAAAGGACGAGGAGCGCAACAATGAGAAGGATGGCGAGAAGATTGAACTCGGGCATGCGGGGAAGGTCACGGGGCGATGCGGAAGCGACAAGCTGATTTTCGTCCAAAGGGGTGGAATTATTCATCTGCCTGAAATATTTGTTTAGGATCTTGAAATTGTTAAGGAATCCGTAACAATCGCCCGTATGTTCCGGCCTGCCCGCCAGATGAAGTTCAATTTTGCCGAGCCTCCCGCAGAAGTTTCTCGGGTTGGCAATGGGCTGGGCGGGTCTTCTTTTTCCAGGAAGGGGTTTGACAAATCATTTTCTGCCTGGTGTCGCAAGTTGGTCTATGACCTTGGCTTGATCGACCTAGAAGGAAGGGTGGAGGTAGAGTGGAATCCTCGCATGCGCTCATGCGCAGGGCGCGCTTTTTGGCCCGTGGGTTTGATTCAGCTAAATCCCCGACTCGCTGAAATTTCAGATGCTGAAGTGAGACGAACCGTCCTTCACGAATTAGCTCACTTGGTCGCTTACGAGAGAAATCCTCACCGTTCCATAAAAAGTCATGGAGCCGAATGGAAGCAGGCCTGCTCAGATCTAGGAATTCCCGACGAGCGGGCGACACACGAATTAGCCTTGCCAACCCGTAGCTTGAAACGGCGTTGGAAATATCAGTGTCCGGAGTGCGGAAAAGCTTTTGAGCGGGTTCGTAGATACAAGGGCGCTGTTGCCTGCTATGATTGTTGTCTCAAGACGACGGGGGGAGTATTTGATTCGACCTACCAACTTGTCGAAGTCTCGCTTTCCAAGCAGTAGGGTGAAGCACACTTAGAAAGTCTCGCCCTTTTTATGACTAGGCTTCTTTGTGTTCCTGTGATTGTTATCGTCCTTTCCGCTGAGTTGTTTCCTTGCGTTGACGATCTTCGCTAGTCTGATTACCTCTGGGTGTTTGTCTTCTGGGATCAGTTTACTGAGGGCTCCCTAATTGATTCACGAAGACATCACTGGGTAGTTTGCTTCCGATATCCGTATTACGTTTGATGATGCTCGAGATCGTTTACTCGTTGACCATCTCGACAATTTCGGGGGCCATGGCACTCTCGTCTTAGATGCGATCACCATCTCGTAGTCCCACGAATTGATCGACAAGAATATGTTGATAAGTCTCTCCGACCATGGGGCCGAGAAGATCTTCTTCGCAAAGAGCCCAGATCAAAAGGTCCAATTGATCTTCATTGTCGTAAACCGCTTGAAGATTTTCGATAGACTCAGTATTGCCCAACTAGTCACTCATTGAAGCGCAG